>NZ_CP073586.1:2832500-3190573 GCF_022267555.1 Proteiniphilum propionicum
AAACAGGTTGATTGCCCTGAACCCTTTCAACGGTAGAAAACTGGAATAGATGATCTTCATATTTACCCTGTTTTGTACATTATCACAGGTCTATCCTCTTTTTAGAACCTTTCTTAATACCAAAGGTAAAAACATTCCGTAATTTTTGTAACTTTGCATCCTTAAAAATTGATAAATCAAAGATGAACTGATATGAATAATAATTATTCCCCCGATCTTCCGTATAAAGTGGCGGATATTAATCTAGCTGATTTTGGAAGGAAAGAGATAGATATTGCTGAGCATGAGATGCCCGGCTTAATGTCGATACGTAAAAAATATGCATCGGAAAAACCGTTGAAGGGCGCTCGTGTGACAGGTTCGCTGCATATGACCATTCAGACTGCTGTACTAATTGAGACTCTGGTAGAGTTGGGTGCTGATGTGCGTTGGGCCAGCTGCAATATCTTTTCCACCCAGGATCATGCCGCTGCAGCAATTGCAGCAGCGGGAGTTCCAGTGTTTGCATGGAAAGGTGAAACACTGGAGGAGTACTGGTGGTGCACGGAGATGGCATTGCGTTTCCCTGGCGGCAAGGGACCTAACCTGATTGTTGATGATGGTGGGGATGCATCACTTTTGGTACATATGGGATATAGGGCCGAAAATGATTCCTCCACTATAGACAGGAAAGGAGCCAATCGTGAAGAGCAGGCTATCCTCGATACCTTGAACCGGATTCTGAAAGAGGACAACCAGCGTTGGCACAAGACTGTGGCTGAGATGAAGGGAATCTCCGAGGAGACCACTACCGGAGTGCACCGGCTTTACCAGATGATGGAAAGAGGTGAACTGCTGGTTCCAGCCATTAATGTAAACGACTCGGTTACCAAGTCGAAGTTCGACAACCTTTATGGTTGCCGCGAATCGCTTGCCGACGGTATTAAAAGGGCTACCGATGTGATGATTGCCGGCAAGGTTGTTGTTGTACTCGGATATGGGGATGTGGGAAAGGGATGTGCCCACTCAATGCGTTCATACGGCGCAAGAGTGATTGTAACCGAAATAGATCCTATCTGTGCATTACAGGCCGCTATGGAGGGGTTTGAAGTGACCACCATGGAGGAAGCTGTAAAAGAAGGTAATATTTTTGTAACCACTACCGGTAACCGTGATGTGGTGACCATTGAACATATGCTGCAGATGAAGGATCAGGCTATTGTATGCAACATAGGTCATTTTGATAATGAGATTCAGGTTGACAAGTTGGTTAATTACCCGGGAATTGTACATCTGAATATTAAACCACAAGTGGATAAATACACTTTTCCTGCAGGTAATTCACTGTTCCTGCTTGCCGAAGGCCGTCTGGTTAATTTAGGATGCGCCACCGGCCATCCTTCTTTTGTGATGAGCAACTCGTTCTCTAACCAGACTCTTGCACAAATGGACCTCTGGAAGAATAATTACGAAACGGGTGTATATCGCTTGCCTAAGCATCTTGATGAAGAGGTAGCGAGGCTGCATCTGGAACGGATAGGCGTGAAACTTACTACACTTACACAGGAGCAGGCCAAATATATTGGAGTGCATTTGGAAGGTCCCTATAAACCGGAACATTACAGGTACTGATACGCGCCATTAATATTTTGAATATAAGGCGCATAGCCGTATGTGTGCAAAATAAACCGTTTTTTATTGCATTAACAGTTGGAAAATTAAAATAAAGATTTTATCTTTGCACTCGCTTTTGCAAGAAAGCATTTAGGCTGATTCGCTAGCTCAGCAGGTAGAGCACATCCCTTTTAAGGATGGGGTCCTGGGTTCGAGCCCCAGGCGGATCACTGCGCAACCCGCCATCAAAGCGGGTTTTTCTTTGTTTAAGCCGATTGTAAGCCATTTAAACAGTTCCTCATTTAGTCGTTATTAGTCCAAAATAGTGCTATTTTTGTATCAAACACCCAAACGGTACAAAAATATTAAGATTATGAATAAAGGGAAGTCCAGACTATCAATGATAGTTGGGATTTTTTCGTTTTTGGGGTAAAAGCAGAAAATAGCTATTTTAGGCATATTTCACAGGTACAGATCGTGGAGCTGTTTGATATCGGAGGCCTTATAAAGAATCTTATCGTCTAATTTGATAAATGACAGTTTTCCCGTTTCCCAATAATCTTCAGGAGCTCAACGAATACTACCAGACCAAAATCCGGGAGAAAGAATCGGGAAAAGCCAATTTTCAAAACCTTATTACAAATCTCGTCAATCCATCGGGATAAGTGCGTAGCGAGTATTGGCAATTATGCTGCGATAGAACTTCACGAATGAAAAGCAGTCCGATTCCTTGTCCAGAAGGTTTACTCGAAAAAAACGGATTAAATAGCTTATTTTCAATATCCTTACTTATGCCTTTGCCATTATCGGCAATTTCGAGTGAGTTAGATTCGGCATCGGTTTTAATAATAATTTCGCCGTCTTTATCGATACTTTCGACTGAGTTTTTGATAATATTTAGCAATGCTTGTTCAAAAAGCGACGCATCCAATTGCAACGGTTGTAGGTTTCTGTCGGGATGAAGAGTGAGTTTTATGTTTCGATTATGGCACATAACTTCCATAAATCGGGTCATTGATTGGATTAAACCGTTCAAATCGGTTGGAACAAGCTCCGCTTTGGGTATTTTTACCACATCGGCAAAGTTGGTGATAAAATGGCTCATGCTATAACAACGCTCCACACAAACCTGCATGGTTTGTAGCAAATCTTGAGTTTTGGCGATGTCTTCCAGTTCCTTTCCAACGGTATCGAGCGTGGAAGTGATGCCGGCCGTGGTGTTATTCACTTCGTGCGAAATCATACGGATGACTTTTTCATAAGCCTTTTTCTCGGCACGCCGCACTTCTTCCGTAAGACTTTCGAGAAGATAGAAAGGGCGCGGGAAACCACGGTCGATAAACGATTCCAGTGTGCACTTGTACACTGCACCGTCGTTCAGGCTGATGGTTCGGGTTTCGTGCATCGGGATGCGGGTAAGGTCGATGAGGACATCGGTTTTCACGTCCGACAGAGTGCGTCCTTTTACGTCTTCCGGACGCTTTATTCCCATTATTTTTAGAGCAGCGGGATTGAGTTCTGCTATCCGATGGTCGTAATCTAGCACAATAACACCCATGGGTGATGCCTTAATGAGCAAATCGAGAAATTCGTTTTGCTCCCGGAGCCTGAGTCGCTCGTTTTTCAACTGCTCCATCATTTTGTTGAAAATTTCCACCACGCGGTCGGCTTCAAGCTGACCTACTTTACGCAGGCGTGAACTGAAATCCTGCTCGCGCAACAAATCCATACCGCTACCGATATTTTGCAACGGACGAACCGTTTTTCCGTAGAAAAAAAAGAGATAAGAGAGCGTGCCCAATATTATCACTTCAACGGCAACTGCTTTCCATGAAAAGCTGCTCAGCGTTTCGTAAAAAGTAACCCCGAAAATCAGAAGCAATAGAATTGCCAAAATATAGAAATAGCCACGTAGCTTCATTTTAATTTACGATTTTAGATTTACGATGTACGAATTAGCCCAATCTCCAAATCCACCAGTCACACCATCACAACCCATATTTCTCCATTCTTCGATACAATGCCGCGCGACTTATTCCAAGTGTACGCGCCACTTTCGACAGATTTCCGCCACATTGCTCCATAGCTTGCAAAATGGATTGCATTTCCATTTCTTCCAGCGTTAAACCAAGGGGAATTGTTTGCAGCGAATTTGAAAGCACCGCATCGTCTTGCAGCTGAATATCGGCAGCATCAATCATCGATTTACCGCTTACGAGGATAGTACGGTCTATAAGATTCTTTAACTCGCGGATATTGCCCCGAAAAGGCATTTTCTCCAGCAATTCGAAAGCTGCCGACGTGAACTCGACTTTTGACAGACGATTTTGCAACGACTGCCGGTCGGCAAAAAATTGCGCCAAGAGCGGAATATCTTCGGTTCGCTCGCGAAGCGCCGGCAAATGTATCTGGATGAGATTGATGCGGTAAAAGAGGTCTTCGCGAAACGTTTTTTCATGAACCATTTTCGCTAAATCGGCATTGGTGGCGCTTAACACACGCACATCAACCTTGCGCGGAAGGCTATCACCCAACACCTCGAAGGTTTGGTCTTGTAACACGCGCAACAGTTTCACTTGACAAGCCTTGTCCAATTCGCCAATCTCATCGAGAAAAATGGTGCCGTTATCGGCCAATTCAAAACGTCCGGTGCGGTCGGTATGAGCATCAGTGAAAGCGCCTTTTTTATGTCCGAACATTTCACTTTCAAACAAACTTTGCGATACGCCGCCCAAATTTACTTTCACGAAACGACTGCTTCGGCGTGCGCTGTTTTTGTGAATAGCCTCCGCAATAAGTTCTTTTCCTGTTCCGGTTTCGCCCGTGATTAGCACCGAAGCGTTTGTATCGGCAATCCGGGCAACGGTGGAAAGCACGTTCAGCATTGAATCGGATTTGCCGATAATTGCTGAAAAATCGTACATAGAGTCAAGTTCTTTACGTGTTTTAGGCACATCGTCAAGCACCGATTTCTTGCATCCCAAATCGAGCGCGGTTTCTACCGATTTCAGCAGTTGGCGGTTGTTCCATGGTTTCGTCATAAAATCGAACGCTCCCAGCTGCATCCCTTTCACAGCCAATGCTATGGAGCCCCACGCCGTGATAAGTATAACGGGAATACCGGGACAAAAAACCTGCATTTTCTGCAGCAAATCCAATCCTTCATCGCCTTTGGTGGTCAGTGAAAAGTTCATATCCATCAGCATCACATCGGGCGTGGTATGGCGTACGAAAGCCAGAGCGGCTTCAGGTGAGGCCACACAATGGAATTCGTGTCCCGCACGTTTCAGCAAAAGCGAAAGCGAAGATCGGACGGCAGCATCGTCATCAATAATGAGAATCATAGTTGTTTTTTTAGCGTCAAGTATTCCGAAACGACTTTGCGTTCAAAAAATGGGATGATACACTTTTAACATAGTCCGCTCCCTATCTTGTGCCTGACTTTCGGCAAACAGGGGGTGGCTTGTAAGGGGTTGCCAAACAATACCTAAAAGTAAGTGTCAAAATTACAAATAATAATCGAAAAAAGTATGGTTTGTCATTCAAAAATACCTATCTTTATAATTATTCATATAATATCACTTAGTGCTTATTTATGCGTAGTTTTGATAATATATTATCAGTTATTGACCGAAATGCCGACACAATATTAAAAAACATATCGGCAAAAGTGAAAGTCAGAAGATTGGAAATGAACCTTACGCAAGAAGGACTTGCTTCACGTGCGGGCATCAGCTACGGTACGTATCGTCGTTTTGAAACTTCGGGTGACATATCGTTACGAAATCTTGTTATGGTGGCGATGGCGCTAAACTCTGTTGACGATTTCGACAAACTCTTTCCCGAGCCTACCTACCGAAGTATCAGTGATTTAAGCGAACGCAATATAATTTCCACCCGAAAAAGAGGCAAAAGAAATGAATAATACCTCATCCATCGTATCCGTCTTCTGGAATCAACGCTTGGTCGGACAATTGGCACTGACACCCGAAGGACGCTGCGCTTTTGAATACAATCCAGCATTTGTTTCGAAGGGAACGTCCATATCGCCATTTTTTTGCCGTTGCGTCAAGAATTGTTTCTCGCTAAAGTAACTCCCTTCCCGGGCGGATTCGGCGTGTTCGACGACAGTCTTCCCGATGGTTGGGGACAATTACTTCTTGACCGCTACCTGCATTCAGTAGGTGTTGATGTACGCCGATTGACCCTCTTGCAGCGTTTATCGCTCGTGGGTTCCAACGGGCGGGGAGCATTGGAATACGTGCCCGACAAATCGGTTTTTGCCGAATATCCAGATTCGGATTTACACGTAATTTCTAAAGAAATACGAGAAATGCTTTCCGGCAACGACGACAAAAACAGTCTTGAGGAGCTTTATGTTCGTGGCGGTTCACCCGGTGGCGCCCGCCCAAAAATCTTCTATTGTCACGACGGAAAGGAGTGGCTCGTGAAATTTCGGGCAAGTAATGACCCTGCAAATATGGTAGAAACAGAATACCGCTATTCGCTTTTGGCGAGAAAATGCGGTATCGAGATGCCCGAAACACGTCTCTTTGAAAACAAATACTTTGGCGTAGAACGATTCGACCGCACACTTGCGGGTCAAAAAATTCACGTTCATAGTGATGCCGGAATGCTTCACGCCGATTACCGCATTCCGAGTCTGGATTATATCGATTTGCTCAAACTTTGCCGCTACATCACTTCCGATATGGAAGAGGTGAAAAAGTTATTTCGCCAAATGGTTTTCAATGTTGTAATCGAAAACAAGGACGATCACGCAAAAAACTTCGCCTTTGTATATTCAGACAACCGTTGGAAGTTATCGCCCGCTTATGATTTACTGCCATCTGACGGATTTAACGGTTTTCATACCACAACCGTAAACGGCAACGGTTTGCCTACGGCCGACGATATGCTGGTTGCCGGAAAAGAGGTGGATTTGAGCGTTTCGGTCTGCAAACAGATAATTGAAGAAGTGACGGATATTTGTGGTAATATCGCAACGTCAGATGTTCTATCGTAAAATTTCATTTCAGTCTTATTTAACGCAACAGTCATTACGGTAATGTGTGTCGCGTTAGCGAAGATATTTGTAAATTCAAAATAAGCAAAGAATAGGGATATTTTTATCCATACATAACATTCTTAACGATTTACCAATTTTTCGAACTCGGCATCCAAGTCCGTTTCTTTTTCAAAATCGTACAACGTAAGGCTGCGCAACTGATAGAGATAGTACCAGTACAAATGCATTTCCGAAACATATTTTGCCCGGGCATTGTCCTTTGAGAGCTGCGCGTCGTTGAGATCGAGGGTATTGATTTTACCGATCATAAACGATTCTACCGAAGTCTTGTACCGCTGTTGCGCTATTTCGTCGGCCTCGCGGGCGATGCGCAACTGTTCCGTCTGGTTGTTGTATTGCTCCACCAACAGGAAAATATCTTGATTGAAATTCATCTGCTCCTGTTTCAACCGGCTGGCAATCACTTCCCGGTTGGATTCCGCCACTTTCACGCGTCCCCGCCGCTTTCCCCAGTCGAGAATGGGGATTTTTACGCCCACCTGCACTATCTGGTAGTCCATCAGAATTTGGTATGCCGATTTAAAATACTGTTCTTGTCCGGTATAGCCAACCGATGCGAAAAGGTCTATTTCGCGTTGTGCGCCTTTTGCTTGTGCCACTTCATAGTCGGCTTCCAGTTGACGATGACGGATATTTTGAGCGAATGGGTTGTTTTCCTGTGCTTTAGCAAGTACATCCTGGTAATTTATAACGGGATAATTAAGCATTTCGGGAATTATTGGATCGATACTGTCCGATTCGCTTAATCCCAAAAACGAGCGCAGACGGAACATCGCACCGTTGAGTGACGATTGTTCCTTGGTAAGGTTCGATGCAGCTTTCAGTGCCGATAGTTTCAATTGTAGCAATTCGTTTTCCGATATTTGCCCCATTTGCCGCCGTGCTTGTGCGATTTCAAAAATGCGGTCGGCATTCTCCTTGTTTTGCATAGCAATGTTCAAGTTTTCTTTAGCCAGCAGTAACTGAAAGTAATACATAATAGCTCTGAGTGTTACCGTCTCTACATTTTCCAGGTAAGCTGCTTGCGCTTCCTTGTATCGAATGGGTTCGATACGTCGTTTCCATTTCATGTTGTTGACGGCAAATATCGGCTGTGAGAGTGTTACACCTACCGGAACGGTCATATAATAACGGTTTGCACCAGCCGTGTTGAGCGGATCGACAAATTGCATCGATGTGTTTACCGATAATTTCCCGCCCGTAAACCAGATGTTTTGGTCGATAGAAACATTACCTGTTACTCGTAACGAGTTGTTTCGTACGTATTTGTATGTCCCGTCTTCGGATTGATATAAGTTGTAGCTTTTTCGATAATCGGGCAACGTGGCGCTAAAATTAACTTCAGGCAGCAGGTCGGCACGATACGTGCGGTATTCCCAATACGATGTTTTAAGCTGATTGAGCGCCACGGCAGCATCTACCGATTGCAAACGCGCCAGTTCAATGGCTTCGGGAAGCGTCAGCGTTTGTTGCGCCGATGCTCCCGTTGCCATGATGAACACAAAAAGTAGAGTTATTAAGTATTTGGGATTTGCTATCTGGAATTTGGTATTTTCCCTAAATCCAAAAATCTGAAATATCTTTTGAGTACTATGAATAATTGTTGAGTGCATAATTTATCTTTTTATTTTTTATTTTTTATTTGGTATTGTAGAGATTTAGCACATCACTACTATTCTGATTTCAATAATTCAGAAATATCCAACTGTTTGATTTTGCGTGAAGGAATCCATATTCCGATCCAAAGGAAAATCAGCATCAGAAATGCGGTTACTGCAATAGCAGGCAAAGTGAGTTTGGCGGTAAATGTTTCTACTCCAAAATAACGAATGGCAAAAAATACCACAAGGGCAAAAACAAAAGCTCCCATCAATATCACCAAGTTTTCGAGAAAAATGTAACCGATTAGCTGCGGTTTCGAACGCCCTAAGGCGTATCGAATACTCCATTCCTGTTTTCGGCGTTCGGAGGTAAACCAAATAACGGCCACAAACGAAAGCAACGCGACCAAAAGCATAAACACGCGCGATAATAGAAACTGAAGCAGAAACATATATGCATAGAGGTTTACGGCTAATTCTTTATCGGAAATGGTTTCATAAGAAATAATATAATTGTTGATGCCGTAAGCCGATGCCAACAGATTTTCGAGCGAACGGGAAAAAGCCGGTTCCTCTCCTGTTTTTGTGCGAATGGTAAAAGCACCGTCTGGCTTTTCGTAATAGAAGAAAGACGGCGAAAAATTACTTTGCTTACTTTGCCGGATAGAGTTGCATACTCCCACAATAGCATATTTATTATCTTCATATTCAAATGATTTCCCTGTCACATTTTCTTCGTGGAAAAGAAGTTTCGCCATTTCGGGTGTAACCACTATACCATTAGAAATATGGTCGGACGGCCGCAACCAACGACCGTGTAACATCCTGATCCCCATCAAGTCTGCCATTTCTTCATCGCCACGTCGCGGATATGCCGAGAAAATGGTGTCGCTGTGTCCTTTTATGCTGATTCTGTTGTAATTGTAAATTAAATTGGGTGTTCCGAAAGACACTTTTTCCACGTAAGGTGATGCTTTCAACCGATTATACAACTCCACGTCCCGGATACTATCTGTTGCCTGATCTTTATTTTTGGTTCCGGCATATAGAATACCGATGTTGTCTAGTTCATACCCGCGGGGCAGGAAGTAATACTGCAGCCGCTGCATCATTCCGCCGATTGACAGGATGTTTACCAATACGGCTGCCGAAAGCAGTAGAAACGACAAAAGAGTTGTTACTTTGTTGCGGCTGATAATTCGCAGGATGTGTGAAATCATAATTCGTCTCCTTTCAATAGGTTTAAAACAGATTGACGATTGACGCGTACGATGGGCAGTGCCACACTGGCGGCTAAAAATACCACGAGCGTGAGCAGCAAGTGCGACAGCATACGCCAAGTGAATGAGAGCCACGCGCCGCCTTCAAAATTACCGGCATCGGCTCCGCTGATAAAGACTACCGGATAGAGATACACGGTCAAGTAAGCCAGAAAAACACCCAACACAATCCCGATTGAGATAATGACCGCGTTTTCGATAATCAGTTCGCCGTTAATTTCAAGTCTTCCCGCACCTACCATCCGGCGGATACCTATCTCGGTGCTGCTTTCGTTGGCACGCGCAAAATTCAGGCACATCAGTGCCAGTAGCGGAACCAGTAACAACCCCAAAGTGGACAGGTAGTTTCGCCAGATATCGGCTGCCGAAAATTGATATTTGTCCCGGTTTTTGTTTTTCCCGAAAAAATCGTTCATCCGGGTACTTATCATCGCCCGTGTTATTTTCATTTCGGGCTCCATTTCCTTGTTTAGTCCGGCAATGAGAGAGTTGTACTCCCGATGAATTTGGGCAAAATCCGACCGTTTGCGGGCAAGCGTTTGAACGAGATACAAGCCTTGTACTGCATTTTCGTCGTACGCCGAACTGTCGCCGTGAATTTTTCCGCCCCACGCCGTGTAAGGCATCCAAAATTCGCCAAAGGCATACGTGGACGAATAGGGTACATTTTCTACTACACCGCAAACGGTAAGCCGAAGTCCTTCTATTTCAATCTGCCTTCCAACAACCTGTGTCTCATTACCAAAGAACCGTTTTCGCGATGTTTCGGAAATAACCACCAACGGCTTATTTTCGGCAACGTCTTTCTCGGAATAAGGCAACCCTTCCACGAAACGAAACTTCATAACGTCCCAATAAACGCCATCGGTAGCGCGAAACGGAATCCGGTTTATTCTTCCGTTCTCAAACACCTCCCAATAACGCACCCACGTGAAAAAAGATACCTTTTCGGGCGATTTCATCGCTTTCATCCTTTTACAGAGTTTTAATCCGGCAAAAATCGTTTGCGTGCGGTTATCGGGATACATTATTTCTACGCTCGCAAGATATAAACTGCGATTCACAAACGGTTCATTCGGGTTGTTGGCGCCAATGCTGTCTATCCGAAGTTGTTGCTGCGCCACAAACATTACGGTAAGTGCTATGAGCACAATGTAGGCAATTACCAAAAATCGCTTTTGGAAGATACTTTTTAGAATGTGGTATAAGTTGTTCATATCGGGTGATGCGAATTCTAAATCGCATAAATTTTATTTTTACTTTGTATCATATAAGGACGTTAAGACGTTGTAACAACTCTGCGGAAATTGCGGACTGTGAATGTTGTAACATTCGGTTGATGCTCTCTCCAAGTTGCCCAGTCTCCACGTCGTATATTACTCCTCCCTCAACGCCTCCACCGGATGCACCCGCGATGCCCGGCGGGCGGGAATCAGGACACCCAGCAGGATGATCCCGGCCATGATTGCGGCGGTAAAAAGCTGGGTGATCCAAAACCGGCTTCGGGTGTAGTCCATGGCATCGTTGAACGTGTAGGTCACATCCCAGAAAGCGAGATTGGCGCACACGATAAACGCGGGAATAAATGCCGACGCGAATACAATCATGCTCTCCAACAGGATGTAGTTCAACACCCCTTTGCGGCTTGCTCCCAACGCCATGCGCAGCCCGATTTCGGCGCGCCGCGATTCCATCCGGAACCAGAACGTCCCCAACATTCCCAGAAAGACGATAAACAAAAAGAAAACGAGCAAGCCGGTAATGATGCGTACGTAGCTGCTGATCCCGCTATGGATATCTGCCACTTCGGAACGGAAATCGTAGGACATGAAGCCGAAAAGGTAGTAAGGACCGATATTGAGTTTGCTTTTCATATCGTCCGTAAACTGCCGGGCAAATCCGGGAACATCGGCTGCGGGGCTCACCCGAACGGCGATGGCCGGAACGGAGTAGGCAAACCTTTTGTAATTGAGCGGGGTGTAAATGAGCGGTTCGTAACGTCCGTACCTGTCGTATTTCATCGGCGCCGATACGCCGGTTGCCCGATAGGTCAAATCGGGTTCGTAATAATCGCGGAACGTTTTGCCGATCACCGATGGCGAATGAAACAGCGAGTCCGCCAACTCGGGCGAGACCACCGCTCCTTGCGGCGAGGTGGCGATATTCCAACCGGTAAAACCGCCGTCGCGCATCTTTACTTTAAAAACCTTGTCGTAGCCCTCGCTCACGTACCTGATTTTGGCTCCGTAAGCGTTTTTTTCGTCCGCCGTATAACCCTGGAATATGGCGTTTTGACTGAAAATACTTGTGCCGGTATAATAAGCCGTTGCCTCCACGCCCGGATAGGCTTCCACCAGCTTTCTCACTTGCAGGAAAGGGTCTATCCAGTAATAATCGATGCTGTCGGTATTGTTTCTGTCGAACTGCCTTGTCTGGTGCGCCCCTAAGTTCAGCCGATAGACGTGTTCGGTGTTGACACCCATCGGCTCCAGGTTTTTGCGGATAACCACGTACATAAAATCCACGCAGTACCACAACAAAACCGATACAACCCATATTTCGACGAATATCCAGAAATTTGATTTCCGGTTTTTCCAGATTTGTTTGAATGCTGATTTCCACATACGATTATGCTCCTTTTATGGTTTCGATGATGGTTGTCCGCGATGCGTTCCACACGGGAACAATGGCCGACAACAGATTGATGAACAGACAGAACAGCAGCATCAGCACAAACAGCCACGGGTTGAAAAAAGCCGACGCGGGCAGGCTGAAACTTTCCGAGGCGTTTACTGTCATCAGATCTGCCAGTAACCTGTTTTTGAACAGCGCTACCGCGGCGAAGGAGAGCAGCAGGCCGGCCACGCCGCCAACGAGCGTGAGCATCAGGTTCTCGAACAGTAACTGCCTGCCCACCTGCCCATTGCTTGCACCGTACGCTTTGCGGACACCGATCTCTTCGTTCCGCTTTTTCATTTGCGTGGAGAGCAAGCCCGACATGTTGATCGCCGGGACAACGAGCAGGATAAGGATGAGAATCACGATGATTCTTGCCGGATGGGCTATATTGTCGCCGAAAAAACTGGCTTGCGGATGGGAACTCATTTTCAACTCGAAAGTGAAGTCGCGCAAGCCGTCGTTCAGTTTCTTGATGTTTTCCTCTATCTCCGCCCGCAGTTTGCCGGGTGACACCCCCTTTTTGGCAAGAACCACCACCCGGCACATCCCGCGCAGCCCTTCGGAGTATTCCTGTCCCCAGTCCATGGAAAGCTTGTCGGCCACAATCCACACGTCGCTGTATGCCTTGTTGAACAGCGAGCTGACGGATTTTACCACGCCCACCACACGATGGTCGTTAAAGCCGATGGTGATGGTTTTACCCATCGCCTCGTCCACGCCGCCGAATAAACCCAGAGCGAGCTTATCGGTTATGACGGCCACTTTCGATTGGGCGTCGAATTGCTCGTCCGTCAACGGATTTCCCGCCAGGAAGTCGAACCTGAAAATCCGGAAATAGTCAGGGTCCACCGGACTGACGATGCGCTTTTCGCGATTGGCGGGGCTTGTGCCCACAAAACCGACACCTTCGCCCTTGTTGACGATATAGCTCACGGTTTCGGCATTTTTCAGATTACCAAAAATCTTTTCCGCCACGCTTTTCGACATTCCCCTATTGGCGTTCGAACGGTCTTTGGTCAGATAAGAATAACCGTCGCCCGAATAGAATGTGCGGCTGCGGTTGATTTCAGGTGCCATATCCGCCGTGCGAAAAGCATAGACCATATACAGCGTCATCACGAAAGCGATGGTGAACGCCGTTGCCAATACCGAAATAAGGCTGAAAAGCGGATTGGATTTCCAGAGTTGGATAATTTGTTTGAAATATTGTTTTATCATATCGGGTGATGCGATTTCCAAATCGCGTTAATTTTGGGTGATGCGAAATACCGTTCGGCCTTAGCCAATTCCGATTCGCCTTTTTATTGTTCGTATTTTATTTCTCACTTCATGATACGGCGATAGGGAATTGAAGTCAACGTAGTTAAATCGCCGCTTCTCGTCATTCATTTGCGGGCCCGAAAATGTTTTATATTCATATTTTGAGTCCCCTCCGAAAAGTCTTTTTTGCCAAAAGCTTCTGTTATAATTGAAACTTTTGGTATATTTGCCGAAAGTTTCTGTTATAAATTACAAAAATGACAAAGAGATATATTTCACGTCCTTTATATTTAGAGAAAATCCGTCCCTTCGTCAATAAATCCCTTATAAAAGTTCTTGTGGGGCAACGCAGAACAGGGAAAAGCTATATGCTGCTGCAGCTTATGGACGAAGTGCGGAATGAAAACTCGCATATCATTTATATTGACAAAGAGCTTGAGGGATTTTCCCCGATTAATAACGACAAAGAACTATATAACTACGTTTTGTCTCAACTGAATCCGCAAAAGGACAATTACTTGTTTGTTGACGAAATTCAAGAAATAAGCTCTTTTGAGCGTTGTTTGCGAAGCCTGCTCAATGAAGAGCGATGCGATATATATTGCACCGGGAGCAACGCAAACCTGCTTTCGGGCGAGCTGGCAACTCTCCTGTCCGGACGGTACATAGAATTTAAAATACACTCGCTGGGCTATACAGAATTTCTCAAATTCAACAACATAGAGAATAGCGATGAAAGTCTTACCCATTTTCTCACCTTGGGCGGAATGCCTTTTCTGGACAATTTTGACTTGCAACAACAACCATCGTTTGAATACCTAAAGAACGTGTATTCTTCCATTTTGCTGAAAGACGTTGTAGCGCGCGAAAATATCCGCAATGTCGCTTTTCTCGAAAACTTGGTAATTTACCTCATTGACAACGTGGGTAATCTGTTTTCGGCAGCCAATATCAGCAAATATCTCAAATCGCAAAAAATAAATATGCCCACACAAACCGTACTCAATTACCTGCGGGCCCTGAGCAACGCTTTTTTTGTGTACCCCACCCGGCGGATAGATATTAACGGATTGAAAGTGTTTGAGATTGGTGAGAAATACTATTTTGAAGATTTGGGCCTGCGAAACGCCATTCGCGGCTTTAATATGCAAAACGAAATTAACAAGTTGATGGAAAACGCCGTTTTTCTGCATCTTTTGCACCATGATTATTCTGTTTACGTGGGGAATACCCATGGCAAGGAGATTGATTTCGTGGCGCAACGCGGCAATGAGCGCATTTACATTCAGGTTGCTTATATGCTGTATGATGATGCCGCCGTCAGGCGCGAATTTGGCAACTTGATGGAAATAGCGGACCATTATCCCAAATATGTGGTAACAATGGATTCGCTGCCAATGCAGTCGAGTTATAAGGGTATTCATCAAGTTCATTTGCGCACGTTTTTAAGCAACAAAATATAATTTTTGGCGCAGCAACTTATTTTATTTTCAGCGAACTGCTTCTATGAACCGTTTTGGTAACATTTTTCGGATTCCCATACACAACCACATCGCTTCCGCCGCTTACCGATACCTCGAGACTGTTTGTGACGCGAATATTGCCATCAGCCGCTCCCGAAAAATCGGCTGTACAATTCTGCGCGTTAAACTCGGCTGCCGACACATCGCTTCCGCCACCGGCACTGATGTTAAGTTCTGCGGTTTTTCCCGTCAGCGTAACATCGCTGCCACCATTCGAAACAACCCGGCATTTTTGTGCATTTATGTTTGTGAAGTCCACATCACTGCCGCCGCTCATATCGGCTTTCAGGTTTTGCATTGGCGATGAAAAAACGATTTCGGCATCGCTGCCGCCCGAAAAGTTTCCGGTAAAATTGTCGCAACTTAGCGTAAGGTTTTCCAAATCTGTCCCTCCGCTCATGGATAAATCAAAATCGTTTGTCTCCAACGGCGTTTCAAAACGAATATCCACGCCGCCCGACGCGGTTATTTTCTTCAAATCGGTAACGGTTACGTAAGCTTTTTGTGTTATGTTGCGCATATTGCGAAACGAGAATACATGGTTTTGGCTTTTATTGTAGATGTGTAACGTGCCGTTTTTCACTTCGATAACCGCACGGTCTAATATTTCTCGGCTCACTTCGGTAGTTACCGATTGGCGGTTGCCTTGCCGGATGATTATATCCCATCCGCCGGTTGCGCTGATGGACGAAAATGCCGCCACCCGACGGTTTTGTTTTACAACTCTGTTGCTTTGTGCCGATGTGCCTGCAATTGTTGTTGCAATAATTAATAATGTAAGAAATATTTTTGTTCTCATATTTGTAAATGTTTAATATTTAAAGTTTAAGGTTCAAAGTTCAGGGTTTGAAGTTGAGCGGAAATCATATTCACGCCAAAACTCGCAACCCGAAACTTATCAAGATATCTGCCTTCCGTCCAAGAACCGTATGGTGCGGCCGGTCTCCTTGGCTTTACTCTCGTCGTGGGTAACCATCACGATGGTGCGCCCCTCTTCGCGGTTGAGCCGGTGCAGCAACTCCATCACCTCGGCACCCATTTTCGAGTCTAAGTTTCCGGTCGGCTCGTCGGCAAGAATGATGTGCGGATTGCCGATCACGGCGCGGGCTATGGCCACGCGCTGGCACTGTCCGCCCGACAGCTGGGTGGGAAAATGGCGCATCCGGTGCGAAAGGCCCACCTTTTCCAGCACCGTTTCGGCCAGCCGGCGCCGCTCGCGGGCGCCCACCTGACGGTATAGCAGCGGCAGTTCCACGTTGTCCAACACGTTGAGCGAGTTGATCAGGTGAAAGCTCTGGAACACGAACCCCAAGTTTTCGTTCCGGAATTTGGCCAGCGCCTTGTCTTTCATCGTTGCCGTCTCTTTCCCGGCGATAATCACATTTCCGCTGGTGGGCGAATCCAACAGCCCCATCACATTGAGCAGGGTGGATTTTCCGCATCCCGACGGCCCCATTACGGCAAGAAACTCGCCTTTCTTCACTTCTAAGTTCACGTTTTCCAACGCCACGGTTTCAATTTCTTCGGTACGGTATATCTTATGTACCTGGTTGAGTTGAATCATTGTTTCCATATTTGTTCCAATTATTAATTGCTCATTGTTAATTGTTAATTACTCCTCCCTCAACGCCTCCACCGGCTGCACCCGCGATGCCCGGTATGCCGGAATCCATACGCTAAGCGCAACGACTATTGCCAGTAAAATAAAAGTAATTGCATTGGTGATGAAAAAGCGCAGCCATTTGTTATTGGTAATGTATCCGCTGTTGGCAACTTGCTGTCCCACCACTTCTATCACATCGGCTTGAACAAGAAAAGCGTTCACGCAAAAAGCGGGAATGGCGGCAAGGGTAAGCAACAAAATGGCTTCGGCTATGTATTGCGCCTGGAGTTTGTTTCGCGAACTTCCCAACGCCATACGCAAGCCAATTTCATTTCTTCGTGCCTGATTCCGAAACCAAAACGTACCGATAATTCCCAAAGCGATATTGAGCAAAAAGAAAATCATTACCCCGGAACGCATACGTATATTGTTGGTTGTTCCGTCCATAGCCTCCATATTGTATTTAACTGCCTTGTAGCTAACAATACTGCCGGTAATGTCGTTCTTGAAATTTTGGAGCGAGAAATTTTCACCCACCCGTATTGCTATTTCGGGTTCCCTGACAGTGCTGTCATTGCGCTGATAGAAAAAAGAATAACAGTGCTGTTCGTAATCGTATCGTTTCTGGCTTGCCACCACATCCGATACCACATACGGGGATGTGCCCACAAAAACAGTTTTGCCGTAAGCCGGTTCATCTTTAAACAGAGCTTTTGCCAAATTTTCGGACAACACGATGGAATTTTTATCCGAAAAATTCAAATGTCCCAACTTATCGGGGTTAATGACGGATTTAACTTTAAAAATTGAGAAATAATTTTCCGAGCCGACCGGTTTCGATTGCGCTCCGAAACCTTCGGAAGCGCTTGTTGTATCGGTCTTCACGGTATATCCCGAAAAAGAGTTACAAAAAGGGGTTGTTCCCGAGTATTTCCCGGTTAAAAAAGCGGTTTGCACGCCCGGATACCGTTTTACTTTATCGTAAAAAATACGGAAGGCTTCTTTGTCGGCATCCGTTGTCAGATCCCTGTGCTTCACGCGATACGTGTTTTCCATATCGAATCCTCGCGGCAGCAATCTGTTGTAAACCATCATAAAGCCATAATCTATGATGTACCAGGCCAAAACAAAGACGATGAAAAGCTCGGCAAAGATCCACGCGTTGCGGCGGCGTTGCGTCCAGATCTGTTTTAAAATATGTAGAATCATGAGGGTTGAATTTATTTGTAATGGTCGAAAAGGGCGTCGATGATGTTCTTTCGGGTAAACCTGTAAGCCGGCACGAGGGACGAGAGCAGATTCATCAGCAGCACCGCCAACAAGGCTCCTATAAATACCCGTATGTTGAACAGCATGGCCGGGGTCACACCGACCGCGTCGCCCAATTGCGCCGACATGTCGGTAATGTTATAAAGGATGCTGCTTGGAACAAGCCACTGGCTCGAAAAGTAAACGAGCAGGTAAGACAGCATCAAACCAACCGCTCCGCCCAAAAAAGTAAGCAGGAAGTTTTCAGTCACCACCTGTCGGACAAGCACCGTTCGGGTGGCACCAAATGCTTTACGTATGCCCAATTCAGGTAATCGTTTTTCCATGCGGCTGCTGTTTAATCCCGATAGATTAAGTACCGGAACCAGCAAAAAAACAAGCAACAGCGCCGCAAATGATCTTCTGATTTTGTGGATGGATAACGGTCTGTTCCCTTTGCGAAAGGATGCTGTGAAGGCATCATCGGGTTGTCCTAAAAGATTCATTTTCCACGTAAGGTTAGCCTCGTATTTGGCTATATTTTCTGCCACTTCTTTTCGTATTTTGGAAAAATGTTTTTCAGACGGCGCCAAAATAAATACCAAATAATTTCCCAAAATACCTTCGGCACCAAACGATTTCTCATAATTCTCGTTGGTTGTGTAGGGAATCCAGATATTGGCATACGTGTGGGAGAGAATATACGAAACGTCTTTTACCACGCCCGAAACCCGGTATTCCGCATCGTTCAGCAACACGGTTTTGCCAATGGCGGAATTCCCGCCGAAAAGTCTTTTCGCGGTGGATGCATCAATCACCGCTATCCGTATGCCCGAAGCAAATTCCTCCTTATTATACGGTTTCCCTTCCACAAACCGGAAACGAAACAGATTCCAGTAATTTGCATCCGTGTATTTGACCGTCATGGGCAACTCAAACTTCTGTCCCGGCAATGACAAAAGATTATCATCGCCAAAGGCATTGAATACCGCCGTGACCGTTTCGGCCGACTTTAAAGGATAGAACACGCTTTTTACCGTTTGTAGCGAAAGGTTGGAAGCCGACATTCCCCGTTGGGTGGTGTCTTTCGGATAAATTTCGACAGAACCTACATAGAGCATTCTGCTGCGATTGACTTCGGGCGGAATATTCCCGCTTTTTATGTACAAATACACCGACACAATCATTACCATTGTTATGGCCAGCGCGGTTCCCAGAATATAGATCACGCTGTAGAGTTTATTGTCTTTCAGCAGCTTCCACGCTTGTTTGAAGTATTGTCTGATCATTTTTTCGTTTTTAAACCTTATCCATCCTAATGTAATTTCCTTAATATGAGACCTTTAACTTACTTTTATTTCGATACTGACTCATATCCGAAACCACAACCTTGTCGCCCGAATTCAGGCCTGAAATAACCTCCACCCGTTCGTAGTTGCTTTCGCCGAGTTGTATTTTGCGTCTTTCCAGCGAGTTGCCGTTCAACACGAACAGTTCGTAAGTGCCCGGTCCGCTGTAATAGGGACCGTTGGCAATGCGCATTACATCGTCCTTTACGGCGTTCATCACATAGACATCGGTTTTCAGTCCTGAACGAAGACGACTGTGGCTGTCATCTTCCAATTGTACGGCAAACTGGATAACACCGTTTTTCGATAATGGAGTAACGCTGCTTACGACACCCCTAAGTTCATCGCTTCCGATACGTACCACCACTTTGTTTCCGGTAGAGATACGGTCGCCGTAGCTGTCGGCAATCTCACCGTCGATGCGGAAATGGGATAAATCGGAAAGAATGGCTACCTGTGTCCCTTGCGCCACACGCGCTCCCACCTGGCTGTTGATGTAAGTCAGGATGGCTTTTCGCGGCGAACGTATCTGCGCATCTTCGAGGATGCGTTTGGTTTCTGCCAGTGTTTTGCGGAATATTTCGAGTTCCAGCTCCTGTACCCGCAGTTCGGAGTCGGCAACCTGCTTGTCATTTTCGAATTTCTTGCGCGACTGTTCCTGTTCTAATTTTGCCACGTTGTAGCTAAGTTCCACCTCACGTACTTTGTCGGTAGTACCCGCGCCGATGCTGTCTAAATATTTTTCGTTGCGTACTTCTACCTGCATCTTGTCTATTTGCATATCGTTTACCTTCAGTTGCATTTCGGTATTGCTGATGGTGCTGTTGTTTTTGATGCGTTGTTGCTCAATGCGGTATTGTCGCATTTGCAACTCATCGAGCATCTTGCGGTAATCGGTTTCGATGCTTTGCAAATCCAGTCTCAGAAGCGGTGTGCCTACATCTACCGAGTCGCCCGCTTTCTTGTACACTTCCACAATGCGGCTTTCGATAGGTGTGTTGATGATTTCTTCGAACGCCGGCGCTACCTTCCCCGACGCGCTTACCGATACTTCAATGGTTCCGGTATCCACGGTTGAAAGTTGAATGTTTCTTAGATTGATGCTTTCACGCAAAAGCGAAATAATAATTGCTATCACAACAACGAAAACCAATATTACGGCTCCAAACTTGATGAGTTTTATGTTTCGTTCTTTGCGCAGAACTTCGTTGGGGATTTTTCTATCCATAGTCTTTTGTTATTTCTGACAAACAATTGTCAAAACGCGTGCCAGAAATATAAATTATTGATATTTAGCGATATAATAAAAATATAACTGCCCGATATCGAACAATTGTGTTCACTATCGGACAGTTTTGAAGTAGGAGTAATTAGCAAAAATTCAAACATTCTTTGAATAACTTTTAAAACTATCAAACTACTGGATAAATTATTTGCTCTCAATTCATAGTTATTTTCAAAAATAATAGCTACCTCTACGCCCATATTTTCACGACAGATGAAAATTAATGCAAAACATTGCACAAATTCACTGGTATAAATCGTGGAATATGTTTAAAACATAAAGTTCAACGCCTTGATAATCAAAAGGAATATTGAATTTTTGAAATCCCGGGCAGATCACGAAAAACAGACTCAGGATTTAATTCATTGGTTAGCATTGTTTTGCATTGTTTTGCATAGTTCGATTTTGAGGTGAAAAAATAATTTTGTCTCACTAAAATTTCATACCCTACAAGATAGTTTTGGTCTCTCAGGGTGGAGTACGTTTGTTCGATGATAACATGCGTTTCAAGACAACACGTTATTTACCGAAAAGTTGTACAGTTTCCCTTATTCTTGAAAACATTTTAATTATGAGTCTGCTCCGAAAGCCCCAAAACCCGATTTAAGGAGGTCGCAACTCGCTGGGAATCAGTGGTGATTTTTGTAGGATTTTCAGCAAAAAAGACTTATCGGAGGGGATTCTATTATGGAGTAGAAACATTATTTTTATACTACTGCTTTACGGGCAGATGGACAGCCATCGTCCATTATTGCACCGGGCTATTTCTACTTCTATTGCTGACTTTTTTTGCCCTTTCTTATATCTTCGGGGCGCATACCTGTTTTTTTTAGGCAAAAATCGGAGAGATGTGACACATTTGAAAACCCCAGATCATCAGCAATCTGTTTTATTGTATTATCTGAATTTTGTAGCTGGGCAATCATCTCCTCTTTTTTTATGGAAAGTATCCACTGTTTAGGGGTGATGTTGAAATTCTTCTTAAAGTGCCTTGTGAATGTTTTTATACTGTTGAACCCACACCGGGCAGCAAAATCCTCTAGTGTTTTTGAATGTTTGTAGTTGTTTAAGACTGATTCCACAAAACTGTTCTCAATGACTTGATTAAGTACATTCACTGTCATCAAGCCTCTGTTTTCTTTTTTTGATATTATCTTTTGTGTACCGTTCTCAAAGTTCAGGATACACTCTCTCACATTACCGTAAATATTGGTAGTTCTGTTTTTTTTCCTTGTAGAAGAATGATTCCTTAATACGGACTTTGTCATCATATCGCAATAATTTGTGATAAATTAAATAATCGCTATCTGTCACTTACTAATCCGCAATACCATGCTTTCTTCGCGGGTATCCACTGCATTGCGGGTTGTTGCCTGAGCGTTTGAAGCATCCTGTGCCCACTGTTGAAGTGCATGAACCGAAAATTTATACTCGTGGTTGCGATAAATGTTGTAATCTATGGGATCGGCCGGGGTATTTCGTACAGGAAGTAAAAAATCTTTTTTATAATCACTGTCAGTTATATTCTGAAATTTTTTACCTTGAAGTGTTCCTTTGGCATGGCCTTTATGATAACGAATTAAACCACTCCAGTAATGACGGACAATATGATGGGTGCCTTTGTTTTTTCCCGAGGGAACCGTAATAACATCCAAGATAGATCCATGAATTCCTTTCATAGCATTGATGAAATTAATCCCGGTTAATTTTTCGAAATCTATTCCCCCCGGACCCACTGAGTAGATCCAGTCTTCCCAGGAGGTTTCATTCCAGACGATTTTTGTACTCTCTTCTCTTGATATAGTATCAGGTAATGAAGCCTTTGCTGCTTTCACATACAGTTTGGTGGCGTTTGCAGCACTTGTTTTGTCTTGTAAAATATGTTCAGGAACATAAAAAGAGATATTTTTATCTTTCAGTGACCAATAACCACCTGTCACCTGTGGATTTAAATCATACGGTTCAATAAGTACGTAATATGTAGGATAAAAATTACTTCCAGTAGTATCGCTGTATATTTTTCTGACCTCGGTGGCAAAATTTCCTGCGTTCAATTCCAAGGGAGTCGGATCCACAAGCCCGTCACCATCGGTATCTGTATAATATGATTGGTAGCATTCATTAGCGATTTGTGCTCCGGCAATAAAATTACTATCCAGCTTATTTTTATAAATAGAATAAGCATTGTTCCCTTTACCATCGCCTGTGTACCATATTCTTGTATCCTTTGCTTCTTGCACTTCATATGCTTCAGCATCGATATTTAATAAAATACTCCCACTCCAGTCCCGGTCGTAATAGCCCAGTTTTGGGTCTTCAAGCCCGAAATCGATTTTCTGGTATGCTCCGCTATAATAGGAAGGGGGGACTGTATATGGGTTAGGATTTGGAGGTGTAGTCTGTAACCGGTTTGGTGACCAGTTATACTCCATCGGCACGTTGACCAGTCCCATTTCCAGAATAAAGATAAAGCTGGTCTCCACATTGTTAGTGGCCGGACCTCCTGTTATCGGATAATTGGATATACTGTCTATAGTTACTTTTGCCATGGTACGGTCCAGTTCAAAACCTTTCTGGTTTTCACCCGGGCCACGCATATCGGCCAGATAAGGTGATTCATATGGATGTCCGGGCGGTATATCGAACTCATCGAAGGTGGACATGATAAAAGGCGGTTCATCTGGTACCCCGCTCGTATAGGTCACCCTTAACGGGGTATTGTATGAGAGTGGTGTTTTCACCAGCGCCTCCATCTGTGCGAGTGTGGAAAGCGTATTAAGCTGCCCTGTAAGCGATGTGCCACTAACTGCATAAACATCTTCATTGAGAACGACATATACGATGCTTGGCCCAGGTTGCGTAGATACCACTATTTTGCTGAAATCGACCGTCCAGTTGTTTTCTGCTGTTGGCGGTGGATATTCTGATATGTCGAATAATTGATTGGTAACCACTTTGCCGGTAGTTTTTGAAAATACGATAATGCGTAGAGATTTGAGAGTGATTGATTCAGGCTGGTTATCCTTCACGGGAAACGTAATCTTTGAAGATCTGAAGCCGAGGTAGGTTTCGGCTGATTTACACTCATCGCAATCAGTAGGCATGTCGTAGATACAACTAACCCAAAGCGGAATTAAAACCATCAATAGAACTATAATATTTTTCATCTTATGCGATGTTTTATTTTGTTTTACTAATGATACATTATGACATGAATATTATCTCATTTTAACCATCTGCATCAACTCCGGTCTGATAGGAGTGAATAAGCCAGTCGTTTACCCATACTTCGGTCACAACGTATGTATCAATGTGCTCCTTCACCTTGAAACGAATAATAAAGTCGTGATCACATCTCAGGTTCACATTCGGGTTTTGCAACAGCAGTGTTCCCAGTAGGTCCTCATTATAGAGAACTTCCCCGGCTTCTCCAACACCTTTTATAGTAAGCCGGTCGTCATGCCCGGTCTCTAATTTAAGTGTGTTGAATTTTGCCGTAAGGGTGCTGTCGATATACGTGTACTCCGCCGGGTAATTCATAACATCGCTGTTCAGGATTACCTCTCCATTAACGGAGTAATGACCGTTTCTAATCTTGATATCCACCATAAAGTCTTCGGGATTACGAAACCCCTCAACAATTACCTCAATCCTGTTGGTATATTCCCACATGTTTATGGAAGTATGATCGTAATATGGGCCACCAATGCTTTCCGGATCGGGAAGAAAAACATAGTTGCTATTTCCTTCATAGAGCTTTTGATTCTTAAGGCCGGCTGCATATCCGCTTGTCTGCTTCAAATGTAGGAGCAGATCCCCTTTTGTGGTAATCCCCTTCTTCAGGTTCTTCTGTTCAAAACTGCCGTTGCTATTGTTATTCGCCCATGCCACAAACGAATATTTACCCGGCGATGCAAAGGGAATAAGCAGTTCATAGCTTTTAGACAGGTTTACATTTTCGGCCGGCCACTCCATATAGAATTTGTCTCCGGCATCGAAAACATAAACAGTAATATTACTGATATCTGCCGGATATAGCGTATCTGCATCACAGGGTGTTTTGGTGTAAAATTTCAGATAAACCCCCTGGGGACAATTCAGCATATCTTCGTATATCAGTGCATCGCAACCGCTTCCAGCAATGATCCCGGTGAGGAATAACATTGCTGCGACTATCCTAATGTGCAGATTTTTCTTCATAATTCAATCAATTATTTGTTTTTTGTGCGAAGAGGAAAAACAAATCTCCTCTCCGCTGATCATGCGCTATGGAACATCCCCTCTTTTTTACCATTTATATTTTTTGCAAAAAAAGTACTTTATCACGCGATAACCTTTAGAGGCATCTTACATAGCACAATTTTTAAAAGAGCACTTCTTCCTTTTATAAACCGAAAATTAATACATTGTACCCGGATCGTCTAGGTTGTATTTGTAAGTGTGGATAGTCCATGGAAGAACCTTCACCGAGACAGATAGGTATGTGTAGTCTGTCTTCAACGGATCTTCCGCATTGATAGGATTATCAGGATTACCTTCTTTATCCGGATCATCAGGATTGAGCGGATTGTTAGGCAATCCCATGCGCAGGAACTTATCTATATGGGCATGATATACCTGATTCCGTACTGTCGGAGATACTTTCGGGTTGAGATCCGATGGTGTAGATGCCAATGCATTTGGGTTGAGCCATAGAACATACTTCATTACTCCATCTATAAACTCGGTAGCTTTTTGTCCCTGAGCTATTGCCAAATCACGGGTCTTGTAGAACTTCTTGTCGTTTTCGCCCCAGAACACTGTAGCAGCTGTAGTGGGTACTTCTACTCCTCCTTCTGAATTTATGATCACCTCATTAGGGATGAACTGTGCCCGAATCTCAAAATAGGTGGTGTTTCCTTTTTTATAAGAACCCCTTGCTATATCCAGGTCAGTCACATTTACCACATGGTTCACCGGAAGCACAAATTTGCTCGTTGTTTCTGCTGCAAGAGGAGTGCTTACATTAGCAGCATCATAAGCCCATTGCGTTACAGTTGTGAAGGAGGTGAGCCCTGAATAATCGAAATTAGTATTATTAGCTGCGGCCCAGGCTGCAAAATCGGCAGGAACGAACGTGTAAACCGGATCAGGCACTGCAAAGTCAGTTCTCTTCATTATATAGAACTTTTTATTGCTTTGCCCCACGGCGTAAGATACACCCTTTACTGTCGCTATTTGCGTTTCAGTTCCGCCAATCAAGGCATTTACAGGCCAGCCGTTTCCTTCTGTTTCCTCAGGAACTACAGTCATAAAGGCACGCGAAACCACTCTTTCAACATTTACCCGAATATTGTTGTTAACACCTGTCTTTGCATCTTCTTCAGAAATATAAGGCAAAACTGTTAAGGCATATGCATCCTGGTCGTTGGTCATCATAATGGTTTCTGTTCCTTTTGTTGCCGGTGCAACAGGACTATTATACCATGCTACCTGAGAGGCTATTTTGTTAGCCTCTGCAGCAAAGGCAGTGGCAAAGTTAGCAGCAGAAGTAGCTTTTAATGTATTTAATATGTCCTCCACACCATTGATAACAACATATGCTCTAACGTTTTCGCCGGCTGTTGCTTTCAGTGCAAGGTTAGGATGCAGCACACCATTTATGTCGATCTCAGCAAATGCGCTTTTAGAGAAAAAGTTGTAATCTACCACCCCTTTTGTCTCATTAACCAGGAATACGGTAACCGTTTCCAGATTGTCGCGTCCCATCCATGTTCCGTTTTCATTATAGTCGCCAGGTAGTGCCCTTGTGGAAACTTTACCAGGGAATTTAATTGTAATACTGGCGTAGGAATCGGTTGTCTTATTTTCAACTACAGGCTGTTCATCCGCATTACAGGCCATAAATCCCAAGCCTATAACAGCAACTAAAAATAACTTAAATAGTTTCATACTCAATAAAGTTTAAAATGTTAATGGAATGTATATTTAAAAATTAAATTAAACGTAGTTATATCACTTCTGATCTCTTTGTTTCTCCAATTCTCCCAGATTGGCTGATGCCCTGTTATCACCGGCTTCTGCAGCTTTTTGGAAGTACTCTTTTGCTTTTTTCAATTCTCCGGCCTTTGCATATGCAACACCGATATTGTTCCAGCTCCTTGGATCATCCTTTACTTTTTCGAGGCGCTCAAGAGCAGCAGTACTGTTTCCACCCTCAAGGTCGGTTGCCGAACTATTGATAATGGCAATGGGATCATCAGGATAGAGCCGTGCTGCGATGTCGAACACTTGCCTGAAATCTTTACTTTCTTTCGGATATGATTCGGCAACCAGATACATTTCGTTGAGACTTAATAGCTTTGGGTTTGTTTTGATTAACTCTCTGGCCTCTCCCACTGAGAAATTTCTCACGTTAAAAGCTATGGTATAGTCGGTGCGCCGGAGCGATGGATAATATTGATCCAGCAGCATCCGATAGGTATTTCCGCCGGAGAGCTTCATTAGTACGGCATCGCGGGCATCGGGAGGAAAAACATCGTTGATAACGCGAATTATATTGCTCTTATCGTTTAATGAGGAAGCTTCCACTGCCTTGCGCAATCCCGCCCAGTCTTCACCCAAACCTTCGATCTTCTTCATCTGGTTACGCTTGATGTTGTGTGCCGATTCCAGATATTCTGCAAAAGAGTTAGCTCTTTTACCAGAAAGTGTACGGTTGTAGTCGAATCCACCTTCGGGCGAGGCATAACCCTCTATCACAAAATCTGTGATGGAGAGGTCAGTGTTCCCTTGAATCTCTTTGATCACTTTATCAACTTTATTAAATTCAGCGGCGTTATTTTTATAATTGCGCTGCAGTTCATAGCTGTTTAACTGATAATTAAACGATGCACTGTATTTTTCGCTGCGCTCCTTCACCGATTCGGGTTCCGGCACTATATAAGTGAGTTGATAGCTGGGTACATATTCTTCCGGAATGGCTTGAGCAAGGAGTAAAATCTTATCATCTTCAAGAGAGCATTCGGCACATCCGTTGTATTCGACTGCCAGAAGCAGCGAAGCATCATTCATCCAGCTTTTAAAAGGCAGCGTGTAATGATATTTGATAACCTGTTCCGATCTGTTATCTCTTTTCACAATAGCATATGGATTTAGTTTGTCAGCAGAGTTTTTTGATTGAAGTGTTATCTGTCTGTTAACAACCTTATGCCTAAGTGAACCATTGACAATTACCGGAGGAAGGGTAAAGATATTAAAATTGGTGCTATCAGAATTGGATTTCAAGACAGGGGTCACAATCATCATTTCGTTCCTTCCAATCTTTGTCTGCCCCACATTAATATTCATGTCGAGCCGGACAAGTTCACCTTGTCGATCTGCCTGCAGGTTAATAACCTTTAGTTGACTGGTATAACTCTTTTGAGCTGAAATATTATAAACAGCAGGCGCAAAACAGAGAAGTATGGATATTATGAAAAGCGACAGGTATAATTTTTTTGTTGACATTTCTCTTTTATTTTATAATGTAAATAATTGAAATAGCTCCTTTAGTTGGCCCAAAGTAGTTTTTATCAGCCTTACCCAGTGATTCACCACATTTCAAACATGGATACCTTTCATAATGGAAGCGCGCATAACCCCCGCCTGCAGTAATTTCGAGGTTCCATCTATTATTGAGCACCCACTGGTACCCGTAGCTTATTCCCGCACCATACTCATATCCCTGGTAGCGCCTTTCTTTTAGATTTTTAAAATGCCAGAAAGGAATATCCCATCCCCCAACATTATATTGGGCGCCCAAACCATGAAGCCCAAAGAAGTGGCCATTGAACTTCTCGCAGGTCCAGTACCGCAATTCACCATAAGCCAGCCAGTGTTTCAAGTATCTGTTTTCTGATATGTTAAACGGATTGAATCCTGCCGTGGCTTCTAACGTTATCTTCTTGCTGAGTGCAAACTCTAATCCTATGTTAGGGGTTGTTGTTGCTAAATAGGGTAGGTTGGTCTTGATTCCGATATTTTGAGATGTCAGCATCGTGGAGAATAATACCGTTCCTATAAATACAAAAATGAACTTGTTCATATCATCATAATTTTTTATTGCAAAATAAAGACATGTTTTAAAAATTTGTTTGTCCCTAAAATGCAACTATTATAACTTAATCGGCATTAACCTTGGTTAAATTATAACAATACGTGCATATACGACCGTTATAATATTGATAGACAGTACCTAAGAAAGTCAAAATATATTATTGAAAAAGATGTTGAAATGGGAGAAAAAGATAAATAATTGGTAAAAATTATGTAAAAACAGGGACAAAATGGGACAAATATTATCCATTATTTACTGAATTAATGTCCATATTATTACATAATGTAGATATGGGGAAGAGATTGTTCTATTGAGACAAGTATTTGTAAATAACAGACACGCATTAATCCTGGTTCTATTATTAATATGTCAGGTTTTTTTAAGCAAATATCAGGTCATGGGCATGTGGTTAATTCTTCAAATTCCACTTCTGTTACAGTTACAGATGAATCTTTTATATCTATTATTACAATACTTCGGAAATTATTTTAAAATAGTTCTTATAATTCGCTGAATATCAATCGAGTATGACGCTTTTTAGGAGTATGACATAAATTATTGACTGTCAGTATTATAAATGAAGTTTTAACGAAGCATTATTATTAATGAAACTGCATCCTTTACATCAGTTATGGTAATAGTATATTCTTTCGGCTGATTAATTAACTGCTGAGGCGGGGCATCCGCTGGAAAGAGGTGGGAGTCATTCCGAATTCCTTTTTAAAGGAACGTGAAAAATAGGCAAAATCGCTAAAGCCACAACTCAAGGCAATTTCTCCAATTGGTTTCTGTGATTGTGCAAGCATCTTTCCGGCTTTATTCAGCTTAATCTTTAATATATAGTTTGAGGTTGTCATTCCTGTGATTGCTTTTATCTTGCGGTTTAGCTGCGATGAACTAAGGCAGGCTTCGGCAGCAATTTTTTCAATGATGTTTTCGGTATTACTTGCCTCTTTGTATATTAGATCTGTAATCTGTTTAAGAAATGCCACCGAGGGATCGTTTTTTACTGTTGCATATTCCCTTTTGCTACCTGTATGTGTAATCATGATCGCATATTTGTCCCTGATCTGTTTTCTAGCATTCAATACTTGTTCTAACACTGCCAGCAATTCATCTTCATATACTGGTTTAGAGAGGAAAACATCAGCACCGCATTTGAATCCTCTTATTCGTTCTTCTTTTGAATGGAAAGCTGAAAGCAAAATAACCGGTATATGTGCGGTAACATTTGAGTCTTTTATTGCTTTACAAAAGTCGAAACCATTCATATGATACATTTTTGTGTCGGCAATAATGATATCTGGTATTATTTCATTTGCTGTTTGAATAGCACTTTCTGAATTATCGTCCGTCAGGATATGATAATTATCTCCTAATACAGATGATAGATAGTAGCTCATATTTTTGTTCCCATCAACTATTAAAACGGTAGGATTCTCTATGGTTGCCTGACGTTTTAGCAAGGAAGGGAAATTAGTGGCTTCATCGTTTTTCAATTCATTATTGTTATTATCTGAGTGTCCATTGCTTCCGCAACGTTCATTGATTATTGGAAGTATTACTCTAAAAGTTGTATCTTTTAAAGGTTCGCTCCTAACATCTATGCTGCCGTTGAACTTTTCTATAAATATTTTTGTGAAGGGTAATCCGGCACCGTTGCCGTTATTTTTTGTTTCGTTTCCTGAAATCCTGTGACTTAGTTCAAAAATATTTGTCAGATCTTCTTTTTGAATACTTTTTCCGTTATGTGAGACTGTAATAGCACAGGTCTTCTCATCCCTGTTGCAGCTTACCTGAACAGCGATCCTGTCGTTTTCATGGCAATAATTGAAAGCACTGTTTACCAGGTTGTTGATAATAAGACGTAAGAATTCAGGTTGATAATCCATAACAAGTTCTCCGGTATTACTCCGGAAGTTGTAATCAATTTTTTTACTTTTTGCAAATGCCGAGAAATTTTCACACAGATAATTTAGATATCCGATTATGTTGCCATTTACTGTTTTAGATGATTTCACTATTTCAAGTATACTTGCAGTTGACGACATCTCATCTATAAGTGTAAGCAGATCTTTTGACTGACGTGAAAGTATATCCAGATCATTCAGGCCGTTGTGTAAATTGTTTTGTTCCAGATTATTCCTTATTCGTTCAATTAATCCTGCTATAATTGTAACGGGAGTTTTAAATTCGTGTGAGAAGTTTATATAAAAGTTAGATTTCAATCTTTCCTGTTGAAGGGATGACTCTACTTTTCGTTTTCTGTGTTTAATGTATTGGAAATAGAGTAAGGCAAAGCTGAATAATACAACAGCAGAGAGCAGGATAATATAAATTGTCTTCTGCTTGTTTCTTTCTAATTTTTCAAGCTGTAGAGCCAACACTATTAATTTTTCTTCATTCAGCCCATTTTCATAATTCAACCTGTTAGTCATAATCCGGATTATATTCCGCTTGTTCCTGAAAACGTTTGCCAATGAGTCGCTCAAATTGTATGTTTCCAGAGCTGCAACCGTATTTCCCTGTTTTATGTATAGTTCCGAGAGAAGTGAGTATGCTTTTTCAAGTCCGTTAGTCAAATTCAGTTCTTTTGATACTGTTAATCCTTCCAGGATTATGGTTTCCGCTTCATGATAGTTGCCTTTTTTGATGTTAAGGCTACCAAGTGAAAAACAGGTATTTAACCAGTTCAACCTGTCAGTTGACCAATATAATGAGTTGTATGCACTTTCAAAGTACACCGTTGCGCTTTCATAATCTCCCTTAAGCATATAAATGTTGCCAATGCGTTCAAAACAATAGTTCATTCCAGATAGTGAATTTGCTTTGATATAGTAAGACAATGAGAGATCGAAAAAATAGAAGGCAGAATCGTAGTCCAATTTGTTTTCATATGCTGACCCGATACTTGCCAGATTTTCAGCTTCTCCTATAATATTATTGTTCTTTTTATCTATCTGATGTGCTTCTTGCAGAAAAGCCATAGCTTCATCTGGCTGATTCATTTTTAAGTATATATTTCCCAGTCCGTTAAGTGTTTTCGCCTTCTCTTGTTTTATTTTTTCATTATCGTTGTTCTGCAGTTTATTTAACAATGCCAATGCTTCATAGTAGTGTGCAGATGATTCATTCAGGTCATCTATTTTAAAATAATTGTATGCCAGCATGTTTAATGCTTCTAGCTCACTGATTGAGTAATGCCCTTTTTTTGCAACATCGAGGTACTGTTCGTGATATTGCGTTGCTTTCAGAAAATTGTAATTATTGAAATAGTAGACCCCTAGTTGTTTATAGGTTTTCATCTCCGCATACTGATCACCGATTGACTGAGATAATTTAAGGTAACTGGTAAGAGCAACTGTATCTTTGGAAATTCGGGACACAAGTGAATCAATTACATTTTGATTCTTTTCTCTGTTTAAATTGTTACGGGTTAATTCCATATCTCCGTTAATTCCCTGGTTACATGCCAGAAAAGCAAAAGATACCATCATAATTAACCATTTATGGATATCCCGGTTAAATGTAAATATTCTCCGCGACATAGGAAATTTGCTGTTAATCCGTATTTCTATCTGATATAAAACATTAATAATGTAATATAACGGACTGGAATATGCATAAAACAGACACCTCTGTTTATTTTAAAAAAAATGTCATAGTTAGGTTTTAATAACTAATAATGTGTCGCAAATATGCATTAAATGTTCCGTAAATATAGTAAAGTTAAATGAAAAAGAGATATGAAATTATTTAATTTCACTTTTTTTTTACCACAAAAATAAAAAAAATACTATTTCCTATTTTTCTTGAAGAAAACGGACTTCTGCTTAAAGAGGTTAATGGATGTATTTCAGTATTATATGATTTAATGTGCCTTTTTGGCATTGTGGATATGGCGTACTCTGAATTTTTCACGAAAATATTTACATTTCAGGTGAATCAGATTCTTGGTACGCGATAATATCAACATCGGAAAATTTAACATAACGGATATATTCTCTAAACTGATGAGGTGTCATTCCTGTCTCTTTACGGAATGAATCGAAAAATACGGATTTGGTATTAAAGCCTACTTCAGATGCAATTTTTTCGAGATTATATTCACTTCTTTGATCGTTTTCATCTTTGAAAATCTTGATTGTTTCCAAAATCCGGTATTTATTGATAATCTCAGTGAATTTTAATCCTCTGGAGTTTATAGCTCTGGAGAGGTAACTACGGTTTGTACCTATCTCCCTTGCAGCCATGTTTAAATCGAGTTCAGGTTGCAGATATTTTTTATCTTTCTCAAGCCAGGTCTTGAAATCACTGAACAACAAGGACTCTTTCTGTTCGGCTGATAGCTGTGAAATGCTGTCTTTATTGATTATTTGATGCTGTTGGTTGATGATTTCATCCATTTTTTGAATCTGATTCACATGGGTTAGATTTTTTCTCACTAACAACAACAAAGCTTGACTCAATCGTTTTCTCATATTGGAGAACAGAATAAAAACAAAACTAACCAATAATAATAAGGTGAACGTGGCATAGAACAAGAGACGATTCCTTTTTTTATCGCTTTGGAGTATGTCTATCTTGCGGATTGCCCGTTCCAGTTCCAATTGCGTTTCGATAAAATTTATTGTTTCGGTAGTGGATAAACGATTATATTTTTCCAGATTGACTTGTGCCGAATCCAGATAATTACTTGCTTTTAATGGATCGGTCGTAATGAATGCACTAAAAAGTTCCTTGTAGGCATCATATTTTAAGTTGTCGAGCACATCGTTGTCAATGATTTCTATTGCATGTTTAGCACAGTCGGTCGCTTTTTTATGATTGTTTAGAATATTGTAAACTGAAGCCAGGTTAATATATGCTTCTGCCTGGCGTCTTTTCGCACCAAAGTAATCATCACCTATCTGAATCACTCGCTCGAAGGATGCTATTGCAGCGGTGTAGTTTCCCTGAAAACTTTCAATGGTTCCCAGATGATTGAAAATGGATGCCCGCATTTGCTTGTCTTGTGTAAAATCTGCAGTCTCCATAGCCTGTTTTACATAATATTTAGCTGTATCTATACTGTTATAACTCAAATATGTTTTTACACCTATTACGTAGAGATAAAAAAGTTCATCTCTATCGTTATATTCTTTCAATGTTATCTCAGCTTCTTTGATTTTTTCCACCGCATCGGTGAAAGCTCCTAATTGAGCGTAAAGACTTGCCAGAAACTTTAGATTCACGGCTGCACTTTTGTGTAATCCTGATTCACGATAATGTTCACCGGATCTATAAAACATACTAATTGCATGATCATATTGCTCATAGTATGTCATAATCCTTGCCATCATACGCTCTGTGAGAGCTTGAGCTCTGAGGTCATAAGTATTGCTTTCAAGAACACCTGCAGCTACCTGGAAAGCTTTTTGGTAATGTCCGGATCGAAATTTAATTAAGCCCAGAATACAGTTGTAATAGTAGAGGTCGCGCTGTTGTAATGGCTCTGGACAGACTTCTTGTAACACAACTTTTGCACTGTCGATATTACCTGTTTCACAAAGAGATGCGGCCTTGAAGATAGTTTTAACATAACGGATGTTTTCAGGTAGTGATACGGTTTCAGGATTGTCTAGTATTTTCAATACACTTTCGTATTCATTTTCAATAAAAAAAAGATCAATAGCTCTCTCTAATTGAGCAGGATAGCCGGTTTCTGATTTTTGCCTACAAGTTACAAACAATAATAAAACTTCAATCAATAAAATTGAAATTGCTGTTGTTTTTATGTATTTGTCAACAGACATGCCTCGATAATTGGTTAATTGGTTTATATTTAATTACTTGCTCTTTTAGTTCTTGTTCCCAGACTTTAATGATAAGTGCAATAATTATCTTTATTTTGTCAAATATATTAAATTTTAAATATAACTACAAATAATTGACCATTTAGTTCTGAGTTCAATACTAAGTTCAAGATAGAAGTGCAAAAGATTTGATTACATTACACTTCTTATCTTAATTGTTTTTTTCCAAAATCCCCTTTCAAAAGTGCTTAAGGGGTTTTGAAAAAAACAATTAGTCAATCAGCAACATAAAAAAATAAAAAAGGAGACCGAAGTCTCCCTAAAATTAACTATTATGTTGCTTATGAAAAAATACAAACAGTTAACTTCAGAACAAAGATATGCTATTTATTTAGGCTTACAAAACGGAACAAGCAAGTCTGAAATAGCCAAGCAGATAAAGGTAAATATTTCTACGGTTTATAGGGAATTAAGCCGTAACAAAAACAAAACTGGAGGCTACTCATGGCGTTTGGCACAAGAGATGGCCCAAGAGCGCAAAGAACGTTTACCGGGCAATAGATCGACATCGGAGTGGATTAAACAGAAAATAATCCGTCTCATTCGCAAAGATTGGTCGCCCAAACAAATCAGCGGATATCTCGCAAAATATGATCAAATATCGATCTCTCACGAGACTATTTATCAATGGATCAGGCAAGATAAGAAATCGGGAGGAAACCTTTACAAGCACTGCCGCCACAAGCTCAAATACAGAAAAAGACCCGTAGGTTCTGCCACTAACATACCCAACAGAAAAAGTATTCGCCAAAGGCCAAAAGAGGCCGACGGAAGCCGGTTTGGAGATTTTGAAATGGACACCATAATAGGAAACGGACAAAAGGAAATAATACTGACAATGACAGAAAGAAATACAAACTTTATAATGATGAGAAAACTGCCTATGGGCAAAGACTCTAAGCAGGTTTGCAAGGAAGTCATTGCTATGTTGCTGCCTTATAAGGACAAACTGAAAACCATTACAACAGATAACGGATCCGAGTTTGCAGCACACGAACTGATAACAAAAAAGTTGAAAGTACCGGTATATTTCACTGATCCTTATTCATCGTGGCAAAAAGGAGCTGTTGAAAATGCCAATAAATTAATCCGGCAATACATCCCAAAAGGAGCAACATTTAAAGATTATTCTGATGAGAAAGTAAAAGAAATACAGCATAAACTAAACAGAAGACCAAGAGAAAAATTAGACTTTAGCAATCCTAAAATAGAGTTTTACAAAAATTATTACTAAATTGCACTTGCTGGTTGACTCTAGGAATGCGTTTTTTTGTGAGACATGCTTTGTAAAGAATAAAATAATTTCTACCTTTGCACTCGCAAATACAAATTATTAATTTCAATAGAACTACTAAATGGCAACAAAACTACGTTTACAGAGGAGAGGGCGCAAAAATCATCCCTTTTACCAGATTATTGTTGCAGATAGCAGAGCACCACGAGATGGAAAGTATATTGAGAGGATAGGTTCATACAATCCGAACACAAATCCTGCTACGATCACTTTAGATTTCGACAGAGCTTTGTATTGGCTGCAGACAGGCGCACAACCTTCAGATACTGTGCGAAACATTTTATCACGCGAAGGGGTATTAATGAAAAAACACCTATTGGGAGGTGTTGCAAAAGGAGCTTTTGACGAAGCAGAAGCAGAGAAAAGATTCAATGCATGGAAAAATTCTAAAATAGAAGCTGCTCAGACGATCAAAAATAAAGAAGAAGAGAAAAAACGTGCTGAAGAAAAAATCCGCCTTGATGCCGAAAAAGAGATAAACAAGGCTAAAGCTGATGCTTTAGCAAAGAAGAGAGCAGAAGAGGACGCTGCAAATGCTCCTGTAGCTGAGGAATCGGCAGAAGCAGTAGATACAGTCGCTCCTAATGTTAAAGAAGTGTCGGCTCCAGCAGAAGAACCCAAGGCTGAGAAACTTGTTAAAGAAGATACTCTCAAATCAGCTGAAGAGTCCAAGGAAGCTGAACAGGCTTCAGATAATAAGAAATAGGGAATTGCTTATTAAAAAAATGAAACATACTCAAATAAAAAACCCGGTGCATCCGTACCGGGATTTTTATTTTCAGTAATCTATTAAATACTCAATACTTCGCGTTGAATGTTTTTTTAACCTTACAATCAGAAAAAAGTGTTTAGCTTCGCTCAGGTTTATTCTACAGATATTTAATGTATTACGAATAGATTTGGAGCTATTTCCCGGACTGTTTTCTCTTCATCCCGGCTAAAAATATTATATTTCAAGACAATAGTACCGCCGATTGAGTGAATAATAATTTATAGTTACATTGAGAATATAGGAAAGTCCCATTGAATAATATAGAATCATTCTAAAAAAAGACATGCATCTATAATCCTTTATGTAAAATAGTTACAATGTTTTTTATGAGAAATATGTAATATATTGTAAGTAAATTATTAAGATGTTTGTGTGATTTCAGATGCTTGTTATTATATATTTGTGATGACATTAAAATTACAGCAATATGTACACACAAAAATTAGAAGTAAGGATTGAAAAAAAATATCAGTTCAAAGATAACATTGTGATCGATATCAATGAAATGCCTTATCCGACGGCAATCTTTATTCCTTCGGTTAAGGAGGTGATATTAAACAATCTTGCATATAAAATACTTGGGATGGAAGTGTCCGAATTGTTTGATCTGGCCGCATGGAGAAGGATAAACCCTTATTTGGAGGATGAGGTAAAAAAGATTAATAAAGACGTTATCATTGATCAGAAGATACACGTTGTATTATTTAATGGCAAGCATGAGATTATGAATTATTCGCTGAAACGGATTTATGATAACAAGTTTGGAAATATTTGCATTATCCATTTCTCCAAAGCTTCAGAAAAATACTCGGTGGCTTCAATATCGTCGCTCTATTCAATAAAGGATGAAGTGGCGAAATTGAAACCCTATCTTAACCGGACCGGGAAAATGATGCATGAGGCTACCATGAGAAAGTATTTTAGAGAGGGGAACAATCTGAAACTGACGTTGAACGATTTGGTTTATTATGAAAAAGAGTTGAGGATCATTCAAAAAGCATACCCTTCGCTGTCCAATCGTGAAGTAATTCTTTGCGGATTGCTTGTAAACGATATGGACAGCAAGGATATAGCCTCAATCACCAACAGGACACCTGATTCGGTGTTTGTAACTATTCATCGCATCAACAAGAAGCTTGATTTACTCAACAAAAAACAGTTGGTAGATAAGTTGAAAGAACTTTTGAATTCGACAGGTAAAAATCAGCCTGTTACCACTTAGGAGGGTGGCCTCTAAACTAATTAATAGTTCTGTGGCCCTTAAGAATATAGGTATTGCAGTATGGTGTTATATCGTCTTCAAACTGTATTTCAAAACTGATACTGTCGGGAGTGACAATTTTTCCGTTAGCAATCTTAATTCCTATTCCTTCTTCGCACTGTTCGCAGTTTGATTGTCTCGTCTGAAAGGTACCATCTTTCTCATTCAACAAAGCCTTTACACTAAAATTCCAGAACTTCATTTCAGAATCCTGAATGGTGATGGAGTCGTTATTTGATGAGTTATCCTTAAAAGTTATTACCCTGAAGGGGCCAAATACTGATACGGTATCGATGTATGCAGTTATTTCCCATTGACCTGTAGCTGAAAATGAAGGCTCGGGGAGTGATATCCTTTCCACTTCGTTTTCGCATGCTGCTAGTAGAGTGAAAGCAATAAATCCAAATAAATATATTATTTTTTTCATACTGTTTTGCTGTTTTTTTATTAGATAATTTTGAAATGAACTTACAGTTATACACTGGCTGTTGCCATGTCATGATGTATATGTTTATCCATATGGCTTGTTTATTTAATGTATATTGTTTTTAAGTTCGCTTTTTCGCCATTCCTTACAAGTATATAATATTTTCCTGTAGTGGGCCTGTATGGGAGCACGTTATGAAAACGGTTTATCTTTTTTTGATAGGCAACATTACCAGTGTTGTCATAAACAGTAGCTGTTGCAGTCTTTAATATTCGTCCTGTAATATTGATACAAATCCGGTTAAAACTGTCAAGATAGATTATTATAGAGGGATGGTTTATTATATCAGGCAGCTGAAAACCCAGTTGTTCTGTTTCTCCAGTCTGAGCAGTTTCTCCGGTTCCGCCAGTTTGGTCAGTTCCGCCGGTTTGGTCAGTTCCGCCAGTTTCTCCGGTTCCCCCGGTTTTATCATCAGGAATAACTACTGTTCCTCCCCCTGGATTCGGATCTGTAGGAGTGGTTGATGATATGGCTCTTCCGATGATTTTATCGGGTAGAATTGATTCATTTATGCTTGAATCATACCTGTTGGTCTCTTTGCCGGAAACTGGTTCCATGTTTGTCGCAATCCACCAGTTATTCACATAACCATCCTTATTAGTGTAATTGATGCTGTTGTTTGCAGCTGTGATATTATATGATGCTCCTAAATTCCCGTACCAATTACACATAGTCATTCCCACATTGGTAAAGTAATTTCGTGTACCATACACTTTATTGTTTCTCAGGGTCATATTGTTGCCTCCTGAAATAGCAATTCCGTACTGCCCAGGGTTTACCAATACATTATCTTCGGCAATCTGATAAGAGCCGCCAATGTCACCAAGATTGATTCCTCCACCCGAACCTGAAGGGCCTCCGCCTCTAATCCAGTTTCCTCTGACCACAATAGGGCTTTCGGCAGTGCCGTTCGACTGGTTTATGTTGATGAGGTCTTCGGGAGAACTGTCCCCGGGAAAGTTCTCGCACACATTGTAACTAATGCTGCTGCCCGCACCCGATACCTGAATAAATTGAGCCATCACTCCAAACTCATCGGAACCCTTTAATTTTCCAAGTATGTTTGTAAGATCGTTGTACTCAAATTTAATTTCCTGAGAGGTAGATGCCAGCATTCCCGACTGCACGTTTTCAAACGTATTATCGATGATGGTCACATTTTTGCACATCCATAAATAGATGCCTCTTTTCAGCGGGCTTGGCCCCAGCTTGCAATTTCTGATAGTTACATTTTCGCAATTATATAAGGCAATGCAGATTTCGCTGGCGCTCGAAATTTCCAATCCTTCAATTACGAAATTACTTTTGCCGATATATTTTATCGGCGCCGATTTGGTGTAATTCCCGGTATAACGGGATCCTTGCCCATAAGAATTGTGCAATGGAAAGGCAATGCATATCATAGCAAAGATGATATGACAGAGAGTGGAGTTTAGTTTCATTTAAAAAAAAAATTAATGATTAGGCGTTCATCCATGGCAGCTTAATCGATAAAATTATGGAGTGGTGGAATAAATTAAACGTTAGCTGTTGCATGATGATTGTTTTACAAATATAGTCGATTTTATTTATACTATCATGTTAAAAAACAATCAAATATATGATCATTTTATTGAAATTAAAAAGAATTAATTTGAGTTAACCACCACACTGAGATTATTTATAATTATTATAAATAGAGATCATTATCAAAGATAATCTCATAAACAATTTTCCAATATTCTTAACTTATAATGTAATATTATGTAAGTAAAAAATAGAAAGAATTGAGAAAATGCAGGTATAATTTTGCTACACTTAACTATTTAAGTTAAGTAAAATATTGTAACAGCATAACAATATCTGTAAAATATATCGTTTTTAAATTAATATATGGGTGATAAATGTAAAAATAATTAAAGCGCACTTAATAATAAAAAGATTCAGTTTCTTCTTTATTATTACATTTTTTACCATTTAATGTTCTCAGGTGAATGATATTTGCTTTTCAGTGTTGGATATTCCAGAAACAAAAAAATATTATTTATCAACTTATCAGGTATGCAGGATGTGATATTTATTTTTACGTAAATTTAGTAAGTCAAGATGGTTAACTGCATATTTATACGGGTTATTAAATATTATGTTGCTATTACGATATTATCAGAGGTTATTCATTAAAAACAAATGAGATGCTGATAGAGGTTTCAAAAGAGGAATACAGAAAACATTTCTCTACAGACTCAAGTCCTTTTATCACAGAACAGTTTGTAGAACTGGTAGAAAACAAACAGGACAAGATTCTCCGGTTGATGAAGGATGATAATCCTTCTATTGGCTTGTTGGCCGGCACAAAAGATGGGATTATGCGATCTCCTTTTTCAGCCCCGTTTGGCGGGTTCCATTATAAGTATGAGCATATGTTGCTGCGTGTGGTCTATGTATTCATTTCTGAGCTGAAGGATTATATTTCTAAAAATGGGCTCAAACAGCTATATATTACACTTCCCCCGAATCTATATCAGGCCAGTATGAACGCCAAATTGGTGAACGCGTTTATTAGCCTGGGATTCACGATGGAAACGCCAGATATAAACAACTGGATTAATTTAAAAGAGTTCAATGGAGAATGGGTGAAAAGTGTGGTGCTGCAGAACTATAGAAAAGCTATGAAACATGGCCTGACATGGTGTGAGGTTTCTTGCAGGAGTGAGATGGAGGAGGCCTACAGAGTTATCAGGAGAAATCGGGAAGAAAAGGGGCGCGATATTTATATGACCCTTGACGATCTGTTGAAAGTTAAAGAAATTTTTCCGGTAGAATTCTTCATTATCAGGGACAAGAACGCCAAATGCGTAGGAGCCGGGATATTCTACCGAGGACATGAAAATATTGTTCAATGTATTTTCCTGGGTGATGATATGGAAAACAGAAGCTTAGGCGTCATGAACCTGATGTATATTAATTGCTACAATTACTATAAAAAACTGGGTTTCGATTATATTGATATGGGTGCCTCGAGCCTGAGAGGAGAACCAAATTCAGGTTTGATTAGGTTCAAGGAACTACACAATTGTGTTACATCGCTCCGCTATACGTTTACATGGAAATCGTAACAATTAAGAGGGGTATGTAATCATGAAGATTCTGCCCGGAAAATCATTATCTGTGCAGAAGCACATTCCAGAAGCTTTCCGGAAGCATTATATTGGATATATCTGCGGCACGGGAAAAAAGAGGCGCGATTTCTGAATCACGGAAACCTGCAATGCCGCAGCCTACACGTGTCACAAGAAAAGTAAGTTCGGGATTTGCAATAGCGAAATCGATAAACTCTTCAACATAGGGCTTTATCTCTTCAGTACCACCGTGCATAGTAGGTATTCCGTATGATTGTCCCTGTAATCCAGTACCTTTTCCCCAGACAGCGCCAAACTTCTTATAGGCAGTCAAGGCAGCCCCCCCACGGTGATTCCCTTCTAAATTGCTGCCATATACAAATATCTCATTTTCCTTCAAATCGGAAATGTATCCCGGTGTAGTTCTTTTGTTAAACAGTAAATTATTCATTTCATCGATTTTTAAATTTAAAACGTAAACAGGAGTTCCATCGTGATCTTGTTAGAATCCATCTCTCTGTTTTTTGCGAATATATCCATGCTGTTATTCACGAAATACCATTCGTAATCTAATCTAAGCAAGGAAGAATATCGTTTGTTGTTATATCCGAACCCCAGTCCCGCAGTCAAACGGTTCACATCCCATCCGCTCTTATCAGAACTTTCATCAATGCCATCCCAGCGAATGGCAGGTTTTATAAACTCGAACATTTTTGTCTTGACAGGAAAGAGATATGCACCCTGCACATAATATGATAGCATATTGTTGTGATATTCTGTCTTACTCTTTCTTTTCATGATTTCCGTCTCAATCTTCCACCTGTCACCTTTGTAACGAAAGTCAGCTCCGTAAAAGACAAAATGGGTGGAATCGCTTTTCGGATAGTTATAAATTTTGGCTGTTACACGCGCACCCTGCATTTTTCCCAGCTCAACGCGTCCTCCGTAAGCCATATCTTCTTTCCAAACAGGATTATTTATTGTATTTCCATTGAACATTCCGAACTCCAATTTGGCGGGAACTGTACCAAGCAAAAGATTATATTTAGCCATAACCCCTAGATCTCTGGTGCTAAGGAAATATTTCCCCAAAAACGCCCGGTTGGCGAACATCATTTCACCAGGGCTTACAACATATGAGTTAAACAATGGTATGCTTGTCTGTCCTAAGGTAAGAGAGAGCCCGTTAACCGGCATTAAAGTACCACTAAGATCCAGCACACTGAACTTCCCTTCGTTACTGAGCTCTACCTGAACCTTGTATGCAGAGTAGGTATTAATGTTTCCCGAAACGCCTATGCGTGAGTTCCGTACCGAAAAACGATACATACCTGTCTCAGATGCATATTCGAATTTATTTTTTAATGTTCCGTCCACTTTGAAGTTCGGATATAATATACTGTCTGATTCTTGCGCACTCAAACAAAATGTTAATGTGCCAATTGACAATATTGTAAACAGAAGATTACGCATGATTATAAAATAATATTTTCTATCGATTAAAGTAATTATATTGCTGATTCGTTTTTCAACATCATCTCTTTTATGCCTAAACCCCAGTGATATCCACCCAGGCTTTTGTCTGAACTTATTACCCGGTGACATGGGATAATGTATGAAATAGGATTCTCTTTCACTGCAGAGCCAACAGCCCGAAAAGCCTTGGGGTTACCTGTATTTTCCGCGATAATTTTGTAGGTAGTTGTTTCCCCGTATGGGATATTAAGCAGCTCTTCCCATACTCTCAGCTGAAAACTGGTTCCTTTTATATGTAGGGGAAGGAAGTCGTCGGCAACTTTACCGTCAATAAGGGAAAGAGCTGTATCGTGTACTTTCTCGCTCTCTTTTATGTGAATGGCTGCGGAGTATCTTTTTTTTAGTTCGTACTCCATATTTTTCTCGTTGCCAAAGGCTATATAACAGATACCGGTATTGGTAGAAGCAATAAGAACTTTACCGTACAACGAATAATAAATATTATACTTTATTTTAATTCTGTTTTCCTCATGTGGTGACATTACGGTAATATACAGAATATTATTATTTCTATCTTGTTGGCTCATCTCAGGTTATATTATTTGTAATCAGCAACGCAGATAAGTATGTACAATTTATAAAGCATACATTAATTGGATAAAAACTGTTCAAAACCATCGGAATATTTTATGCCGAAGGTGCTGTCCTGCTTTTCGTAAATGAAATAGTAGTACAGCCCGGGAAGTTTACTGGCTACTTCAATCGATCTCTCCATTCCCATTGCCATGAAGGCTGTCGCATATGCATCGGCAGTCATGCAGTCATCGGCAATAACTGTAGCCCCAAGAATATCCAGTTGTGAGGGATATCCCGTTTGTGGATCTATGGTGTGTGCATATTTTTTCCCATCTTTTATATAGTAATTACGGTAATTGCCCGATGTTGCCATTGATTTGTTGCATAGTGACAGAATTACCTGCAGGTCGTGCTGAATACCTGTAAAATCGTCAATTGGCTTATCCACTCCAATTCGCCAGCACTCACCCTTCTCGTTCACTCCTTTTGCAGTAATCTCTCCGCCAATCTCAACCATGTAGTTATCAATTCCGTAACTCTCCAGTAGGTCTGCTATCACATCACATGCATATCCTTTGGCAATGGCAGATGCATTTATCTGTACTCTGGGATCGCTTTTCAAAATGTATCCATCACTGTCTATGCTTATTTTTTCGTAACCTACAAAGCTTTTGAGGCTGTCGATAATTTCAGGTGTTACACTGTCGATATTCTTAAATCCGAAACCCCATGCATTGATAAGCGGTGATACGGTGATATCAAATTTTCCTCCGGTATTTCGTGAAACCTCTTCCGATTTCAGGAATACGTTCAAGAAAAAAGAGTCGGGTTTCACCTGCTCATTACGATTTACTTTTGATATTATTGAGCTATCTTTAAAAGGATTTAATGACATATCGAACTTGTGGAGTTCGGCCACAATCTCCTCTTTAAGTGAATGGCTGTATGAATATTTTATATTATAGCCGGTTGTGAAGATCTCTCCTTGATCATGATGATATGTATAATTCTCTTTTTTATTCACTGAATTACATGACAGGACCAGTGAAACTAAAACCAAAGAAAGTGTATTTATATATTGAACTCTCATCTGTTTGGTTATTTTCATCATTCACACAATTAAAATATTAATGAACAGTCTTAAATTCTAAATCGACTTTTTGCAGGTGACTTTTTTCTTATTCTTAAAATTCTTCTTCAATCCGGTAATAGTTCCTTTCGGGCGAATTCCTTGAAATTAGCTCACCCAAAAATCCCGCCAGAAAGAGAAGCGTTCCCAGTATCATCATTGTTAGAGAGATATAGAAATATGGCGACTCGGTAACCAGGCGGTAAGGGTTCCCATGGTGCATGTCGTACAGTTTCATTGAACCTACGAGAATGGTTGCGATGAAACCGATAAAGAACATCACGCTTCCCCACAACCCGAAGAAGTGCATTGGCTTTTTCCCGAACCTGTTAAGGAACCATAAAGTCATTAGGTCGAGGTAACCATTAACGAACCTGTCGGCACCGAATTTACTCCTTCCATATTTACGTGCCTGGTGGTGTACTGCCATTTCACCGATTTTAGTATATCCTGCATTCTTGGCCAGTACCGGGATATAGCGATGCATATCGTTATACACCTCTATGCTTTTTGCCAGTGATTTGCTATAAGCTTTTAATCCGCAATTAAAATCGTGAAGTTTTATTCCTGACACTTTTCTGGCTGTTGCGTTAAACAATTTGGACGGCAGGTTCTTTGTCAGTTTATCGTCGTACCTCTTTTTTTTCCATCCTGAAACCAGATCGTAGCCATCTTCCCTGATCATACGGTAAAGCTCCGGTATTTCATCTGGACTATCCTGAAGATCGGCATCCATTGTGATGATAACATCGCCTTCTGCTTTTTGAAAAGCACAATGCAGTGCTGGCGATTTGCCATAATTCCGTCTAAACTTTATTGCTTTTACCATATTGGAGCCGTTCTTCAGCTTTTTTATGATCTCCCAGGAGCCATCAGTGCTTCCATCGTCTACAAAAATAATTTCGTATGAAAAACCATTCTCCTGCATAACACGTTTTATCCAGTCGTGCAGCTCTTGAAGCGAGTCTTCTTCGTTAAATAACGGTATTACAACTGATATATCCATCGATTTGAAAAAACATTAAATATTTTACAGTTTTTTTAAACGCATCGCCGTGGGAACTACAATAAGAGAGAGAATGAAACCCAGGAAAACATCCGCCAGGATTACATTGCTTATGATATAAGAAAATATTGATGGGAGGGGTTGCTCTGCCAGGCGTGATGCGAAGGATTTACCTATATTTATTGTCTGAGCCATCTCTATCATTTTCTCATAAAGATTCGATATATAAGCAGGTTCGATCCATTTAACATGAATGAACACTACAAGAGATTCGAGTATGGAGGCGAAAAAAAACAACAATATTGAAAATTGAACCCCATGCCAGAAACTCATTTTGTTCTGCATTAAACAAGTATTGTATTTTACAAGAAAATAAAACAGCAACAGGGGAGTGCCAAAACTCAGTATCGAACCAATTGTGTTGAATATCCGATAGCTATTCCCTGCAATTACAAACAGGTATTTAAAAACCCAGAATAACCCAAGGTAAATACCTGCATACGTAGTATAATTCAACAATTGATTTCTGTTCTCTTCCATTTAGTACAATTTATCATACAAAAGTAATCAAAAATATTAAAAAGTAGAAAATGAAGATTTTTGAATAAAATTTGACTGCCCGGACTCATTGGTTATAATCAATATAATTTATTGTTAATTCTATAATCCCATGCAAATCAAATAGTGCTACTAAAAAATCCACGTTAAATTAAGATTTATTAAACAAAAAAGTATCGAAGTAATGACAATACATTTTATATTTGTGACATGTTTTAAAGATCACAACAGTATGGAATCCCCAAAATTGGAGATAGGGAGGAGTGGATTGTTTCAATCAGATGGGAAAATTTTGATTGATATAGATGATATACCTTATCCCACAGCTGTTTATTTTATTGATAATGATGAGGTTGCTTTGAATAAGTGTGCATATGAAATTCTTGGAATGAAGGATGACGCAGTTTTTGACCTTAATTCGTGGAGAAAAATTAATCCATACGTTGAAGATATTCTAAAAAAAATAACCCCCGGAATTGTAACAGACCAAAAAATTCATGTAATACTTTTTGATGGAAAACATGAAATTATGAACTACTCATTCTCTTGTTTTTCAAATCCTTTAATAGGTAAAATTACTATTATTCATTTTTCAAAAGCTTCTGAAAAATATTCCGTTGCCTCATTATCTTCTTTATATTCTATAAGGGAGGAATTGACAAAGTTAAAACCTTATCTGAACAGGCCCGGTAAAATAATACATGATGAAATAATGACAAAGTATTTCAGAGAGGGGAATCAAAAACTCACATTAGATGATTTAGTATATTATGAGAAGGAGCTTCGCATTATCCAGAGAACATATCCATCTTTATCACATCGTGAAGTAATTTTGTGCGGATTACTTGTAAATGATGTTGACACAAAGGATATAGCGGTTATTACCAACAGGTCGTTGGTCTCTGTATTTGTTACAATCCATCGCATCAACAAAAAACTGGGAATATTAAATAAGAAAGAATTGATTCTTATGCTGAAAAATCTTGTAAGAAAGAAGGAAAAACAACATAAAATAACTATAGCCGGCTTCTGATTCATTTTGAATGAAAATAGCAGTAACGTAATCATTACACTCCATCTCACGTAATCAGCAAAATATTTAAATATTAACCACCATGCCTGCCTTTGCTGCCAGATATATTTAATGCATTTTAATCTGTAAGCTAATTCCTGAATAGCTAACATCATTTCAGCTACAATGTACTTTATTTATATTGCTATAGTATTGAAACATTGCTGTACTGGTTTCAAACATGCCCGGTTTTGGAAACAGAGCAATGTTTAACAATATTTATTATGCAATTTATAGCAATTCCAATTAAAATATCAGCAACAGCGTTAAACAGTCGTTTATGAAATATAGTCCATCTGTTTTGTAATATTATGTAATTAAAATTTTAATAATAACGATAAATTGAAAATATATATTTGCAGCACTTAACTAATTTAGTTAAGAACAATGCAACGTACTTTTTCTTTTATTCGGGAATAACATTTATGTGGAAAATAATATTTAGGCTGAAACATTATCATTTTAAAATTCGATCCTGATATTTTCCTAGTGTGATAAAGCGTGTTTTATGTAGTGTTTCTAACTTCTATTGAAATGAATAAAATTATTTACACTCTGATATTAATTATGATATCCATATCTTGTTCTCAAGTTAAGGATATTTCATATTTTCAGAATATTGAGCAGATAATGACTTTACCCGGCAGTAACGGTAACGGGCACGATGCGAGAATAAAACCTAAAGATATTTTGTCTATCACCGTTGTTAGCAGTGAACCTGCCGCATCGAGAAGATACAACCTTTTTACACCGCAAACTGAAACTGGCGGTACGTTCTACTCCCAGGCAGTGCTTCAAAACTATTTGGTGGACAGCGATGGAAAAATTAATTTTCCATCTTTGGGGTCTCTGAAGGTAGAAGGGTTAAATACCAAAGAGCTGGAATTGCATATCAACAATCTGCTTGCTCCGTTCTTCACTGAAGAGAAGCCGGTTGTCACTGTCAGAATTGTTAATTATTCGGTCAATATAATGGGTGAAGTTCTCAGGCCGGGGAAATATGAATCAATGAGCGGCCGGATGACAATCTTAGATGGATTGGCAATGGCGGGCGATATGACTATTTACGGACGCAGAGATAATGTGAAAGTGCTAAGGGATGATGGAAATGGAGAGCTAATTATATACACGCTTAATCTGACTGATAAAAACATGTTTTATTCCCCCGCATTTTTTTTGGAGCAAAATGATGTTGTGTATGTCGAACCCAACAAGTCGAAGGCAAATTCTTCAAAATATGGAGCCGCTGAATCTTTCAGGATTTCTACTTTGTCGGTATTGATCTCTCTGATAACTATGACTACAACAATTTTCGGATTGTTGAGGTGAATATTTTATAACCACATTTATACTACAGCTTTACAATGTATAAATATTCTGAAGTTGAAGAGGAATTTTCGGCGCTTGCAGAAAAGAGGATCGATCTGATTGATATTATAATGAAATATCTGTCTTACTGGAAATGGTTTTTGCTCTCGATAATATTATCTCTGGCCATTGCAGTATCTTATATCTATATAACGTTGCCTAAATACAAGGTGGCGACTTCAATACTATTCAAAGACGACCAAAAAGGGGGGTTAACCGAGATGAACATCTTTAGAGAGATGGGGGTAGTAAACAGAAAAAACAATGTAGATAATGAGATAGAGATACTAAAAAAATCATTGATTGTAGAGAGTGTTGTCAGGAAGCTGAATCTGTATGTTACATATACAAAACTGAATCCATTTGAGTTTATTCATCAAACAGGAATTGATAAGGTTTTTCCAAAACTTACATATTTAAGATCGAAAGTAATTTACGGGAAACAATGCCCCATAATAATAGTGATCCCTGAAAATATTCTGAATAATATGACGAATAACATCGAATTAGATGTTCGGGTAAACAGTGACGGGCATTATCTTTTTTCAGGTATGCATGAAGGGAAAAAATATTATGTCGGTGGAACTTTTGCCAACAGTACCGCTAATCTGCCTTTTGGTGAAATAAATGTGTTAAAGGGTAATGCCGTTCCAGAAAAAAGCATGGTCATACGACTTCAGATAAACCATCCGGTGAATGTTGCCGATCAGTTTCTAAATGCCCTTGAGATAGAGCTGACATCGAAAACATCATCGGTAGCGACACTTTCTCTGGAATGCATGAATGGTGAATTGGGAAGGACCTTTTTAAAAGAATACATCGAGACATTTAATGAAAAGGTAATAAACGAGCAGATGGAGCTGGCTGAAAAAACAGCAATACTTATTGATAAACATCTCACAAAACTTAGCAATGAACTAAGCGAAATGGAGTCTCAGGTGCAGGATTACAAGCAGTCACAAGGGTTGACCGATATTTCTTCACAGGCTGATCTCTTTAATGTTCAGTCGGCAAATATGAGACAAAGGAAGATGGAGGTTGAATCGCAATATGCAATTGTATCTGATCTTAATAAATATGTACAGCAGAGGAACGATCATAATCAGCTTATACCTGCCAATCCGGGTATAAAAAGCGAGGTTTTGAATGCACAGATTAACGCGTATAACAATTTGGTGTTGGAGAGGAATAAACTAGCGCGCATAGCCTCTGGAAGCAACCAGTCGATGATAGACCTGAATAACAGGATTGAATCAACTTTCAACTCTGTTAAAACAGGACTGCAAAACGAGATGAATAACCTTGTTATACAGCAGCGCGATATCAATGCCTTATATTCTCAAAGCAATGCCAGGATACGGGCTATACCACGCCAGGAACGTGTCTATTCCGATATTATACGTCAGCAAAACATCAAAGAAGCGTTGTTCCTCTATCTTCTTCAGAAAAAAGAAGAGAGATATATGAATATGACTACTGGTGAACCTACTTCAAGGATTATTGATAATATACGTGTGTTGGGGATAGTTTCGCCAAACAAGAAAATTATCTTTTTTTTATTTTTTGTCATCGGATCAATATTTCCCGTAGTGGTTATTAAAATCAGAGATCTGCTAAGATACCAGATAGACACTAGGGAGGATATTGAAAAAATCTCTTCTATACCGGTACTTGGAGAGATACCAAAATCGGTTCAATCGCAGATAATTGCAGTGAAAGAAGACTGCAACGACAGTTTTAATGAAATGATAAGGCTGTTGAGGGCAAACCTTTTATTTGTTATTGAAGGTGATAATAAGGTTATAAACATATTGTCGGGAATAAGCGGTGACGGAAAAACGTTTGCTACTCTCAACCTGGGCATGAGCCTGGCACTACTTGATAAAAACGTGTTGATCATTGAGCTGGATATCAGAAAACCTAAGCTTGCCAAAATTCTTGGATTAGATAGCAAGAAAGGAGTTACACTTTATTTATCAGGTATTTTAGATAGAAATGAGCTTGTAAAACCTTCCGGTATTCATCCTAATTTGTATGTAATTACTGCTGGAGCGGTTCCTCCTAATCCTAATGAGATTTTGTCGAAATCAATGCTGGATGAGTTGATAAACAATTATAAGAGCGAATATGATTTCATATTTCTTGATACTGCACCGTTGGGGCAGGTATCAGACGGATTTGTATTGAACCGGCTTGCAGATGTGAACCTCTACGTTGCCCGTTCAGGATATACGCCTAAAAAATATATTGGCGATGCAGACAGGTTTTACCGTGAGAACAGGTTAAAGAAAATATATTTTGTGCTGAACTCTGTTAACATGAACTCAATGGAGTACAGATATGGATTTAGTAAAAAATATGGATATGGGTATTAATGAATAGTTCAATTGTCGCATATGTTATGAGTTCATATTAATTTTTCAATGAAGCTGGATATTATAGCTATATGCTAATTGGATGAACAGATGTAAAAGTTAAGCAAATAATATGTGATTCGATTATAAATTTCAGGCATAATGGAGCTCAATGGCGCAAACATAATTCAACTTCCTAAAAAATTTGACAGAAGGGGAAACCTTTCAGTCATAGAAGAGATAAAAAATATTCCATTTAAGATAAAGCGTACCTATTGGATTTATGATGTTCCGGGGGGAGAGGTACGAGGTGGACATGCATATAAGCGCAATCAGGAATTTATTGTAGCACTTTCAGGTAGTTTTGATGTGATTCTGGATAATGGGGAGGAGAGAAAAATATATACTCTCAACAGGTCATACTATGGCCTGTATGTACCAAAAGGAGTGTGGAGACAAATGCAAAATTTTTCGACCAATGCGTTAGCTCTCATACTTGCTTCCATCAAATTTGACATGAAAGACTATATTTATGATTATACTCTGTTTAAAGAACTGACAAAAGAACTAATAACCTGATAAATAATTCGAATGTATATTTTTTGGAGAGCATTCAATTACCGACATTTAAAGAATTATAATGAAAAGGACAAACATATACGACTGTTCAATAATTGAAATTGATAAACATCACAACGAGAAAGGGAATATAAGTGTGGTAGAGAACGGTAAAACCATACCCTTCAGAGTAAAGCGTGTTTATTACCTGTATGATGTACCCGGTGGTGAGTCAAGGGGCGGGCATGCGCATAAGAAACTACATCAGTTGATTGTTGCGGCCAGCGGAAGTTTTGATGTGACGGTTGATGATGGTGAATTAAAAAGGACCTTTACCATCAACAGGCCTTACAGAGGAGTGTTAATAGTGCCGGGCATTTGGAGAGAGCTGGATAACTTCTCTTCCGGTTCTGTTTGTCTGGTATTGGCATCGACTGAATATTCAGATGATGATTATATAAGAGATTACAAGCAATTTAAGGAGTATAAAAATAATTTGTCAAACAAGCGGGGTAAGCCGGAAACTTTAAAATGACAGGTGATGGTAATTATATTGTCTTGTATGTGAATGTTTTATATAAGATGAACAAGGTGTGGTTGAAAAACGGTTGACATGATAAAATTTCTTGATTTGCAGAAATTAACGCAGAAGTATTCTGCCGAAATACATCAGGCTGCTTCGCGTGTAATAGACTCGGGCTGGTATCTGCTGGGTGAAGAGACCGGTTTATTTGAAAAAAATTATGCTGAATATATTGGTACCGGATATTGTGTGGGTGTTGCCAACGGCCTCGATGCTTTAAGAATAATTTTACGTGCTTATATAGAGATGGGGGTGATGAGTGAAGGTGATGAAATTATTGTTCCAGCCAATACGTTTATCGCTTCTATTATAGCCATTACCGATAACCGGTTAGTGCCTGTTTTGGTTGAGCCGGATATAGGGAATTATCAGATTGACGACACGAAAATAGAGGCTGCTGTAACCCCAAAAACCAAGGGAATAATGATTGTTCATCTGTACGGACAGTGTGCATATACAAATAAAGTGGAGGAGCTATGCAAGAGGTACAACCTTAAATTAATAGAAGACAATGCACAGGCATGCGGTTGTAAGTTCAACGGCAACAGAACCGGTTCTTTGGGCGATGCAGCAGGACACAGCTTTTACCCTGGAAAAAATCTGGGAGCTCTTGGTGATGGCGGGGCAGTAACAACCAACGATGAGTACTTAGCAGAAAAAGTGAGGACTCTTGCCAATTACGGTTCTCGAAAGAAATACATATTTGAGTATCACGGTTATAACAGTCGATTGGATGAAATTCAGGCTGCTATCCTAAATGTGAAACTAATTCATCTGGATAAAGATAATCAAAGGCGAAAAGAGATAGCCCAATACTATCTCGATTGCATAACTCAGCCGGAAGTTATTCTACCCGTGATAAACGACTGGGATGCCCATGTTTTTCATCTTTTTGTCGTTCGTTCGGAACGCCGCGACGAATTGATTCAATTTATGAATAGCCTGGGTGTTCAAGCGCTTATACACTATCCGGTTCCACCTCATAAGCAAAAGGCTTACGAAGAGTGGAACAGTCTCTGTTTCCCGATTACTGAAAAAATACACAGAGAGGTTGTAAGCTTGCCAATCAGCCAGGTGATAACGGATGAAGAGGCAGATACTGTTGTTAATGCAATTAATGCTTTTCATTAGAAAACATAATCAGTATAAATGAAATGACAGAAAAGGAAAATTCATACTGGAAGATCATTCAAAAGGTTATGCAACGAATAAAAAAGATACAGATGAATTTAAAAGAGACTCCTTTGGTCTCGGTAGTGCTCGTCACGTATAACAGTGCCCAATACGTTATAGAGACACTGGAAAGCATTAAAGCCCAGACATGGCAGCAAATAGAATTGATTGTATCTGACGATTGCTCCACCGATAAGACAGTAGAGTTATGTTCGAATTGGATAGATTGTAATAAAGGCCGTTTTAGTAAAACGAAAATGATTACCGTTTTACAAAACAGCGGTATTCCGGCTAACTGCAACCGCGGTTTAAGAGCTGCGCAGGGAGAATGGGTTAAAATAATTTCTGGAGATGATATACTTATAAAAAATTGTATTTCTGACAATATGGAATATGTAAGACGCTTCCCTGATGCCTCTTTCGTTGTTTCAGATATTCGCGAAATAGATGAAAATGGTGTTTTAATACATGAACGGGTCGTGAATGAGGGATTGTCTTTTTTTGTTAATATTCCGTCAGCCGGGAAGCAGCTTAAGGCATATTCACGCTGGCCTGCGTTTTTGAATTCACCAACTTTTTTCTACAGGAGAGAGGTAATGGAGCTGGTGGGGTATTGCGATGAGGAGTTCCGGATATATGAAGATATGGTTACTATTTTCAAAGTTACGGAAAAAGGGATAAAGGTGCATTACTTGAACAAGGCTACAGTTGATTACAGGATTCACCGCGACTCTATTTCTAGATGCATGAAAGCAGAAATGTTGCGTGAAAATGAGGCTTTAGAAATTTTCAGGAAATACCGGAGAAGAAACCTGAGTATTTTTAATCCCCTCGACATGTCGGTCTGTTACGAGAGCTGGTTGCAGTTTAAGTATAAGGGGATTAAGGGTTGGAAAGGAAACTCTATTTTACGAAAATTCAGCCTTTTCTACTGGTATGTGAGGTTTTATGGTGTAAAATCATATTAATGTAAAGATAATAGTATGCGCGTTCTGTGGATTACACATGATCTATTTGAAGTGTTCCTCCCTTTTGTCAAGGGCAAACCCACTAAAGGGGGATCATGGATTGCACCGCTGTTTTATTCAATTCAGAAAAAAACAAATATAACGCTGGGGTCAGTTACCCCGGTGATAGGCGGTAAGCAACAAAAACAGATAATAGATGATGTAACATATTATTCTGTCGGTATCGATAAAAACGAAAATAAGACAAAGATGAACAAGAGGCTGGTAAACAGTTACATGTCTGCAATTGATGATTTTAAGCCTGATATTGTTCATGTGCACGGGACAGAAAATAATTTTGGCCTTTTGCGTAAATACATTGATGCGAATATAGCTGTTGTTTGTTCCATACAGGGGATAATTACTCCCTGTCTTGACTATTTAAAACAGAGTGTTTCGTCAATCAATATCGGGAAATACAGATCAATAAAAAACAGGATGGGTCGTGGAGGAGTAAATAGTAGCATAAGAAAATGGGAAAAATACAGTGATATTGAAAAAGATATATTCAAATTAAATCATTACTTTATTGGCAGAACCACCTGGGATAAAGCCTGTTTAATGGAGTTTAATGAAAAAGCTGAATTTTTTCACGGGGAAGAGCTCTTGCGTTCACAGTTTTACAGTTCTTCGTGGAGTATTGACCAGTGTGAACGATACAGAATATTTGTATCTTCCGCAGCATACCCGCTGAAAGGGTTTCATGTTTTGCTGCATGCATTAGCTATATTGAAAAAGCGTTACCCACATGTAAAAGTTGTAGCACCGCTTTCATCAATTGATCAAATGTCATCAAGAGTGAAGGATTTTATGATGGCCGAGGATTATGACAATTATATCAAGAGTGAAATAAAAAAATTAAAATTAGAGGATAATGTCATTTTTCAAAAAAAATTAAGCGCCGGGGAGATGGCAATTCAATATTGTAAAGCACATGTTTTTGTACTTCCTTCCTTTATCGAAAATAGCCCTAATTCATTAGGAGAAAGCATGATGATTGGAACCCCCTCTGTTGTAGCCCCGGTAGGTGGTGTGATTTCCATTGTAAGCGACAATGAGAGCTCGTTGTTATTTCCTTGTGGTGATCACGCTTCCCTGGCTTTTCAAATCGGCAGAATTTTTGATGACGATAATCTTGCGGTGAAAATTAGTAATAATGCCAGGGAGATAGCCCGGAGACGCCATGATGTGCAAAAAGTCACCGATCAATATTTATCAATTTATTCCGAAATAATAAAACTCCATTATGAAAGTAGTACAAATACTCCACGAACTTAAATTCTCAGGAGCAGAGATAATGTATGTCGATGCAGCTCCTTTTTTCAGGGAAAAAGGGTGTGATCTGACAGTTATGGCCACAGCACCTGTAGTGGGTGAATACTCTGTTCATTTTGAGAACGCGGGTTATAAGGTGGTCCATAATCCTTATCCTGCCAGGAGAAATTATTTGTCACGCCTGCTTTATTGGGCCTCCTTTACCAGTTTCATCAAGAAAGAAAAATTTGATGTAATTCATATTCATACAAGCGCGATAATGTGGGAAATAGCATTTTGTTCATGGTTGGCAGGAATACGTTCAGTGTTTACATTCCATAGTGTTTTTACTTCTCATTTTTACAGTTATCCGTTGCATCTGATACAGCGGTGGACAGCAAAAAAAATATTTGGCTGTAAGTTCCAAAGTATCAGTGATTCAGTGTATGAACATGAGTTGGAAAAATACCATAACAACACGATAAAAATTAATAACTGGTATGGGCTGAATCGTTTCTATCCGGCAGGCATTGAAGAGAAAAAACAGGTAAGGAGGGAGCTGAATATACCTGAGGAGGCACTTGTTTTAATCTCCATAGGCGAATGCAGTCCCATAAAAAGGCATTCTGACATTATAATGGCACTTCCAAGAATATGTTTATCACATCCTTCGGTACTATACCTTCATCTGGGCAAAGGGGACATGGAAGAAGTGGAAATTGAACTGGCCGCAGGATTAGGAGTGAGGAATAACGTTCGTTTTTGTGGAAATAGAAAAGAGGTAAGAATGTTTCTTGTAGCAGCTGATATATATGTGATGACCAGCAAATATGAAGGGATATCAATTACAACCATTGAAGCGATGGCATGTGGTGTACCTGCAATTTTGTATGACGTAGCCGGTTTGTGTGATTTCAATAAGACAGGAAAAAACTGCATGTTGATAGCTGAGGATTACAACCTGTTGGCGGAGACTGTGATTTATCTTTACACACATCCGGAACTTTCGCAATTACTATCACACAGGGCATTAGAGCTGGTGAAAAATAGCTACAACCTGAATAAAAATGCATCAGGAATTTATCAACTTTATTCAAATTAAAAGAAATAAACCTGTAAGAAAATATGAGGTGTTTTAAGTTAAAAAATGATATGGATAGTACTCTCATTGTACGGATTTTTATGCTCCTGTGTGAGTTTTATAATTGCATTTGCTACAGATTTGACTCGCATCCTTCCGTCCCCCCAGGGACTGGTATAAATTGGAATAACTGTAACAGCAACAGATTCTAAAGTCAAATAAATTACAATTCTTGTATGCGTATTTTATGGATCACAGTCGATGTTTTTGAGCTTTTCTTCCCCAAAGTAAAAGGCAGGACAACAAAAGGGCGATTTTGGATAGCACCATTGTTTTACAGTATTTATCATCAGGAAAATGTAAAGCTGGGAGCGGTAATCCCTATTGTTGACGGGAAAGAGCAGAAACAGGAGATTGAAAATGTTGCATACTACTCTGTCAATATCGGCAAAAAGGAGGTCATGACTAATATGAACAAAGGACTAATTGACAAGTATATAAATGCAATTAATGATTTTAACCCCGATATTATTCATGTACACGGTACGGAGATAAATTTTGGCCTGCTTCGCAAATATGTGGATGAAAGGATTCCCATTGTCTGTTCAATACAAGCTATTGTATCACCATGGCTTTCCTTTATGAAACAGAGTATGGCAGATGCAAGCGTGAAAAGGAGCAAGTCTTTAAAAATCATATTTGGAAGAGGCGGGGTGGATGGAGTATTAAAAAAATGGGAAAAATACCCGCTAATTGAAAAAGAAATTTTCAGGATAAACAAATATTTTATCGGCCGCACTTTATGGGACAAAGCATATGTTTACATCCACAACCCGAATGCATTATATTATCATGGTGAAGAGTTGTTACGCTTTCCTTTCTATAATACTCACTGGGACATCCGCTTTTGCGAAAAGCATAGAATCTTTGTCTCTTCTTCGGTTTATCCGTTAAATGGTTTTCATACACTTATAAAAGCTGCCGATATATTAAAAAATAAATATCCTGATATAAAACTGGTTGCCCCATTTTCATTAATACGGGAGAACTCTTCGAGATGTGTTGATCTATTTATATCGAAAGACTATGATATATTCCTGAAAAGAGAGATTGTTAGTCACGGTTTGGAAAGAAATGTAGTGCTGCTTAAAAATCTTAGTTCGGAAGAAATGGCCAATGAATATAAAAAAGCCCATCTCTTTGCTTTACCCTCCTTCCTTGAAAATAGCCCTTACTCGCTGGGAGAAGCAATGATGGTTGGAACCCCTTCTGTCGTTTCCTCTGTTGGTGGTGTGACTTCAATAGTAAAAGATGAAACAAGCGCACTATATTTTGCTCCGGGTGACTTTGTGATGATGGCATATCAGATTGACCGGTTGTTTTCGGATGATATGCTGGCATTAAAAATAAGTGAAAATGCGCGGATAATTGCAGAAAAAAGGCATAATGTGGAGGATATAATTGATCAGTATATGAGCATTTATACCGATATCATCTCTAATCACAATCATAATCATATTTTTTATGTTTAATATTTTCAAATAAAACTAAATGAGTACAGTGAATAAACAGATTGTCAGCCATGTTATTCCCGTTACCATATTTCTGATGACGGTTTATACGGTATTGCCCTTTTTGAAGCCAGGTGTTCCCATGGCCTCCTCTTTGAACAATACTGCTCTGTGGTGGGCAGTTTCAATATTCATACTGATTGTTTTCTTCCTTTCGAGGTTCTATTTTTTCGATAAAAAAAACGAGGATAATACACTTATTGTATGGATTTATCTTTTTTGGAATGCAGTGTGTATAGTAAGAGGAATATTTGTAGCCGAAATTTACTGGGATTGGAAAGCTTTGATTAGCAATGCTATGGCACTAATGTTGCCTGTCGTTATTTTTTCAGCTACTAACAAGATGGTGGTACAGTCGCTGCTCTCTTTTTATATGAAGTATGCCTTGCCCCTGTTCCTGATTTTTGCAATGATAATAAGAACCGATGCCTTTGGATTCTATCTGATTCCGGTCAGCTTTTTGTTGTTATTCTTGCCCGTGTTTACAAGGCGCCAGAAAATAATCCTGTTGATTGTTACGGCAGTGGTTTTTTTAGCCGATATGGGGGCGCGGAGCAATGTAATAAAGTTTGGATCTCCACTGTTAATACTGCTATTATATTATTTCAGGAAACAGCTTTCCCGTAAAGTCTTAGAAATAACCCGCGTTGCATTATTCACAGCTCCGCTGTTTCTTTTCATCATGGGTGTTGCAGGTATTTTCAATGTGTTTAATACCGATGAGTATGTACGGGGTACTTACTCTGCAATGGGTACCGACGAAGAGGGTAACAGAGTAGAAGTTAATGTAATGGCAGATACCAGGACATTTATTTATATTGAGGTGCTGAATTCAGCTGTAAACAACAACTATTGGTTGTTGGGACGCACACCGGCACGTGGAAATGATTCAGACACTTTTGGAGTAATTGAAGCCGAATTGACCGGCAGAGATGAGCGTTTGGCTAACGAAATAGGTTTAGCAAACGTGTTTACATGGACAGGCGTGGTGGGCGTGATACTTTATCTGCTTATTTTCTACAGAGCTTCATATCTTGCTGTAAACAAATCGGAGAATATATTCGCGAGTATGTTGGGTATTTACGTGGCTTTTCGATGGCTCTATTCATGGATAGAAGATGTAAATCAATTCAATATAAACTATTTTATTTTGATGATCATAATTGGATTGTGCTTTTCCGAATCGTTCAGGAAGATGTCAGATAAAGATATTTTAATTTGGGCTCGTGGTATGTTTGATGCCCGTTATATCAGGCTTCAACAATATCTGTTAAAAAAAAGAAAATATGAAACACCGGAATATAGCAGTATTGCTGACATGCCACAACAGAAAAGTTAAGACGCTTACCTGCCTCTCTTCGCTGTATAATGCAAATATACCAACCGGATATGTGCTGGATATCTTTCTTATCGATGATGGTTCTACTGACGGCACGGCAGAGGCTGTAATGTTGCTGTTCCCGGGTGTACACATGGCAAGAGGTGACGGAAAACTGTTCTGGGCTGGTGGCATGCGCCTGGCATGGGAATCAGCCATGGAAGAGAAGTCCTACGATGCCTATCTTCTTATAAATGATGATGTGAAACTCTATTCCGGTTTTTTCAACAATCTGCTAAAGGCTGAAGCCTATTCGATTTCAGTAACAGGTAAAGCCGGTATATATTCCGGAGCTACCGTGGATGAAAAGACCGGAATGGTATCTTACGGCGGCTACCGAGTAAAGGACAAAAAGATAGTTGTAAGGATGCAAATAGTTACACCTGTTGAACAACCTCAAAAGTGCGATGTAGTCAACGCCAACGTATTGTGGGTAAGTAAAGAGGTGGTGGATAGAATTGGAATTTTTGACTACCATTTCACTCATGGTATTGCCGACTTTGACTATTCTTTGCAGGCGCTTAAAAGAAGTATCCCAATATTTCTGGCACCTAATGTATGTGGCGTTTGTAACGATGACCATGGAAAAAACTGGTTGAGCTGTACAATACCACTAAAAGAGAGAATAGCTTATATGAAAAGTCCAAAGGGACTTGCCTATGACGAGTATATCTATTATATCAGAAAACATTTTCCGATGTTTTTGCCATACTCATTCATTATGCTGTGGATGAAAACGTTATTCCCATTTTTATGGGATTATTTTAAAAAATAATTCTTCACTGTTATGACAGGTAAAGAACAGATTAACAAGAAGAAAATATTAATTTTTCACCCTGCTCTTGCACCGTACAGAATAGATCAGCTAAATGCTCTGGGTGAGCTGTTTGATTTGGAAGTGGTTTTTCTTTTAGATAAACTGTGGAATTTTAATATCGATAATAGAAAGTTGCAGGAAGAGTGCCGTTTCAAAAATTCATTCCTGTTAAAAGGGTTTCGGCACAAGGGGCGATTGTTCCGCTTCGGAATGTATCGAATAATAAGAGAGGTGAAACCTGATATTATTTTTGGATATGAGTATTCTTTCACTACCCAATATCTTATTTTATTGAAAACTGTAGGCTTTATCAGACAAAAAGTGGGATCATTTATTGATGACAGCCCTGATATATGTATAAATGTACAGTCTGCTCTGCGTGCTTTTATAAGGAATAGATCGGTTAGACATCTCGATTTTTTGGTTGTAATGTCTGAAGAAGTGTCACGTTTTTATCAGGAGAGTTTTTCGATTCAGAAAAAACAGGTGATCGTTTCGCCCATACTTCAATTACCGGAGAGGCTAAGGAGAGATCAGGAGAAGATAGAGTCAATTGCACTTAACCATATCCGGAATTTCCAGTTGAAAGGGAAAACAACAATTTTATTCGTGGGACGTTTTATTCCCGAAAAAGCATTGCCTCTTTTTATAAGTACAATTTCTAATTTTCTTGCCGAAAGAGAAAATTTCTTGCTGGTACTGGTAGGAGAAGGCAGCGACATGGACCAGTTAAAAACCATTGTTAATGAAAAAAAGTTGGAAGGGAAGGTTATTTTTCCCGGAAAATACCAAGGAAAAGAGCTTTTTGGATGGTATGCTTGTGTATCGGGATTTGTTTTGCCCAGCCTGTCAGAGACCTTCGGTGCAGTTGTTAATGAAGCTTTGATTTTTGGTCTTAAGGTGTTGTGTTCAAAGTTTGCCGGTGCATCGTGCCTTATAAATCCCGGGAATGGAGAAATTTTTAATCCGTTAGACAGTGCGGATACATTGGAGAAATTCTCTCGTTTTTCATATAGTTTGCAACCTGTTGGAGAAGTTAATTTGACCAAAAGGCTGCCTTTGATTGATGACCACACACAACAGTTTATTTATGAATGGAGGAAATTAACTGTATGAACAAAATTTATCAACTTATAACTTCAATTCAGTTAGGTGGTGCCGAGATTATTGCTTTTAACCTGGCTGAACATTGCGCCGGAGAGCCTGGTAACAACACCGAGATAACGATTGTTGAACTGTATCGCACTAAAAATAATTATGCCAAAGTAAAAAAGAGAGAGCTTACCTCAAAAAATATTCGCCTAATTACGTTACACAGGGGTGGAAAACGAATGTTCCCTATATTTGCTACTATTAAATTGATTTATTGTATATGGAAAGATAAGCCATCTATAGTTCATTCTCATACCGATTTGCCTGATTTTGTTTTATCTATTGCTAAGAGATTTTTTAGTTTTTTTAGGCTAGCGTTCCCTGATGTTGTCCGGACCATTCATAGCACCCAATTGTGGCATACACATAACAAGCTTGGTAAAATTTCCGAGTCGGCTTTTAACAACGAATCAATTGTAGCCGTATCCTCATTTGCAATGCATGCCTACGAACAACTGAGAAAAAAATACAATTTGCCGGTCTCTGCCAACAGGCGAATAATTTATAACGGTTCTGTTGTACCTGGACGGCATCCACACTTTTTCAGGATTGATAAAAATAAGATAAATATTGCTTTTTGCGGACGTTTTGAAGATTACAAAGGTATGGAAACACTTATTCCTGCAATCTCGGAGGTAGGGAGAATGTTTCCCAATCATTTTGTGTTTCATATAATAGGCGACGGTTCATATAAGTGCCGTCTGCTTCAACTTTCGCAATTGCTTGACAATGTTTATATGTATGATCCTATACCTAATGTCTCGTCAATGATCTATGCGTTCGACTATCTTTTTATGCCATCACATTTTGAGGGTCTGCCACTTACTTCAATAGAAGCTTCATTTTCAGGTGTTCCTGTGATTGCAGCACATGCACCCGGACTAGATGAGACTTTGCCGGAAAATTGGCCACTGAAGTTCCATCTCGAAAATAATGATGAATTGTATTCCATTTTTGAGAATATTAAAGAAAAAAGGTACAACAAGAAAGAGCTTCAGCAGCTGGCATACAATTTTATAAGTGAAAGATTTTCCCTCAACAAAATGGTTCAATCATATAATGCACTATATAACAAAATGTTATGAGCCAGATTCAGGTAAATATTCTTTTTATGCTTCATCTGCCACCACCGGTGCATGGTTCATCCATTGTTGGAGAATTGGTAAAAGAGAGCAAAATTATTAACGAATCGTTTCACGCGAGATATTTAAACATTATTATGTCGCGCAAGGTGGAAGAGACTGGAAAAACCAGCCTGAGGAAGATTGTGCGCCTTGTAGAGATATGGCTCTTATTGTTGGTTAAGCTTATCCATCGAAGGCCGCGGCTCTGTTATTATTCACTGACAACTACCGGGGCCGGTTTCTTCAAGGATGTAATACTGATCTCTTTGTTACGCTTATTTCATGTGAAGATTATTTATCATATCCATAACAAAGGCATTAAACAATTTCAAAAGAAAAAGCTCAATCATATTCTTTATCGATTTGTCTTTAAAAATTCGCGTGTGATACTTCTTTCCAGGCACCTTTATTACGACATAGAGACGTGTGTTGCAGAAGAGCATGTTTTTTATTGCCCTAATGGCATAAAGGATTATCAGCCAAAAACTGCTTTTCTCTCATTGCCTGAAAAGAGAATTTTCAAGATCCTTTTTCTGTCTAATCTTATCAGGGAAAAAGGGGTGTTTGTATTGATTGAGGCTTGCTCAATATTGAGGGATAAAGGATACTCTTTTCAGTGCGATTTTATTGGGGGTGAGGGGGATGTAACTGAAAAACAGTTGAATTCATTTATTAAACAGAAAGAACTAACAGAACATGTAAAATACCTTGGTAAGCGGTACGGTAAACTTAAAGAACTGGCTTTTGAGCAAGCTGATGTGTTTGTGCTTCCTTCTCGCTACGATTGTTTCCCATTAGTAATACTAGAAGCAATGCAGCATAGCCTACCCGTAATTTCCGCCTATGAGGGAGGCATGCCAGATATGGTTGATGATGGAAGCACCGGCTTCCTTATCCCTGTGTATGATGATGCGGAAGAACTGGCCAAAAGGATTGAATATTTGCTTTCCAATCCTTTTGAGCGTAAAAAGATGGGAGTTAACGGAAGGATTAAATATGAAAATAATTTCACCCTTCCCATTTTTGAGAAAAGATTTCTTTCAATATTGCAGGAGGCTGTAAAATAAATTAATTTTTTTAAATCACCAAAATGCTTGTCGAAGTTTCAAAAGAAGTATATCGAAGGTACTTTCTCACCGATTCAAATCCATTCATAACAGAGGCTTTCATTAGTCTGGTAGAAAAAAAATGTGAGAGGGTTATAAGGCTCATGAAAGATGATGATGTCTCAATCGGGCTCATACTCGGCATGAAAGATGGCATTATCACTTCTCCTTTCTCTGCCCCGTTCGGTGGGTTTCATTATTCGCATGAACATATGTTTTACGATGTTGTTTTTGGTTTTCTTTCAAATCTTAGGGACTATGTAGCCGGTGAGGATTTTAAAAAGGTATTGATAACACTTCCGCCTGACCCATACCAGGTAAATATGAATGCGAAATTCGTTAACGCGTTTATAAGGCTTGGATTTAATATGGCAACACCTGATCTGAACAATTGGGTGGACCTGAAAAAAATTGACGGTACCTGGTGCAAGAATGTGGTGGAGCAGAATTGCCGGAAAGCTATAAAAAATGGGCTTGCCTGGTCTATAATAACCGATAAGAAATCTATTGAAGATGCTTACTCTGTGATTTTAAGAAACCGTAAAGTACAATGCCGCAAAATTTACATGACATTAGATGATATTCTCGAAGTGAATACCATAATACCGGTAGATTTCTTCGCGGTAAAGGATCTTAACGGAAATTGTGTTGGGTCAAGTGTTTTTTATCGTGGCCATAAAAAGATTGTTCAGTGTGTTTTCATGGGCGACGATACGGAGAAGAGAAATATGGGCATCATGAATCTTATGTACAAGAATTGCTTTGAGTACTACAAAAATATGGACTTCGATTATATCGATCTGGGCATCTCATGCCTTGAAGGAGAGCCCAACACTGGATTAATAAGGTTTAAAGAGCTTCATAACTGCGCTACATCGCTCAGGTACACTTTTTCCTGGAGCCCTTGAAATATAGGGGATTATGATTAGGAATTAAGATTGGCTAAATTAAATAATTCAACTTTCACATGTATAAATTCAATGAGCCTATGGTAATACAACTGCCGGATGATTCAACTGTAATCGCAATACATGCGAAAGTCAAGCAAATAAAATTATGTTACAGACTTTTGAATTATACAATGGGGCACTGCATGAGATAAATTCTTCAAAACAGTTGATCACTACATTGAATGCACACTCATTCAATACACTTAAAAGTGACCCTGAGTTTTTGAAAGCGTTGCAGGCCAGTGACAAGCTGTTACCCGACGGTATAAGCATGGTATGGGCTATGCGTTTATTGAAAGGAGTAAGAATAAAGAAAATTGCAGGTGCCGATCTTTTCAAATATGAAATGCAGCGTGTATATCAGCAGAGAGGCAAGTGCTTTTTTCTTGGGAGCTCAGATGAGACCTTGAACCTTATTAAAGAGAGGGCTAAAAGAGAATTCCCGGGACTGCATGTTTATGGTTACTCACCGCCTTTCAAACCTTTTTTTGATGAAGAAGACACTCTTGCTATGATTAGCGCCGTGAATGAGGTTGAGCCGGATGTGCTTTTTGTTGGTATGACTGCTCCAAAACAGGAAAAATGGTCGTTTGAGCACTTCCATCGTCTCAAAGCCGGACATATATGCTGCATTGGGGCGGTATTTGATTTTTATGCAGGTACAGTCAGAAGAGCACCAGGATGGATGATATCGGTGGGACTGGAATGGTTTTACCGGTTAATACGAGAACCGAGACGTATGTGGAGGAGGTATTTGATAGGTAATATCTTGTTTGTGCTTGCTATTCTGAAAGAGAAGTTTTTACAAAATTATAAAGTGTCTAAAACTGTTTCTGTACGGCCGGATGCGATTAAAGGAGAGCAGGCTTGAATAAAGAAAGCTCTCCTTTAGAAAACTTTTTAAAAGTCACACAACATTATATTTTTTAAAATTATGCACACAGATAATATGGGAGTAAAATTATTTTTTCTTCTATTCGATTTATTACTCTTAAACTTATCCGTTTTCATGGTTTATCATTTCAGCCCGATTTATGAATATATAGATCTGCCGGGGAGGGATCTCTATTTTCTTCATGCCAACATTTGCGAATTATTCGCTTATGTTTTGTATTCGAAAAGAAACTATTTTTTTACGGATAAGTACTTGTACAGGGTTAAAGCGTTCAGTATACGTTTTATTATTCTTTTAATTACCATATTTTTACTTGCGGAAATATTTCTTCCAAAGGATTATTACAGAGGCTTTTTACTGGAATATGTAGCATTCTTTTATATTTTGAAAGTTGTTGTTTTTTATTTCATCTATAAATATCATCAATTCAGATACAAAAAGGGTTACACCTATTACAGGGTAGCTATATTGGGCATAGAGAATTCGAGCAGGATATTGGGGAAATTGCTGAATAATAATCCTGCCCTGGGATTCAGGTTTGTAGGATATATTTCAAATAATGAAGATTGTTCTGACTGTCCGGTTTTGGGAGAATTGGATGACCTTTCGTTGTTGTCGGAAAAGTTCAAATTAAATATGCTTTTTGTGACCAACCCTAAATACTTTACAAAAAAAAGGACCAATGAGCTGCTTACCCTGTGTAATGAGACAGGAGTAAGGGTACGCTACATTCTTACTAACGGATATTGGAACAGTTATGTGAATAAAAGGATAGAGTCCTCGGGCTTTTTTGAAATGTTTAATCCTCAGGAGATTCCATTGGATAATTTGAATATGAGAATTGAAAAGCGGATTTTTGATGTTTTTTTCTCAACTGCAATTATCCTGTTAGTTTTCAGTTGGTTGTTTCTAATTATAGGCATTTTTATAAAGATAGATTCTAAAGGTCCCGTGTTTTTTTTGCAAAATAGAACAGGGATAAACAATAAAACATTCAAGTGTTTTAAATTCAGGACAATGACAGTGAATAACGAGGCAGACAGCAAACAGGCAGAGGTTAACGATTCACGAATAACAGCAATAGGGAACATCTTAAGACGAAGCAACATTGACGAGCTACCTCAGTTTTTTAACGTGTTTTTAGGGAATATGTCGGTAGTTGGGCCACGCCCGCATATGTTGAAGCATACTGAACAATATTCTGCATTGATAAAATATTACAAGGTGCGGCATTTTGTAAAGCCTGGTATTACAGGATGGGCACAAGTCAATGGCTACAGGGGCCTTACTGATGAACTTTGGAAAATGGAAAAACGAGTTGAATATGATATGGAGTATCTGGAAAAATGGAATTTCTTTTGGGACATTAAAATAATTATTATGACGGTTTTTGGCAATAGTGCATATAAAAACGCTATGTAGGAATAGTGATGTTATTGTTAAGGCGTGATTTGAAACTTGTAAAAGCATAAAAGATGCGATTGAGAATGAATGAGAGTAGCAAAATATATATTGCCGGACATAAAGGCTTTGCCGGTTCTGCTATTTGGGGAAATCTTCATTCACGGGGTTATACTAATATTGTAGGCCGTTCTCATAGTGAACTGGATCTTATGGAGAGACACTCCGTGAAATATTTTTTTGATAAGGAGAAACCTGAATATGTGATTCTGGCAGCAGCTTTTACGGGGAGAACTGTTGAGAATAACAATAACTGCTGCCGCGCAGATTTCATATATCGTAATCTGCAAATACAGAACAATGTTATTGGCGAGAGTTTTCTCCACAAAGTAAAGAAACTGTTATTTCTTGGCAGTAGTTGCATATATCCTAAAGTCTCGCCACAACCATTGAGGGAAGAAGATTTGTTGACTTCATTACCAGAATATGTTGATGAACCTTTCGCTATAGCTAAAATTGCCGGTATAAGAATGTGCGAGAGTTTCAATATTCAGTACAGGACAAATTATATTTCAGTGGTGCCGGCCGACTTCTATGGGCCAAACGACAACTTTAATCTGGGAAAATGTCATGTCCTCCCTGGTTTGATGCGTAAAATGCATCTTGCCAAATGTTTGCAAGAAAATAACTGGAGTGGTATTCAAAAAGACATTAGGCGCAGGGCATTGGACGATATTGGCGGCGACAGCACCATGGATGATTTTGTTTTTACTTTGAGTAAGCTGGGAATTTACTCCAACCATTTGGAGTTATGGGGTACGGGAAGGCCCATGAGAGAGTTTTTATGGAGCGAAGATATGGCAGATGCATGTGTTTTCATTATGGAGAATATCAATTTCAACGAACTGAAGAAGGGTAAAACGGAGGTCCGTAACTGCCATATAAACATAGGAACAGGCAAGGAGACAAGCATAAAGAGTCTGGCTTTTCTTATGGCTGATATATTGGGTTATTCCGGCAGAATAAAATTCGATACTACTGTGCCTGATGGCTCTATGAGGAAACTGACAGATGTCTCCAAATTAAGGTCATTGGGATGGCAGTATAAAGTTGATCTTGATGAGGGTATCAGGAAGATGTATAAATGGTATTTGGAAGATCTTGAATTTGAATAGTGTTAATAGTACCGGTTGTAATAAATAACAATTTGAATTAATTTTATAAACCGGAAGAGGATAGGGAGCAATTACAAATAAAAGAGTTATTTTATAAAACAACTTGCTGCAAACTTTAGCAATAAACATAAAATATATGGGGCAAAGTAAAAATTCATGTCCTCGATTCAGGGAGTTTGATCGTAGGGTATTTGAAAAGTCGTTGGAATGGCTGAACGATCCTGAAATAAAGTATTTAATCGTAGCACCGGATTCAGACCGGGAGTCACGAGAACGATGGTTTAACAGCCTAAAAACAAATAAATCTCAATACATCAAGTCGATCTGGTGTAAAGAAGAACCAATTGGCGCATTTGGTATTAAACATATTACTCCTGTGGATGGTGAAGTTTGGGGATATATTGGAGAAAAGAAACATTGGGGTAAGACCCTAGGAAAACAGATGTTTCAGTATTTGGTTGATTATGCCAGATCAAACAAAATGACGTCTCTTTATGCCAGATTACTTAAAGATAATATCCGTTCATATAATTTATTTCTGAAGATAGGTTTTGTATTCGAAAAAGATATTGGTGAGAATATGATATTAATGCGGTTGTTCCTATAAGCTTACCCTTTTGTTATTGAGCGCTTTCAGAAACAGGCTCTTTTGACTGGGTTTTCAATTGTGAAAAGTACATTGCGAATGAGCGATAAAGGAAGTGAGTCCATTTGCCGAACGGGACAATTATAAGCGCCCATTGTGCAAGCACTATGAGATGGATAAGATAAACCCACCTGACTGACTCTGTGAGGTTAAGATCGATGAAAAGACGAACTAAAAAAGCGGTGATACCCATCAGTAGCAGCCAGGTGACAAAGAGCCAGTCTGATGGTTGCGAGAATTTGTTGAGTGTCCGGCTTTTTTTGATACGACTACCCACAAAATCGAAGGTGATTGCAAAGATCAGTAAGCTCTCAACATATCCCAGAATAATGAAAAACAGATTGTATGTGGCAAACCAGTTAAGAAAAACAGTTGTGAAAAGCAGTGACAGATATGCAAACACCAGGATCATATGTTCAAACCACCTGAAGTGTGTATTTTCCTCACAATCCTTGTATCGTTTCTGGGTGAACATATGGACAAACAACTCACCTGATGTTGAAAAGTACCGTTTCAGAGGTGTTCTTACTTTTGGTTTTACAATAGTGAAGTACCACATACGCAGCAGGTTGGGGACAAATATAACCAGAAAGACAGTGCTGATGGCAATAATTTCGAAACGATGTCCGTAATGAAGCATTTCCTCAAGGTTAAAGTCCCTTGAACAGGCAAAGAAAAGAGTACCTGCAAGAACAAGAATCAGAGCGGCAATGGTAGCAGGGAAGGATCGATAGAGAAGGCTGGAGAGCCCTGTCCAGTCGTATTTCGACGTTAACCACCTTCGTAGCGACATCATCAGTTCACCAGGATTTGCTGTTTGCGGGCAGCTATTGGTACACTCGCCACAATAGTAGCACTCCCATGGTTTTAGTGATGATTTTATCTCATCCTCAATTCCCAGGGCGCTGAGGCGTATCATCTCACGGGGAAACGATTCTTCCGTGGAGGAAAGAGAGCAAACTGCCGTGCAGGTGCCACAGTTGTAACAAGCACTCATATTCACCGCACCATATTTCTTCAGCTCATCTTTAAACTTCGGATTAATTTTTGTCGCCATTTATTTCACAAGTTTATAGGTATAATATTCATCCATATAATCTATCTCTCCAGTTGCAATAATTCCGTATTTAACCAGTGTCATCAGATAGAACGTGATCTCCGACTTAGGGATCCGAAGCTTCTCCGACAGCTGGGTGATAGTGAGATCTTCCTCTTTCAGGGCATCAGTAATCACCTTTTTAATGCGGTTATATTCCTTAAGTTGCTCCTTTGCCTTTTCTGGTATACCTTGTTTGTCCCTTAGGTATTTAGCTGTTTTTCCAATTTCGGTTTCCATCATTTCGTATTTTTACCCTGTATAAGAAAGTAATGCTTCGTTAAAACTTCATTTATAATACTGACAGTCAATAATTTATGCCAGATCCCCAAAAAGTGCCATACTCTATTGATATTCAGTGAACTATAAGAACTGTTTTAAAAAAATTACCGAAGTATTGAGAAAGTAAACTTGTTCTTTTATTTAAAAGTTTGGCAAATATTCTTTTAACATCTATATTGACAAATAATTATCTGGTTTATCCTAAAAATGCTAGTGTTGGGTTATACCAGAACGTCGATCATACTCATCATCTCCTTGCTGCTGTAACCTGTAAGGTCTATGGCATCAACCGGGCAGACAGGGGTACACATTCCGCATCCTTTGCAAACCGAAGCATTTACAATAGCAACCTCTCTATTGTGAACCGCCTCTTTACTAATTGCGTCGAACGGACAGGCATTAAGGCATTTACTACACCAGGAACAGTTTTCTTGGTCGATTTTGGCGATAATCGGCTCAGTCTCCAGCGTTCCTTTGCTGATTAGAGAGTACGACTTGGTTGCAGCCGACAGGGCTGAGTTGACAGACTCGCTGATATTTTTTGGACCCTGACAGGTGCCGGCGATGGTAACTCCATCAATCACCGTCTCCACCGGGCGCAATTTCATATGCACCTCGTTATAAAATCCATCCCTGCCTTTTGGCAGCTTCAGCATGGAGCCTACTGACCGATCGGAACGGGGCACCATTCCAGTGACCAGTACCACCAGATCAGCTTCCACCTCAAGCTCTTTCCCTGCTGAAAGAATATCCTTTACCGCAATAACCATCTTTTGCTTTTTGACGAAGATTTTGGGAAGAGACTCTTCGTTGAACTGCAGGTAGAGATCGCCCATCTGCAGCGATTCAGCATAAAGCAACTCCTGTTTCCCGTAGGTTCTTATACCCCGGTTAAGATGAATATTAACGATTCCATTAAATTTTTTTTTGGCTTCTATAGCAGTATGGATTGCCGAGGTGCAGCAGTAGCGCGAACAATAACTGTTTCCGCCATTGGCCTGGCGGCTTCCCACACAGTAAATATAGACCACATTACTGATTCTCATTCCTTTGTACTCCAATATCTTACCGGTTGAGCTATCCACCAGCTTTTTGAATTCAGGCAGTGTGATAACCCAGTCACTATTCCCGAAACCATATTCGCCATCTTTAGGTGAATAGTGATCATACCCTGTTGCCACCACTATAGATCCAATCTTCATAACCATTATCTCTGACGGATCGCCCTCTTTCTGAGGCTTTTTTCGAATTCTGATCTCGAAATTTCCTATACTCCCTTTTGTAGAGATCACCTCTGCTCCGGTAAGGATAAATATATTCTCACGGTTCCGAATATCTCCGGCAATCCTTTCAGTCAGTTCGTACCCTTTTTCGTCTGTCATCGCGAGGCTGCCCCATTCTGCCGTGTGGCCTCCCAGCTGGCTCTCTTTTTCGATAAGCACCACATTGCTGTTTTTGTCAGCAAGAGATGCCGTCGCCTTCATGCCTGCAATACCTCCCCCAATGACTGCTATGGTTTTTTCAGCTTCAAACCAGTAGGGATACAACGGTTCGGCATATCTCGATTTAGCGATGGCTGCTTTTACCAGGTGAATGGCTTTTTCAGTAGCTCCTGTTTTATCATCGGAGTGAGCCCACGATGCCTGCTCACGGATGTTGGTATGCACATAGGTGTACTTGTTCAGTTCGCCCCGCTCGGTAACATTACGAAAGGTGGCCAGATGAAGCTTGGGCGAACAGGAAGCAACGATCACACCATCGAGGTTATGCTCTTTAATGTCGTTGATCATTTCATTCTGATTACTGTCAGAGCAGGCAAACAAGGTTGTCCTGGCCAGTACCACGCCATCTTCATTTTCTACTGCCCGGCACACCTTTTCCACATCCACATAATCAGATATGTTGCCGCCGCAGTGGCATACGTAAACTCCTATTCTCTCTTTCATTGTTGTTGAGGTTGCGATAAATAACTGATTGCTTCTGAGGATGCCGATCCGGCCGAAAGGATGGAGTCGGGGATATCCATCGGCCCTGAGGCTGTTCCGGCAACGAACACTCCGTCGATACTTGTTTTTGAAGGACTACCCATTAAATCTTTCTGAGCCACAAACCGGTGGAAATCGAGTTTCAGCGATCCGGCATCAAAGATATTTGAAACAGCCGGGTTAGATTGAACCCCTACAGATAGAACCACCATATCGTGCTCGGCCTCGGAAACCACACCACTGCTTATATCTTCGTAGCGAAGGATAAGGTTTCCGTTCTCTTTCTCGGTAATCTTTCCTATTTTTCCCTTTATGAAATTGACTCCCATCCCTTTGGCTTGCTGGTAAAACTCTTCGAACCCTTTGCCGAATGACCGGATATTGATGTAGTATATAGTTACATCAGCCATTGGTAATGCCCCCATGAGCAGTTGTGCCTGCTTAATGGAGTACATGCAGCATATCTGTGAACAGATGGGATTGCCCACAGTGTTGTCGCGTGAGCCTGTGCATAGCACGTAGGCAATCTTGTCGGGCACCTTGCCATCTCCAGGGCGCAGTATGGTGTTGTAGGGGCGGGTAGGAGCTATCTCTCGCTCCATCTGCATGGAAGTGATCACATTCTTGTATTGTCCGTATCCGTAACGGGGTATCTCTAGCGGGTCGAACAATCTGAATCCGGTTGCCAGTATCACTGTCTTCATTTTAAGTTCATACAACTCAGTCTCCATTGTGAAGTCGATGCAGTGTGTGGGGCACACTCTTTCGCAGGCACCACAAAGTGTACAGTTCTCAATATCAATTACTGCCGCTTTGGGGTTTGCTATGCTGAAAGGTATAAAAGCTGCCTTTCGTCCTATCAGGCCGTACTGGTACTCATCAGTCACGTTTACGGGACAGGCCTTTTCGCATAGCTGGCAAGCGGTGCAGTCCGCCACATGGACATAACGCGGTTTTTTTGTGATTTCAGCGGTAAAATTGTTCTGGCCCCTCTTACTTACATGTGTAACCTCACTCTCGGTGAATATGGTAATGTTTTTGTGGCGCGCAATCTCGGATACCTTTGGTGTGGTAATGCATGCTGCACAGTCGAGCGTCGGGAACACCTTACTCAGCAATATCATCTTTCCTCCCAGCGAATGGTCCTTTTCTACCAATAGTACCTTATAGCCAGTATTGGCGAGGTTAAGCGCAGCCTCACCACCCGCGATACCGGCACCTATTACCAGCGCATCGTATTCAATTTTTATTCTCTCTTCCATCAGAAAAATCAAATTTCACTCATAATAATGAGCATTGTTTCTTATGCATTCCTGGTTTTCAGCAGGTAGTCGTTGAAGCTGCGTATCTGCTTCACAAAAGCTTCACTGCAGACCGAGCAGATAGCTGCCATACGCAGGCGTGCCGGATCCAACTCTTTCTCTTTCATCTGCTCGTGTGTCATACTCACAATATTACCCGTTTTTTCAGTGCAACTTTCACCAAAGATACAGTCGCTCCCGTCGGCAGCAATGAAAACGCCGTCGAACCCTTTTTCATATGCATACATGATCCATGCCGGCTTGATACCGCCGGAACATGGTACTGTGAGGGTATAGACAGTAGGCGGGTAGTGTAATTTCAACAGTCCCGCCATATCAATTGCAGGATCGGAAATTTTCTCGGTTGAGAAGACAAGTATTTTTGCACTTTTTTTCAATGCTCCATTCATAACAGAAACGGATTAATATATTTTACACTCCGGAAACGATTATGGTTCAGCTACAATATAGTGTGGTATTCAGGTAACGTTAGAATTATTTTTTTCTCATGTAAACCTTGAAATACCCGTTCTCTTCTACACATCCAAGGTACTCATGTCCCTGTTTGTTGCACCATTTGGGAATATCAGATTTTGTGCCTTCGTCGGCAGAAAGAATCTCCATCACATCACCACTGCTGATGGTGCCTATTGCTTTCTTTGCTTCAAGAAGTGGCCCGGGACAAGCTGTACCGCGTGCATCTACCGATTTTGCCACTGTTAATGTTCTCAATTCATCTGTTGTCATAGTTGTATTGTTTGTATTGTTTGTATTGTTTGTAATGTTTGTTCCTCCCTGTTTAATTTCGGGAAGGAGCATGATAATTAGTAATTTAACTTTCGCATGAATAATTTACTGATATATACAGCTGACTATAAGCTGTATATATGTTTTGTGGAATACCCACCAGATTAAACCATTGTTTGTTTATAATTAGATGAACCATTGCATGCTGCTCTCTCCTGCATCGGCAACAAAGGTTGTGGCCCCAGCATACCGAAGATCGGGATAGTCTATCATCTCCTCCTTTTTAAATCCCATAAGGTTCATCGACATCTCGCAAACTGTGATCTCTACTCCCAGGGCAGCTGCCTCCTGAAACATTACATCGAGCGACATCACATTTTGCTTTTTCATTAGAATTTTAATCATTTTAGGCCCTATGCCACACATGTTCATTTGTGAAAGTTTCAGCTTGTTGCGTCCCTTTGGCAACATCATTCCGAACATTTTCGAAACAATATCCTTCCCTTTTGCCTTCTTTTTCGGATCTCGCAGCGCTGAAAGCGCCCAGAAAGAGAAGAATAGTTTCACATGACTGTCCATTGCTGCCGCTGCAAGCGATATGATCATCGCCGCTAATATCTTGTCCATATCTCCAGAAACGATAGCGATGGATAGCTGATCTTTGCGTGAATCCTCCAGCCGGCCGGTTCTTGATTTCAGGGTTTCCAGTTCCGCCAAAAACTTATTCATGGTGATCTCTGTTGAGTTATCCATAACATTTTAAAATTTAGTGATTTAAACTATGACAAATTACGGAAATATTTCTGAAAAAATAACAGAAACCAAGGTGTTGTATAATACAATTTTTTGTGATATTAATCACATCATTTTACTATCTTCGCAGTGATATGCAGAGATTATTTTCACCTCATTAACTTTAAAATATGATTATGAGTGAGTGTCTGAATTGTGCTTGTGTGATGAGATCGATGAACAGGTTGAATAATTGCCAGGTGGAACAGCTGGAAAAGAACCATGCAGTGGTTAAATTCAAGAAAGGCGCCTCTATTATCAGGCAGGGAATGTTCTCAACTAACGTGGTATTCCTTCGTAATGGGCTGGCTAAGATGCATTTGAACGGACCTTATCACGAGCAGATTGTGAGGGTGATAAAAGCGCCCACTTACCTGGGGCTGCCTACCACCTTTGGCGATAAGATTAATCAATACTCCATTACCGCTGTAATTGATAGTGAAGTGTGTTTTATCGATATGAATGTTTTTTCGATGGTTCTTCGTGAGAACAGTGACTTTTCTACCCATATCATTCAGGAGCTAAGCAAAAGCGAACTGGAGACCTACCGGCGGTGTGCGAACCGTACGCAGAAGCAGGTGAGGGGGAATCTGGCAGATGTATTGCTCGATTTTGCCGACAATATATTCGGAAGCGACGAATATACGCTCCCTCTTTCACAGTCGGAGATTGGCAACTGGGTTGATGCCAGCCGCGAAAGCATCAACCGGCTTCTTTCGGAGTTTGTGTCGGATAAAATTATTGACATGAAAGGGAAAAGAATACACATCCTGAATAAAGCTTCACTGCAGCTTATCAGTCAGTACGGATAATTTTCTCTTTCCGGCAAGCTGTAAACACCCTCCTCTAGTATTTCACGGTGGGGGAGATTGTTAGTTATCTCTACAAAATTTCCAGAATGCATGCCGGTAGTAACCTGAAAGGGTTCAAAATAGTAGTCCATGCCATATTTTTTAGCAAGCAGATAGATATACCCGGTTTCACCTGCTATATCCAGCGCGCTTTCCGGAACCCCTTTCCCTATGCGTTCAGAAATGATCACATCAGCCTCCACATACATGTTATTAATGCGAATCAGTAGTTGAAACTGTCCGCTAGTTTATTTAGTTAAAGTGCTTAAAATTAATGAAATAAGCATGCCAAGTATTTGCTCAATCCACTGGAAATCATTAGCTTAGAAGAAAATTGCCACAAATTCTCTAAATAATGATTTCCAGGAAGAAACAGGCAAGGAAAAGTAGCCCCGAAGATAACGATCTGACCTCCTTTAAACAGCTCTTGGGTGATCATATCTGTAACACAAGGATCTTTGGAGACAAGATATATTCTGATTTTAAATACTGATTCGCATAATTTGTCAATTATCCTTGCTAAAATCTTGTTATTTTGGCAGACTTTTTTCCATGTCAACGCAATCGAACCTTATACACACTACACTTCCATTTGTAAACATAATATAAGTGTACAGGAAAAAACCATTTTCAGAAACCTTAAATGCGACATCGCCGGTACCGTTTCCATTGTTGGTACCACCGTAGGTGCCTTTTGTGAGATTCCATATTGAAGAATTGAGTCCGGTATCGGTGCTGACATCATATATATATGCTGTATCATCAGTGCCGCCGCTATTGAGATTGTTATGTATTACATAAGGCACTTTATTAAAGACAACATAATCTGCAGCATTTGATACTAATACAGATGACGGGCCGGATGAATTTATAGCATTGGTTTCACCGTCAACCCACGAAATAAAAGAGGGATTGTTGCCGTATGCAATAAAATAATCTGCAGTAAGGTCAGTAGAGCTGGTCGATACAACATCAACATTATTAGCCCAATTGATATTTGTACCGGTTATTGTGACGAGTTGGGGATCCTGAGATTGGAGAACACCTGCTTTAACCTGCCACCTGGCAAACCTGTTTCCGGCACCCATTATTGGAGCAGTAATAATTGCATCACCATCCACACTCCCAATTATCGACAACTTCCTTCCAATAGCAACTCCTCCCGCCCATGTAATATATGGCTCGGGAGTTCCAGTGACCCCTTGTATTTTCCAGACCTTGAATGCGCCATTATTAGATGCATCATTGGGAGCCAGATTACATAGCAATATATTATTGTTATCATCACCTGTATGATAGAAATTTATAAGATTTCCCTTTATTCCGTTCATATTAATAGTATCCGGGGATAATGCGCCTGTTTTACTGTTTACATATATACTTCCTTTGTCTCTGGTGTTTATTGCTAAATAATCATCCAATGCAGCTATACCTCCTGTTACCTGTAGAACATTGATTTTAAGGTCATCCTGCAATTTTTTACTCCATAATAAAGTACCGCTTCCTGACCTTATTCCCGAAGCTAATTTAACAGGAGATACTCCATAAATTGTATATGTTACATCTTTGAAAAGATTATTGATGACTAATTTTTGAGGTGTTCTTAAATCAAATTTCACAATAGTATCTGATATGGAAACCAACTTTGTTCTGGGATTGAATTTAAAATGCAATTCAACATCAGATAAATCATTTTCATTAAAAAATATCAGTACAATTGTCTTGTCGTCTTTTGATATTAAAGCGTTAGCCACATCCTCACCATCTTGAGCTGTAACAGCCTTTATAGGATTTATTACAGGTACCACGGGAATGGATTCATCTATGCTTTCTTCCTTGCATGAAGTAAAAAGCAGACAAAAATAAATCAATATGTTTAAATAAATCAATATTTTTTTCATGACAAATTAACTTAAAATGATTACCACCAAGGATTTTGAACAAGACTCTTTGTTTTATCTATTTCTGTCTGTGGAATAGGAAACAAATAGTACTCTTTTTTAAATATACGAGTTTCAAAAGGAACTATGTTGTAAAAACCAGTAAATGAGAAATTATTCGTCGATGGGCTTCCTGCATTGATATCCATACCCCACATACGTCCGCCATCTCCCCACTTACGGTTATCAGTTACTCCATCCTCATCGGGTGTATGAGCCAGCCACCGCCTTCTGGAAGTAAAATAGCGATCTCCCTCAAAACAAAGTTCTATCTGCCGTTCTCTTAAAATAAATTCTCGTTGCTTTTCTTTATTGCCTGATATCTCAGGATAAACCTGGAATACGCTTGGAACCCCGGCTCTTTCACGAATCATATCCCAGTATTTTCGTATATCTGCATTATTGGGATCATATTCGTTTAATGACTCAATATAGTCCAACAATACTTGAGCATAACGGATGTATACATTTATATAATCTTGTGGATAAGTCCGGTCACGCATATTGGCCATTGGGTCAACATTCTTGAATGCCAAATATCCTGTTCTTGAAAAGAATGTATAAGAGCCTGATTGGCGGGATACCCCTCCATAGTATAACTCTGCACGACCATATCCGTTTTTTTGGCCTACTGAACTGTAGTAGTCTCTTTTTGCAACATCATCAGGTATTTGAGGTATTACTCTTTTGTTATACAAAATAGCAGCATAAAATCGTGGTTCCCGGTTGGCGTACATATTCCATTCTCCTGTCCAATGTCCCCATGCTTCAGAAGTACGAATATCTGCAATTATTTGTTTTCTTCCTGTATCTGAATTAATATTTCTATTGTTCGGATTCCAGTGCGGCCCACCTACAGTGGTGAACCCATCCTGTATATATCCCGACATCGGATCATCTATAGTTCTTCCGTTTTCCATAAGGAAAGCATCAACTACTCTTTGTGTTGGCCCAACTCCCCCAAGATTGTTGGGACCCGGAGAGGTATGTATCATCCAGGCTTGTGTTTGTCCTGTTCCATATGCTCCCCATATAATTTCACAGTTCCACTTTATTAATTGTACATCCACTACCGATTTGTATGGATTAAACACTGTACCGCCATTTTCGTTGTTTTTATATAATTTCAGTCTTGCTTCGGGTTGTGTTTCTGAAATATTTATTACATCCTTGCAAGCGGCAGCCGCCTTTCTCCATTTATTCTCATCATATGTTGTATTAGCAAGTGGCGTTCCATCCGGGTTTTTGAAATCGGCATATTCTTTGTTTCCATTCCATTGAGGGCTTGCAGCGAAGGTCAACACCACAGATTTAACAGCCTTGCACACTATTTTATTAGGCCGGCCAATATTGATTTGGTTATCCCACCAGTGAAGTGGTAAATCCTTTTCAGCTTCATCCATCATTTCCACAATATAATCAACACATTCATCAAATGTATTCCGGCTAAATGATGCATAATCGGCGTTCAGGGGCTGTAGTTCTTTAATCAGGACCATAGGGCCATACTGGCGTATCAACAACCAATAATAATAACCACGTAAAAATTTCGATTCAGCTTTATATTGTGTTATTAATTCAGGACCAAGTTCCAGACACTTGTCAACATTGGCTTCAAATACATGTGAAGCACGTATAGCTCTGTAATAAGGTTCATATTTTCTATAAAACCAAGATGTTGTTGTCCAGTTTCCTAAATTGATTGGATATGTATTATAAACAGTCCATGAGTTGTCAATCTCGTCAGAACAGCCCAGCCATGGATCATCTTGATGAAGGTTGTGTCTTGGAATAGCTGCGTAAATATTTGCAAGATAAGATAGTACATCGTTTCTGTTAGCCCAGACTTTTTCATCTGTCCTGATATCTTCGGGTATTTTATCCAGGAAATCAGAACAATTAGTTGTAATAACTATAAACGCTATTAGAATTAAAAATATAAAATTTTTCATAATGATCTGTTTTAGAAAGTTGCTCTTAAACCAAAGTTTAATTTCCTGGGTAAAGGATACCTATTTCCGTTTTGTGTACCTGTTTCAGGATCCCACATATCCCATTTAGACCAGAGCGCTACATTTGTAGCCAGTAGATAAAGCCTTAGTCCCTGCATACCATAGGTTGAAATGTATTTTTTATTTATATTATACCCAAATTCCAAATCACCCAGTCGCAAAAAATCCCCGCTGTAAATTGTTCGTGTTGATATCTGCCAATTGTTGGTTGACCTTCCGTTTGACATACGCGGATAAAAAGCGTTCGGGTTAGGATTCTCCGGAGTCCATCTATCTAATGCTTTTGCAAATACATTTCCTTTGCCAACTCCTTCACTGAATGGAATAAATGTAGACCCGCCCAATGAATATGTCACATTAGCCTGGCCCCGGAAAAAGATTCCAAGATCAAATCCTTTCCACAGAAACTGAGCTCCGAAGCCATAATTTATTTCAGGAATACTGGAGTAACCAATAGGCGATATATCATCAATATCTATAACTTCATCGCCGTTTAAATCGGCATATTTAACATCACCAGGGCGCACCGCTCCAAAAGTTTGCTCCGGACTATTATCTATCTCTTCCTGATCCTTAAAAAGCCCGATAGCAGTAAGTCCGAATTGCTGCCCATATCTTCTTCCTGTTAACATCCGTTGCGGAGAAACACCTTGTGGTTCATCATTAAATAATATCTTATTTCTGTTGAAGGCGAAATTTCCATAAATGCGATAATTGAGTTTATCTATATGTTCATTTACCTCGATGGTTGTTTCAAATCCACGGTTTACCATTTTACCCATATTTGCAAATGGTGATTGATTAAATCCTGATATAGCGGGAATAGAAGATCTTGTAATAAGTATATCATATCTTTTTTCATGGAACAGATCAAAATCGAATGAAAACAGATCGTTGAACAATTTAAATTCAATCCCCAGATTTTTTTTAAGTCCTTTTTCCCAGGTCAGTGTTGTTAAGCCAACTTGCTGTTCACCCAATCCCCCTACAGCAGTAGGATTGTATCCCCACGCATATCCACCCAATCCGCTACCCCAGGTTGATAGGTAAGCGTAGCGCAAATTGTTTGGTAACGCCTCGGAACCGACTAAGCCATAAGAGCCTCTAAGCTTTAAAAAATTGACAGGTTTAAATTTCCAGAATGTTTCATTTGATATTACATACCCTAATGCAATGGCAGGAAATATACCGAAACGATCTTGTTTGGGGAAATTTTCTGAACCATTGTATCCAATATTAAATTCAGTGAAATAAGTATCTCTGAATGAATATGTGGAACGAAACGCTATACCTTGCTTTCTATATGGGAATGAGGTTATTGATGTTGAGGCAGTATTATTGTTGAAGTCACGCTGATAATACATAAGCATTCCCCCTACACGGTGTGAATTCATGAAAATTTGTTCGTAGTTTAATTGTGCTTTAGCTTCAATAGCCCTTGATGAGCCTGAGTTAAACGAATACCCCATTACATCGGAACCTTTGGTAATCTCTTTTACGGTAAATTCACCTGTATCGTCATCAATTTTGTCAACGGCGTATGTTGACATTTGTTTTAAACGTGCCTGAGAGGAATTATTATATCCGTCATATGAAAAAAAACCCTTTAAATTCAAGCCTTTTAACAAAAATGAAAGATCCTGATTTAGAATCAGCTGACTCATTATTTGAAAGGTATATCTTGTATGGTATCCTGATCCCAACAACCTTTCTGCCGGATTCAATTCCCCGATCTGACTTGGAGCACCCCAGCCCCATAAAGTATTTCCATCTACATTCTTCCCTATAGGCAAACGTACTGGAGCTGCAAGAGGATTGGATAGATATGCCCAATAGTAAAGCTCTTCCACCGGGCTGTTAAACCATGTTGAATAGAGAGTCCTGTTCCCAACTCCGGGTTCATGCTGATCCATAAGATTCGCTCCAAGTTCTAAATTGACAATCGTTGACTTTGTCAGGTTCATATCAATATTAGAGCGGAAGTTATATCGTTTTACAGTGATATTAGAATCATAATTATTAAGAGGATAATTCCTCAGATTCCCTTTTTCTTGAAAAAAACCTGCACTAACAAAGTAACGGGCTCTTTCTGCTCCTCCATTAATATTGATTGTTGCATTGCTGTTTGTAGACCATTTTTTAAAGATTTCATCAAACCAGTTTACATTGGGATAAATAAATCTATTTGAGTTGTCTCTCAAATTCTCAATGTAATCTTTTGAATAATTCTCATGTCCCAATGCTTCATTATATAGCATGGCATAATTAGCTCCATCCAAAAACTTAGGCAAATTTGGCAGATCGGAAATACCTGTTTCCATTTTTACATCAATTACCGGTTTTTGAGCAATACCTCTTTTAGTTGTAATGACCACAACTCCATTAGCAGCTCTGACTCCATACACAGCAGTAGCAGATGCATCTTTTAATATTGAAATTGATTCTACCTCCTCTATTGAGACATTATTCATATCTCTTTCAACACCATCCACCAGAATAAGTGGTGCACTCGAAGTAAATGATGATAATCCTCTCACCCAAAATGATGCATTGTCATATCCCGGCTCTCCTGAACGCTGTACAATAGTCGCACCGGCTATGCGTCCAGACAATGAGGACACTAAGGAGCGCTGTGGAATCATTAAATCTTGGGTTGACACAGATGAAATAGAACCTATCACACTTACTTTCCTTTGTTTACCCATACCAACAACAACAGCTTCATCCAGGAGTGTTGTTTCTTCTGTCAAAGTGACATCTATTGCCAATCTGTTTCCAATTGTTACTTTCTGTTCATGAAAACCAATAAAAGAAAAGATAAGCACCTCTCCTTTTTCAGCTTCTATTACATAATAACCTTCAGTATCAGTTACAACGCCACGAGTAGTTCCTTCAACCGTAACATTGGCTCCGGGTAAAGAATTTCCACTTATGTCAATTACTTTGCCTCTGATAAGCATTCTGCTTTGAACAGTTTCATCTATTGTTGTATTTGCATATGCTTCCATAACAGGATAACATAAAAACACAAATAACAACTTCAGCATTACCATAAATGCAGCTTTTGTTAATTTGAAGTTAATATTTCTCATACATAAGATTTTTTAATAAATAAACATGTCTAAATGCATTTAAATTAAATTTGAATATTTTAATATGAATATCTAATTAATTCAGTAATGAGATAAATAATTCTATTTTACATTATAGTCTGTCATTAAATATTTTACCTGTGATATATTCAGCCGGAAAGAAATAATATTCTCCAGAAGTTGATTTTTAAAATGTTTTATTAATTTAAATTTATTCATAATTTTGGTTTTATGAATAAGCGAAATACTAATAAATCATGGATTCCAATATAATATTTAATTATATTATACAAATAAAATATAAATATAATTAATGAACAAGGAAATGATTAAATATTTACAGGTATCGATCTGTTTTTATATTTTTCAAACGTATACAGATTACTTTGTTGCTGAAATTTCGCATATGGTTCGATAGCGGCTAAATATTTTGTAAATATTATGAGTGCGCAAATTACCCGCAAATAAAAAAAGCAGCTACATTCTCTTTTTATGTAACTGCTTGATTGTGAATGTAGCGAGACCGGGGCATGATCCCGGGACCTCATGATTATGAATAATTGAAGACTGTATTTCTCCCGCTTTCTTCATTTTATATACTTTATTTATATATCTTATTATTAATAATATAAACGAAAAATATTTCTTTATTCGTTTCATATTTATTTTCTATTTTTGTTTACCCACCTTTTAAAACGAAGTAAAATGGCTAAAACAATTTTTGACTATCAAAATAGAAATGTATCGGTTACTTTAACCCGCAAAGTAAGGAACAAAGGTGATGAATTTGCTCCTGCATTTTGGCGGATTACCTATAATCGAAAACTGAAACATTACACTTCCGGCTTTACATTTATGGCTGACGATTGGGATGATTTCGTAAATACTGGCATTGCTCCCCAAACCACAATGTTATCTATAAGTCACTCATTAGCTGTATCCCCTACTTTAAGCAGTTATTTAGCAACAGGAATAAGTTATGCTCGGACTAATGGGGCAGCGGTTATAAATAACTCATGGGGTGATTATGGAGGCGCATATTATGAGTATTTACATAGTACTGTCTTAGAAGATGCTATTCGTACTGCATTAATTTCTGGAAGAAACGGAAAAGGATGTGTTGTTGTTTTTGCATCTGGAAATGTAAACAGAAATGGGGTAGATTATCCAGGATCTTTTGATTCAAGACTATTAGTCGTAGGAGCAACAACTACTTCTGATAGAAAAGCCAGTTTCTCTTCTTATGGTTCAAGTCTTGATGTAGTGGCGCCCGGAGTTGACATATTGTCTACTGTTCCTAATAATGGTATCGAGTATATGAGTGGCACGTCAATGGCTGCCCCTCATGTAAGTGCGGTGGCTGCTTTGATTCTCTCAATTAATTCTGACCTTGCAGGATCTGAAGTTGTGAGAATTATTGAGAGCACTGCGCAAAAGGTTGGAGGATATTCTTATGTAACTACATCAGGGAGACCAAATGGAACATGGCACAATGAAATGGGATATGGATTACTTGATGCGTTTAATGCTGTTTCAACAGTAAGCGGGGTTGTTAATTTTGTAAATAAAACTGTCACTTCAAATACAAATGTTGCTGGATGGAGTATCTATGCACAGAATGTTACGGTTTCCCAATCAGCCATACTTAATTTTACAATTGGAAATCTTATAACGATTGATTACCCTTTTACAGTTAATGCAGGTTCACAATTTATAATAAACTTGTAATAATTTCACTATTAACTCAAAACTCATTTACAATTAAAATAATAAAGGTGGTTTTTTTGCCACCTTTATTTATTAGAAGAAATCTACAAATATCTATCAATCTAATTATTTTCAACCTTGGTTATATACCAACAGGATGTTGTGAAGAAGTTTCTGATATATCTGATAAGAGAAAGAATAGGTGACAATTTTCGGGGTTTTAGGCTGAACTTTTGTTTATAATGTGGATTTATGAACCACAAGTATCTATTAATCTGGATAAAGTCGTTTTTCTTCAAAAGTTTCTCAAACTTTTCTATTGGAACTCTACATTCCTTTATATCCAGCAATTCATCTACACAAGTTTGTTCCTCTCCAAAAGAATATAGTAGCCATCGATATATAGGTCTCGGTAAAAGATGGAAGAATGGCAGTTTTGACAAATATTTATGTCTACAAATTTGTTGATGCCCCCCAAAAGGCATTTGCCATGCGGGAAATCTCCAAAAAATAATACCATCCTTTGCTACAAATTGTTTTATATGTTTCAAAAATTCATCTTTGCGTCCAATATGCTCTATCACATCATGCACCAGTACAATATCATACTTCTCGTCCCCGTCTCTATTATTCATATCAAAAAAATCGATTGAAACGAATTTGCCCTTAATATTCAAAGATTCATAAAACGAGTCAGCCTCTAAAATCCTTTGTTCCGAACGATCAATTCCTGTTACATCACAACCAATCTCTGCGAACGGCAATAAATTTCCTCCCTCCCCACATCCAACTTCAAGTACTTTACATCCTTTACTAATAGAATAATACTGCCGTACATAATCAATATAAAACTCTCTTGAAGTATTTGCAAGTTCATTGAAATAACGCAATCGATCTGAATGTCTCTCTTGCATATAATATTTTTTACATATTTTTATTTGACTTAGATGAGAGTACTTACTGCCTCTCACTAAGTTGCAAAGGTAAAAAAATTACAACAACTTACGTGTAGAAAGCTTTTATATAACACATGAAAGTTTCTGTAAATCTCAATCCTACCTTTATTCTTTACCTATGTAAAATCTTTGATGTTTTAGATCACTACACATTCACATGCGTCATTTATTCCTATTTAGTTATTCATGATTAGTAAAGCATTTTGTTGCTTCCTCTGTCAATTGTTCCGCTTCCTGTTCTTTCAGCCTTGCCCTTTCCAACTTTTTAGCTTTTTTCGATAACAGCCTTTTCGTATAGTTCCACTTGTTTGCGAATTATTCTCACGCTATCCCCCCCGGTTCTCAAAAATACTGTCCAAGCTGATTACTCCTGCAGGAGTGATTTCTCCCTGCATCTGAACGTACCGGTATTTAAGATCGTTGTCCTTATAGGTGGCGATTTCTTTCCGCTGGTAGAATACGATGATAATAAAAAACAGACATATAATACATAATCCGATCATCCCGTAAAATATCTTGCTGGAAGCAATACTGAAAATATGGTGGTGTTCGGTTCTTACCGGTTTGCGGATTTCTCCAATCGCTTCATCCAGTTTACCGGATAACTCGTCTATGGCCGACAAGTCCGGTAGTTCAATATCGGGTTGGATGGGGTTGTTGTTCCTGCTCCCTGCCTTTATAAGCCCCCTGATTTCTTCAAAGAGCGTGTATATCTCGTTAATTTCTATATTCTTCATTTTTTAATATGTTATTATGTTATTGCCTTGATGTTTTATTGCACCCTTGCATTTATGCATTGGGGCACTGATGTAATGAGATCATGAAGCCATGACTTGTTGAGATATTGACTTAATGCATTATATAGAGTATATCTGCCGTCCATGCCTTCGTCTTTTCTTTTTCCTCGGTTGCCGGTACAGGTATTCCTGATCGTCATTGTTACCGTTTGCAGGCCGGATGTCGAACAGTCCTCCCAATCCCGATGTGATGGATTCGATGCCTATCTGTACTGTTGCCGATTGGGATTGCGCCTGATCCTGCTGTATGGATTGCCTAGCATTCCGGTTCAACTGAAAGTCAATTTTCGAGTAGCTGAACATCCTGTCTATTTTTGAACCGCTGAACTTGTACCCGTTCTTCTCAAACCGTATCCCTTCCACGGTGGTGGTATTGCCTTTGGTTTTAAATTCCGTTTTAATTCCCGTTCTCTTAAGCTCCTGCATCAACTGTTTCCAGTTCCGGCATTTTGGTACGGCCGTTTTAAGGACGTTGTATATCTCATATTTGGTTTTGTCCGGTTCCTATAGCCGGTGTTGCTTTACATTCTCATTGCCGGTGGAGAAATACAACCCGTACTTTTCCGTGAGTTCCTTGCAGATCTTCCCGCTACGGTAACGGCCGTTACTGTCGGAAATGGTCTTTCCGTTATTGTCAACTCAATTGAACACTAAATGAATATGCGAGTGTTCCCTGTCGAAATGTCTGGCGATGACATACTGCGTGTCGGTGATTCCCATGCGTTTCATATAATCGTGTACGATCTTCACCATCATTTGGTTAGTTATCTTGTCCTTATCCTGTGCGGAAAAATCAAGGGAGATATGCCCGACCGGTTTCGACACCCTGCCGTTCATCCCTGCCTGCGTTACAAAGTTCTCGATGAGGAAAGAAAGGTTTTTCAGGCGTAAACCGTCCGTATCAAGTATCTGCGTCTTTTTCTTTTCATCGATGACGTATTTTACCACACCCTTGAAAGAACTTCCCTTTGTGATCTTAGCTATCATTGCGCATATCTTCTATCACGTAATCGATCTTGTTTGCCAGACGGAGAGTATATCCCGTGGAAAGGATAAGGCATCCTTTTTCTTTCATCGGAATTTAATTTTGATGAGTGTTTGATGAGCTTCTATTTTATTTATTATTAAATATATAGATAAGATATTCATCATTTCATCAAAAAACAGGTGTCTGAAAATTCCCGTGTGACGGTAAAGAACCGTCCCGTTTTTTTCTCGTCCTTATACTTTATCAGATTCAATGAATTATAAGCTGGAATATAGGTCGTATAGGTGAGTGTGCTGGCGGCGGGCTGTAGGCTCCACCGGTTTTTGATCCGTTCCGAATCCTGCTGCCTGTCAAAGAGCACTTCCTCAATGCCGATCAGCAACTTGCCCGTCCAGTCGGCATTGAACTGGCTGCGGAAATCCTCGTTGGTGTTGAAGGTCATGTTCTTACCGAAAATCGTTTTCAGCAAATTAAGGAAAGTGGATTTTCCGGTATTGCGCCCCACGGAACACGCACCTTTGTCATCTCACCGGATAGCAACGGTTTATGGACTTCCTTGTAATAGGTGGTTCCTACCCTGACATATAATTTGTGGGCTTCCATGACCTTATTTCATTTTCCTGCGTGAGCTGCGGGCAACGGTGCGGGTGATTTCACTATAGTTATGGCGGTCACGTGTCTTGTTCTCCGCCCATGCCAGTAATTCTTTCCGTGAAAAGACAAGTTTGCCGTTATAAATCCGGTGGGGGATATCCCCTGCGGAAGTGAGCTTGTACATTTTCCCTCTGGATGTGGAATAACCGTTTTCTTTAAGGAAAGCGAGTACTTCCACAAGGTTGACAACATCAGAGTCCGTTTTTTGTGCTGCCGGTGGGGGCAGTAACCCGTGTACGGCTTCTTTCACTAAAGACCGTAGTTCTTCGGGTGTAGTAAGAATAATTTTTTCCATTCTTCTTCGTTTTTTATTTTAATGAAACATATAAATAAATGTCGCAAAGTAAGAACATAAACAATTGAATATTAAATCGTAAAACCGGTTTACACGGTACTACAAACAACGCCAATCGATGCCGATGGAAGACAAGCGGCGCCAAACGTAAAGCGGTAAACTATTTCCTGTTAAATAAATATAAATAAAGCGGGGAAGAACGGGAAGGCGGGAGGTGGTATTGGATATAAATTACTATGTCCTATTGTTTACAGGTTAACTCTTCCAACACTTCAGAACGGATCGGGTGGTATAGGAATAAACTTCAACTCCCCTGAATGTATATGCTATTTCATCCACGATAATCCCGGCATCGATCCGTTTATCCACGGTCGGGCGGGAAATGCACAGGATATCGCTCATCTCCCGCTTGCTTAACTCGACTGGTTCTGTAATACCGTTTCGGGAAATATACTGTTTAAGTGATGCAAGGGCTTTTTCAAGGTTTTCTGGCTGTGCGGTGTAGGGTTGTTTGCGTTGTTTCAGGGTTATAACTGCGGTTTCAATATCAAAATCATCCAGTTCCGGCTTGGATTCAAGTTCCAACCTTAATTTCTTCAAATCCTCCCAGTTCGGAAAGGGGAAAGGTATATTTGCGGGGACGTGCCATAATGCATGATTTTGAAAAACAAACATACTAATTTATTATTTGATTTCAAGCAATGGCTTTGAGTTCTTTTGTTTACCCATTGTTTACCCGCAAATAAAAAAAGCAGCTACATTCTCTTTTTATGTAACTGCTTGATTGTGAATGTAGCGAGACCGGGGCATGATCCCGGGACCTCATGATTATGAATCATGCGCTCTAACCAACTGAGCTATCTCGCCATTAAATAATTACAGCCTTTGTCAACTGCTTTTCAGACCTTATGATTATGAATCATGGGCTCTATCCAGCCTGGCTGTTTATTGAAATATCTGAAAAAAGGTACACAAAACTAAAGTTTACTGCCCTAAATTCGAGGTGCAAAAGTAGCACTTCTTTTTGAATTCTGCAATACCAATTTCAAAAAAACATTCAATACGGGCTTAATTTTAAAATTCTCACTGTTTTTATCTCTTTCACTTGTGGGAGACAGCAGTAAATGGGATGATAGATTTTAGTGCTTTTCAGACAAATTCCCTTTAGATAAATTCGGTTTAATGTTGTAATTTTGTGCCGTAAACAGTGTTTCTAACCTCACATTAATATTAAAAAGTGATTTATCCCGATAATTTTGAGCAGAAGATAGAGTTTAACAGAGTACGCCAACTTCTTTCGGAGCGATGTCTGAGCCAGCTGGGAAAAGAGAAGGTGGAAGAGATGCACTTTTCTGCCTCCTACAACGAGATAACGACTCATCTCTCCCAGACCGAAGAGTTTGTTAGAATAAGGAAAGAGGAGGATTCTTTTCCCGACGGCCATTTTTATGATATGCGGCCGGTACTGAAACGTATACGTATAGAAGGGGCATGGATAGACCAGGGTGCTCTGTTTGAATTACGCCGTTCACTGCAGACCATTAACGGGATTGTGGCATTTCTGCATCGTGACGATGACAAAACACCCAAATACCCTAATCTGCTTGCTCTTACAGAAACATTGATCACCTATCCGGAGATCACCAAAAGAATAGACATAATACTCGATGATCTTGGCCAGGTGAGGGACAATGCATCGCCCCAATTGTCGAATATCCGTCGCGAACTGAGCTCTACTATGAATGGTATTTCAAAAAGCCTGAACACTATCATGCGTAAGGCACAGGCTGAAGGATTTGTAGATAAGGATGTTTCGCCGAGCATGCGTGACGGACGGCTGGTGATCCCTGTTAATCCTTCTTACAAGCGTAAGATAAAGGGAATCGTACACGACGAATCCGCATCAGGGAAAACAGTCTTCATTGAGCCATCGGAGGTGGTGGAGGCCAACAACCGCATCCGTGAACTGGAGGCGGATGAGCGCCGGGAGATCATTAAAATACTGACAATATTCAGCAGCTGGCTAAGGCCTTTTCTGCCGGATCTGCTGGAGTCGTATGAGTTTCTGGCTAAAATAGATTTTATTCAGGCAAAAGCATCTTTTGCGATGCTTACAGGCGGAATCAAGCCTTCCGTGGACAACGTGCAGCAGATAGATTGGGTGGAGGCGGTACACCCTTTGCTCTTCCTTGCCCTTAAAAAACAGAACAGAAAGATTGTACCACTTGACATCACACTTGATAACAAGAACAGGATACTTGTGATCTCCGGTCCCAATGCCGGAGGTAAATCAGTATGCCTGAAAACAGTAGGTCTATTGCAATACATGGTGCAGTGCGGGCTGCTGATACCACTGAAAGAGAACTCGAGAGTGGGCTTGTTCCACGATATTTTTATCGATATTGGTGATGAGCAGTCTATAGAGAACGATCTTTCTACATACAGTTCACATTTGATGAACATGAAGTTTTTCGGAAAGAACTGCAACGGCAATTCGCTGCTGTTGATCGATGAATTTGGAAGCGGTACCGAACCGCAGATTGGAGCAGCTATTGCGGAGGCGTTGCTCGACAGGTTCAATAGTCAGAAATCGTTTGGAGTTATCACTACCCACTACCAGAACCTGAAGCATTTTGCCAATGAGCATGAGGGAGTGGTTAACGGAGCCATGCTTTATGACCGGCATGAGATGCAACCCCTTTTCAGGTTATCAATTGGTAATCCGGGGAGCTCGTTCGCCGTGGAGATAGCCCGTAAAATTGGCCTTCCCGAAGATGTGATTATCAGGGCATCGGAGATAGTGGGCAACGATTACATCAATATGGACAAATATCTGCAGGATATTTCACGCGACCGGCGCTACTGGGAGCGCAAAAGAGACGAGATACGCCGTGAAAGGAAGCATCTGGAAGAGCTGACATCGAAATTTGAAACCAGACTCGAAGAGATAGATAAACAGAAAAAGGAGATAATCCTGCAAGCAAAACAACAGGCTGAAAAGCTTATCCAGGAAAGCAATGCCCGTATAGAGAGTACTATCAGGCAGATTAAAGAGTCGCAGGCTGATAAAGAAAAAACAAAACAGGCACGACAATCGCTTCGTGAATTCAAGGATAAAATTGAACCTGATGGAGCTTCAGAAGTAAAAGCCCGTGGAAGGCGGAAAAGGAAGCAAAAGACACTTCCAGCAGATGCTGCACAACAGGTGAAAAAGCCGGAGGTAGGAGATACCGTGCGATTTAAAGGACAGGCTTCGGTGGGAGAGGTTTTGGATATTTCCGGTAAAAGGGCGACTGTCGCTTTCGGGATGATAAAGTCAACTGTAGATCTGGACAAGCTTGAACAAGTTAGCGCCAATCAACTTAAAAAAGAGAAGAGAACATCTAACACACGCGATTTTATGCATGAAAGGAGATTGAATTTCAAGCAGGATATTGATGTTAGAGGAATGCGTGGTGACGAAGCACTGCAGGCCGTGATCTACTTTATTGACGATGCCATACAGCTTGGCGTTTCACGTGTTCGTATTCTACACGGCACCGGGACAGGTGCCCTGCGGCAGATTATAAGGGAGTACCTGGGTAGCGTGAACGGCGTGGCGCATTATCAGGATGAACATGTTCAATTTGGCGGAGCAGGTATAACCGTGGTAGATCTGGAATGACATCATTAATAAAAAAAGAAGTGCCATCACTTCAATGATGATTGGTATGTTTATTATTCCCCTCTCAGCACTGGTGATGTAGTTAGGGAACCAGGCTGGAGCCCTTAATGCGGCAGCCTACGCAGAGGCAACCCGGAACGCACACTATATTTGGTATGTGTTCGTTGCTATAGGTACTGTTTCAGCAGTTACGTTGAATATTTACGTACACATTACCCGTAACATTGACAAGGAAAATAACTATGAACAAGAAGCCGGAGCACATGACAATAGTTAAATTATCCTAATTTAGAACTTGTCACTTGTAAAGGCGTTATAGTATAAACATAAATTATAGTTTTAAAATTACTAACAGGTATGAGATTAGATCTGAGTTCACACATTACACTGGAAGGGGTTCCAAAAAAGTATTACAGGCCTGAGAATGATTATGAAGAGTATAATCTTTCGAGGTACGAGAAGTTGCCGCTGGCTATTTATGAGGAGACAAATAAAGCTGCCAAAAAGATAGCAAACGACATTGTAAAAGAGATGTTAAAGCTGAAACAAACGGGGAAACAGTTTGTATTGGGAATTAGTGGCGGCAGTTCACCTCTGCCGGTATATGAGGAGTTGGTAAGACAACACAGGGAGGAGAATTTAAGCTTCAGTAATCTGGTTGTATTCAATACCTACGAATTTTACCCGGTCATGGATTTTGCGTACAGCAACCTGCAGATGCTGAAAGATTTTTTCTTGAACCGGATAGATATCAAACCGGAGAATATATTCTCTCCTGATGCAACCATCGAAAAAGACCTTATAGCCGAAAACTGTGAGGTTTTTGAAAAGGATCTCCAGAGAATGGGCGGATTGGACTACCTCCTGCTTGGGTTGGGTAGTAAAGGCAACCTTGCTTTCAACATGCCGGGCAGCAGTCTTCACTCTCAGACACGTCTGGTTATGCTCGACGGTGATTCGAGAAAAGATATCGCTCGCAATTTTGGTTCACTTGATAAGGTTCCTGTAAGTGCAATTACTATGGGGCTGTCAGATATGATGGAGGCAAGAAAAATTACTCTTGTAGCATGGGGTGAACAAAAAGCAGAAAGTGTGCATAATATCGTTGAAGGCCCTGTAACGGATATGGTTCCCGGGTCAATATTGCAGACACATTCGGAAGTTAAGCTGTTTGTTGATCTGGCAGCTGCCTCTGACCTTACACGCATAAGCCATCCATGGCTTGTAACCAACTGCGATTGGACAAACAAACTTATCCGGAGGGCTATTGTTTGGCTCTGTGGCGTTGTTGACAAGCCCATTCTGAAGCTAACTAACAAGGATTACAATGATAACGGTTTGAGCGAACTAATTACACTATACGGATCGGCATATAATGTTAACATTAAAATATTCAATGAATTACAGCATACAATTACAGGGTGGCCCGGAGGTAAACCCGATGCCGATGATACTTATCGTCCCGAAAGGGCAAAGCCATATCCGAAAAAAGTTATAATCTTCAGCCCACACCCAGATGATGATGTGATCTCTATGGGAGGCACATTTCAGAGGCTTGTCAATCAGGGGCACGAAGTACATGTCGCTTACCAGACATCGGGGAATATTGCTGTGGGGGACGAAGAGGTGATCCGCTATATCTCTGTATTGAAAAGTATGCGCAAAAAATTTGATCCCGGCAACAAAGGATTACTGGAGAAATACGAGGGTATCCGACAATATCTGATGCACGAAAAAGCAAAAGAAGATCAGGATACCCCCGATATTCTGTTTATAAAAGGAAGAATCCGTCGAGAAGAAGCACGTTCTGCCGATAGGTATGTGGGGCTTTCTGAAGAGAATGTTCATTTTCTGGACCTTCCTTTTTACGAAACCGGAAAAGTTAAAAAGAACCCTATCTCCGAAAAGGATGTGAACATTGTGAAAGATTTCATTCAAACCATAAAACCGCATCAGATATATGTTGCCGGCGACCTTGCCGATCCGCATGGTACACATAAGGTGTGCCTCGATGCCATTCTGGCTTCCATTGACATACTAAAAGAGGAAGAATGGTTTAATGACTGCCGTGTATGGATGTACCGTGGTGCATGGATGGAGTGGGAGATAGCCCATATTGAAATGGCAGTACCCCTTTCACCTGAGGAGCTCAGACAGAAAAGGAACGCTATACTTAAACATCAGTCGCAGATGGAGAGTGCACCTTTCCTTGGGGACGATGAGAGGTTGTTCTGGCAACGCTCAGAAGAGCGTAACCGTGCTACTGCCGAAATGTACTGGAAGCTTGGACTGGCGTCATATGAAGCGATAGAGGCATTTGTTGAGTACATTCCGGTACAATGATGTAAAAAGACCCTTTTGGTTATTATTGATATAATGAGCTGCCCGGAAAGCCAGGCAGCTCATTTAGTTGGTGCCTGATATACTTATGGCTACTCTAATACATTGTACATGCTGGTATTGATCTGTGGTATTTTGTTGCTGAGATCCACAGAACAAAAAGGTTATCAATATTATACATATGATAGCTGTTTTGAACTGACAGGGAAGAATATTATATATTTATGTCGATATTTTAAAAAAAAAGTCGTATATTGTGGCCTTTTCTAAAATAACACATGTCGAAAGAAAAATTCCATATTGAGTTTTTGATGGGCAATGCAACTCAGAGCAGTTTGTGGCGTATGATCAGCCAGATTGATGGCCTTTCGGAATGGTTTGCAGATGAAGTGTCAATGGATGAGACAGAAACCATTTACACCTTCACGTGGGGGAAATCATCAAACCAGGCTATGATTTTGAATCAGAAGCCACAGTCAAGTATTCGTTACAGATGGATTGACGAAGGTGAGGAGAACTATTATTTTGAGTTTTTACTTCGTAAACTTGAACTATCAGGTGATGTTACACTGGAGGTTACAGATTTTGCCGATCCGGGTGAAAAAGGAGATGCTATTACTTTATGGGAGTCGCAGATAGATGAGTTGAAGCGAAGATTAGGCATCTGACAGTTTGTGGTTGCAATATAGTTACTCGCTTTAATCAACTTTACATTTTTGAACTGCATTTGTACGTTTGATTTTACTATCTTTGTCATAAAATTAAACAGGTCTCTTTTTGTTCAGATTTAATGGGTAGATTTTTCCAAATAAAGCGATTATACAGTTATATTCTTACAACCTTTATCCCGCTTTTTCTGATGACTTTTGCCATATGCCTTTTTCTGGTATTGATGCAATTCCTGTGGAAATACGTGGAAGATATGGTAGGCAAAGGGCTGGGGTTGGATGTAATAGGGGAGATGTTCTTCTATGCTGCACTGAACCTTATTCCGATGGCATTACCATTGGCAATCCTGCTTGCATCGCTGATGGTATTCGGGAATATAGGCGAAAACTTTGAGCTGCTGGCCATAAAATCGGCAGGTATCCCTCTGCTTAAAATCATGAAACCGCTCATTGTCCTTGTTTTCTGTATTTCAGTGAGTGCCTTTTTCTTTCAGAACTACGCTGTTCCAAGAATTCAGACCAAATTCTATTCGTTACTTATATCCATTAGACAAGCATCACCAGAACTGGATGTTCCAGAAGGTGTCTTTTATAAAGAGATAGAGGGGTATAACCTTTACGTGGGAAAAAAAGACAGACGCACGGGAATGTTGTATGATGTGCTGATATACGATATTGCGAGCGGATTCAACAATATGGCTGTGATTATTTGCGATTCGGCCAAAATGAGTATGACAGAAGATAAGACAATGCTTATCTTCACAATGTACAGCGGGCAGCAATTTCAGAATTTCAACCAGGGTTCATCATCTCAGTATAATCCCGATTTTGTTCCGTACGCACGTGAAAGCTTCAAGGTGAAGACAATGATGATCTCTTATGATGCCAATTTTAACCGCATGGGAGAAGATGTTATTGAAGGAAGCTCTACAAGTAACTATGTATCCAAAAATCTTTCAGAACTTGGCTATTCCATCGATTCCATGACTATGATAATGGACAGTGTAAACGTGATGGACAGAAAATTGATGAAAAATTACTCCTTTCTCACCTTTCGCAACAGCTACCCTGCCGATAAGAGAGATTCGCTAATAACAGCTCCTTTGTATTCAAATGTTGAGGTCCCTTCGCCCGACACCCTTCTGCAGTCGAAAAGGGCCGAAGAGCAGTCGGCTATACTCCAGAGTGCATTTATGAAGGCCGATAATAACAGCAACGAGTATCTTTTCAGATCTTTCAACAAGACAACTACTCAAAAGACCATAAACCGGCATTGGATAGAATGGCATCGAAAATTTACCATTCCTTTCACCTGCCTTATATTCTTTTTTATTGGCGCACCACTGGGGTCGATAGTCAGAAAAGGAGGTCTGGGCACACCTATTGTCATATCAGTAATACTTTTCATTATCTATTACATTGTGGAAAATGTTGGATACAAGATGACACGAGACGGTGTTTGGGTACATTGGTTCGGTATGTGGTTCAGTTCGCTTGTTCTGCTGCCTATTGGTGTATTCCTTACCCACAAAGCAGTTAACGATTCTGTAATCATGAATGCAGATACCTATGTTGAATTCTTTAAGAGGCTGTTCTTTATTCGTGAAGCAAGAAAGTATAATGTAAAGAGTGTAATTATTGATATACCGGACTACAACAAAATATCGGGTTCTTTATCGGAATTATCAGGTGAAATTGATATCTTTATCAATAGATATAGAAGGTTGTCCTATAAACAGTATTGGACAGATGTTAATTACGATAGGGAATTGAGATACATCAAAAGCTCAATGGAAATAATACTAAACCAGCTATCCAACTCAAGAGAACTAAAGGTGCTTGCAAAAGCTGAAGAGTTCCCGGTGCTCATCAGTAGTTTCCGCCTTTTTAAAACAAACTCGCTTCCTGCCAGGATAAGCATGTATTTCTTTCCGTTTGGTATAATTCCGAGACTCTTATTTATACCCTTTGAAGTGAGAATAAGAAAAGATCTGGAGAATATTCAACTGCTGATAGTGAATTTAAAAAAAATTATCGGTAATATTCATGCACCTGTTGATGCAGCAATTGCAGGAAAAACGGTGATAGAACATAATTTTGATGCAGTAATATCTGAAGATTAAAACTCAGTAACAGCATAAAATAATTTTATATATATGCAAAATAATATTAAATTAAACACCATCGAGGAGGCTATTGATGAAATAAGGAATGGAAATTTCATAATCGTGGTCGATGATGAAGACAGAGAAAACGAGGGCGACCTGATTATAGCTGCGGAGTGCATTACCCCTGAAAAGATCAACTTTATGGAGACACATGCAAGGGGCCTTATTTGTGCGCCTGTGACTAAAGAACGCGCCGAAGAGCTGGAGCTTCCGATGATGGTTACTCATAATACTTCTATCCATTCAACGCCTTTCACGGTATCCATTGATTTACTTACCCATGGTTGTACAACTGGAATTTCGGCCTACGACAGGGCTCAAACCATACTTGCACTTACCCGCGAAGAGACTGCGCCGGAAGATTTTGGCCGTCCGGGACATATTTTTCCACTTAGGGCACAATCAAAGGGTGTACTTCGTCGTGCAGGGCATACAGAAGCATCAATAGATTTTGCCCGTCTCGCAGGCTTGTATCCTGCCGGCGCACTCGCAGAAATTAAAAACGAGGATGGTTCCATGGCTCGCCTTCCGGAATTGATGAATATGGCCAGAAAGTTCGATCTTAAGATTGTATCCGTAGCCGATCTGATTAAATACAGGCTCCAGACCGAATCGCTCATAGAAAGGGGTGAAGCGGTCAGGCTTCCAACGCAATACGGCGATTTTATGATGATTCCTTTCCTGCAGAAAGCCACCGGACAGGAGCACGTGGCGCTGGTAAAGGGTGAATGGCACGATGATGAGCCTATACTGGTACGTGTGCACTCATCGTGTATAACGGGCGACACTTTTGGTTCAATGCGCTGCGAGTGCGGGGAACAGCTGCATAAAGCGTTGGAGATGATTGAAAAAGAGGGTAGAGGCGTGCTGGTATATCTGAACCAGGAGGGACGTGGAATAGGACTAATGGCAAAAGCAGCTGCATACAAACTGCAGGAACAGGGACTTGACACAGTAGATGCCAACCTTCATCTCGGCTACCAGGCCGATGAGAGGGATTACGGAGTGGGAGCCCAGATATTGCGCAGCCTTGAAGTGAGGAATATGCGACTGATGACCAACAATCCCAGAAAAAGGATCGGATTGGAATCGTATGGACTGGAGGTAGTTGAAAATGTGCCTCTTGAGATTACGCCCAACAAGTATAATCACTTCTATATGGAGACCAAAAAGAAGAAAATGGGGCATGTGCTTCGAAATATAAAATAGATTATAAAAATAAATAGATATGTACGGAAAAATGCAACAACACCTTCAGGCCGAGCTTAGAGCAATAGAAGAGGCAGGACTTTACAAGAATGAAAGAATTATTGTTACCCCGCAAAGGGCAGAGATAAGAGTTCAATCGGGGCAACAGGTACTTAACTTTTGTGCCAACAACTACTTAGGGTTGTCTGATAATCCGAGGCTGATAGGCGCTGCAAAGCGGGCATTGGATGAACGCGGTTATGGCATGTCGTCGGTTAGATTTATCTGCGGTACTCAAGACTACCACAAGGAGCTGGAAAAGACTATCAGTAACTATTTTAAAACTGACGATACCATTCTTTATGCTGCCTGTTTCGATGCAAATGGCGGACTATTTGACCCTCTTTTTACCGATGAGGATGCTATCATCTCCGACATGCTTAACCATGCATCTATTATTGACGGTGTTCGGCTTTGCAAGGCTAAACGATATCGTTATGCCAATGCTGATATGAACGACCTTGAAGAAAAGCTGAAAGAGTCGCAGGCTCAGCGATTCAGAATTATTGCAACCGATGGTGTATTCTCAATGGATGGAAATGTGGCACCTATGGACAAAATAATGGAGCTGGCAAAAAAATACAACGCACTGGTAATGGTAGATGAGAGCCATTCTGCAGGTGTAGTTGGTAAAACCGGAAAAGGCGTTACTGAATTATTCAATATCATGGGAGATGTTGATATCATTACTGGTACTCTGGGTAAGGCTTTCGGCGGTGCTATTGGCGGATTTACCACTGGGCGCAAGGAGATTATTGAGATGCTGCGCCAGCGTTCACGACCCTATCTTTTTTCCAACTCAATTCCACCAATGGTGGCTGCATCTGGCATGGAGGCTTTCCACATGCTGCAGGAATCAAATCAGCTGCAGGATAAACTGCATGAAAATGTGGACTATTTTGTAACTAAGATGAGAGAGGCAGGGTTCGACATTAAACCAACCCAATCGGCCATTTGCGCAGTGATGCTGTATGATGCCAGATTGTCGCAAGATTTTGCCGCCGGAATGCTTGAAGAAGGAATATATGTGACCGGATTTTATTATCCTGTGGTTCCGAAAGGTGAAGCACGAATTCGTGTACAGCTTTCCGCAGCTCACGAACATGAACATCTTGACAAAGCTATTGCGGCATTCATAAAAGTGGGGAAAAAACTGGAAGTGATCTGATTTCTGACTTACAACTCCTTAAAATATTTATCAAATGAAAGCATTGGTTAAGATTCGTCCTGAAAAGGGTATCTGGATGGAAGAGGTGCCAGTTCCATCTGTTGGTGTGAACGATGTACTTATAAAAATAAAGAAAACAGCTATTTGCGGCACCGACTTGCATATTTACAAGTGGGACGAATGGTCACAAAAAACCATCAATACACCTATGACTATTGGGCACGAATACGTGGGTGAGATTGTTGATATGGGCAGTGGTGTGGAAAATCTGAAGATAGGCGACCGTGTTACAGGTGAAGGCCACATTGCCTGCGGACACTGCCGTAACTGTCGCCGAGGCAAACTTCATGTCTGCGAAAACACCATGGGTGTGGGCGTTAATCGAGACGGTGCTTTTGCTGAATATCTGCAGCTTCCGGCATCGAATGTTGTGAAGCTTGATCCTCGCATACCCGATGAGATCGCTTCCATAATGGACCCGTTTGGAAATGCTACACATACTGCACTCTCGTTCCCATTGATTGCTGAAGATGTACTTATTACCGGAGCGGGGCTTATAGGAAGCATGGCTACCGCCATTTGTCGATTTGCCGGTGCACGTTATATTGTGGTGAGCGATTTGAGCGATTACAGATTGGATATTGCAAAAAAGATGGGTGCTACGCTAACGGTTAATCCATCAAAAGGTGAAACTATAGCGAAGGCGGTAGAAAAGCTGGGTATGCGCGGATTTGATGTGGGGCTCGAGATGTCCGGTTCTCCTGCAGGCTTCAGGGATATGGTGGAAAATATGTACAACGGCTCAAAAATATCTTTACTGGGTATTCTGCCCAACACCACTACTGTAAACTGGAATGAGATTATCTTTAAAGCACTAACGCTGAAGGGAATCTATGGAAGAGAAATGTGGGAGACATGGTATCAGATGGAGCAGATGCTAATTACAGGCCTTGATTTGACCCCAGTTATTACACACCGCTTTGGCATTGATGATTTTCAGAAAGGATTTGATGTGATGGAAAGTGGACAGTGCGGAAAAGTTATACTGAACTGGGATTGATTTTGCAATTATTGCCCGTCTCTTGGATATTTAATTTCGGGACTGTCTGAAGGCTGCACTCAAAGCTAATTAGCTTAGTCTGTTAAGCTGTTCAATTTTATCGGAATTATTGCTGATTTTGCACCTGTAAGTATCAGTATCGTTTATAAAAAAAAGATAATCATGAAGCAGCTGGTATTATTACGCCATGGCAAAGCCGAACAAAATACGATGGCCAAAGACGACTATGACCGTGCACTTACCTTGCGTGGAAGCAAAAACGCTGCTGCAATGGGTGAATACATACTGAAAAGGTTGGGAATACCTGATCTGATACTCTCGTCATCGGCCCAAAGGGCTTATGAAACAGCAATATATGTTTCAAAAAGTATCGGGTATCCGGAAGAAGATATTAAAACCGATCAGAATTTGTACTTTGCCCCAGCGCGGTGGATAATGAATGTGATTTCAAAACTTCCAAATGAGGTTGACACTTGCCTTTATGTAGGGCACAATCCGGGTATAACAAATTTGATAAACGACCTGGGAGTGCTGATTGATATTCTTCCCACGGCATCGGCCGTATGCTTTGAGTTCAATGTCGATTCATGGATTAATATTACTGCAGAGCGCGCCAACTTCATGTGGCTGAAACTGGCGAAGGATCTGTAGAAACAAGCTTCAAAAAAGCCTTATTTGCTATTTAAAGACAAACTACGGTTTTGATTGTACCACAATCGAGGCGTAGAAAATCTTTCTTGTTTACTGATTAACGCCATCGCCATCACGTCACATAACCATCACGTCACATCGCCATCACGTCACATCGCCATCACGTCACATCGCCATCACGTCACATCGCCATCACGTCACATAACCATCACTGGAATTATCGACCTGTTAATTATTGCTGTAAAAATATCACCTTAAAGTTTTAGTAGTTACTGGTATTGAGCTGAACACATTTTATTGTGACTACTCTTATCACGGTTATTTTGAATGGTTCAGAGAGTAAAAGTCGCAATTGGTCGATAAAATAGTTCGGTTTATCTATTTGATTTGTCAAGGCATCCGGGTGTTATTATTTTTGTCTGCAAAATTGATTTCATCATATCAATAATTCAACAGAAAATAATATGAAGAAGATATGTTTTATAGCAACTTTTTTGTTACTATACTCTTTTATGTACCCACTGCAGGCGCAAACTAATAGTTCCATATCGGGTAAGCTTATTGATAAGGAAACCGAAGAGCCTGTACCTCTTGCCAATGTAAGGATACTTAGGCAGGCAGACAGCACCTTTGTAACAGGAAAAGCAACCGGCTCCAATGGCCTGTTTGCCATTCCGGTAAGATACGGATCATATATCCTGCATATCTCTTTCATTGGATATAACGATGTGTATAAGAATGTAAATGTAACTTCCGGCAATTCCTCGGTACAGCTTGGAAATATCTCAATAAGTACTGACAACATACTTTTATCGGAGACTGTGGTAACTGCAAAAGCGCCTGAAATAACTGTAAAGGGTGATACGTTGGAGTACAATGCGGATTCCTATAAAGTAACTGAAAGTGCGGTTGTTGAAGACTTGCTAAAAAAGATGCCGGGTGTGGAAGTGGATAATGATGGCAAGATAACAGTAAACGGGAAGGAGATAAAAAAAATATTGGTGGATGGAGAGGAGTTTTTCAGCAGCGACCCGAAAGTGGCATCTAAAAATCTTCCTGCAAAAATGGTTGAAAAGCTTCAGGTGCTTGAGAGAAAAACAGAAATGGCACAGATGACCGGATTCGATGATGGAGAGGAAGAGAATGTTATTAACCTGATGGTGCGCCCTGGCATGAAAGAGGGGCTTTTTGGAAATGCCTTTGCAGGCTACGGAAGCAAGGACCGGTATGAAGCTAATGGAATGCTTAACTATATGAAGAACAAGGACCAATTTACATTCTTAGGAGGTGTCAACAATACTAATAATGCAGGTTTTTCAGACCTTGCTTCGGCAATGTTCGGCAGTATGGGTGGCCGTGGAGGGAGAATGCGCATGTTCGGCGGCAGAGACGGAATATCAACCTCTGTAAATGCAGGAAGCAACTTCAGCAAGCAATTTACCTCAAAATTCAAGATCGGGGGAAATGCCCGTTACGGATATACCGATACCGATGTTCAGTCCGATGTATTTACACAGAACATTCTCAGCGCCGGAAATACACTGGAGAGCGAGAGTAACAGGTCGAACAACAAAAGCCGGAATTTCAATATGGACTTCAGGGTTGAATGGAACCCGGACTCATTCACTACCATAATTTTCCGTCCCGAAGCTTCATTTTATAACAATACCCGCGATGAAGAGGGCCATTTCCTTACCAAAGTTGAGCTGTCGGGCGATACTGTTAACCATGGTGATTCGAGGTACTTTTCAGAAGGAGACGGGAAGAACTACGGTGGAAATCTTGATATAAGTCGCAAACTTGGAAAAGCTGGCAGGGTAGTGAGTGCTCAACTGCGTGCAAACAGGGGTGAATCTGATAATAAGGGAACAAGCGTCTCTGCCACTTTTTACAAAGGGCCGCGTCCCGACGATCTCATAGATCAGCATTTTACAAATACCAGCGACAACACCTCCTGGAGCGGATATTTCTCATACGTGGAGCCTATAGGCAGAAATAACTTCCTTCAGCTTGCATACCGGTATCGACAGAACATATCTGAATCTGACAAAGACACCCGCTCAAAGGACGAAACAGGCAACTATACTGTACTGGATTCGTTGTACAGCAAAAGGCTGGAGAACAACTTCGTGAATCAGGACCTGGGATTGAACTTCAGGGCAATAAGAGAGAAATATGACTATATGTTAGGCTTTTCAGTGCAGCCGTCCAGCTCACGTAGTAAAACATTTATCGGAACAGATTTAATTCATGATGCCAGTCAAGAGGTTATAAACTATGCACCCATGGCTCAGTTTAACTATCGCTGGAGTCGAACCATGAATCTTCAGATACGCTATTTCGGAAATACCGACCAACCGTCGGTCTCGCAACTCTCTCCCGTGGTTGATGTCTCTGACCCGTTGAATATCCGCTATGGCAACCCCGACCTAAAGCCTTCTTTTCAACATCAACTTAGCTTGAGGTACAGGATGTCGAATCCCGAAAAGGCGAGCTCCATCGCAGCTTTTGTGAACGGTGGCTATCTTACCAACGATATCGTGTCTTCAACATTTACCGATATCAATACCGGCAGAAAGGAGACCACTTACAAGAACGTTGCCGGTAACTGGAATGTCAATGGCCGTGTTATGTTTAATGTGCCACTCAGGAATATAAAATTTTCAGTTTCTTCAATGTCTTTTGCAAGTTACAACCATACAAACGGATTTTCAAACAATGAGAAAAATCTGAATAAGCGCGTCAACCTGTCTGAGATGCTGGGATTGAATTATCGGTCTGATCTGTTCGATTTTGGTGTTCGGGGAAACATCAGCTACAATAGCGTGTCAAACACTATTAAAATACAGAACAATCAAAACTATTTCAACTATGGCGGAAATGCCAATACATCAATCTATCTGCCGTGGGACCTGACCATAGAGAGTGATATCAACTATTCAACAAACTCCGGATATGCAGATGGATTCCAGCAGAAAGAATGGTTATGGAATGCATCTGTTCAGAAGCAACTTTTTAAACAAAAGAACGGTACCATCCGTTTTAAGATATATGATATTCTGCAACAGCGCAGCAATATTAACAGAAGCGTAACATCGAACTATATACGTGATACTACTTCAAACACGCTCACAAGCTATTTCATGGTGCACTTTGTTTATAGGTTCAATATATTCAAAGGAGGCGCCACAAGGGAAGAGATGATACCTGAAAGAGGTAGCGGAAGATTTGGAGGCCATGGCCATGGTGAAAGAAGAGGCCCTAACATATTTTAATTTTTTTACAATATGGTACAGGTATTACAACAAAAACAGAAGGTAAGTTGGAACAATGTGTTTGTACATATCCTTCTGTGGGGTGTGATATTTATTCTTCCCTACTTTTTTACCGATCCCGAGCGGATTTTCAACTTTCGCATGTTTTTAAGGTCACTCCCCGAGATGCTGGGATTCATGCTGGTTTTTTACCTTAACTATTTTTTTCTTATCGATAAGCTGCTGTATAAAGGAAAAAACAAAGAGTTTATAATTTACAATCTATTACTCATTATTGCAGTATCTTTCCTGATGTATTATGGCCGAGGAGTGATAGATTCTTTACTCCCTGAATTTAGGCCAAGGAGGCACAGAAGAAGCAGTTTCAGGTATATTTTTATATTACGCAATTCCACCTCTCTTTTTTTCATGACCGGGCTTAGTGTTGCATTGAAGATGACTGTAAGATGGCTTGAGGTGGAAAACGAACGGAAAGAGCTGGCAAAAGCAAAATCTGAAGCCGAGCTTCAGAACCTTAAGAACCAGATCAACCCGCACTTTTTGCTAAACACACTCAACAATATTTATGCGCTCATAGAGTTTAATCCTCCAAAAGCGCAGCAAGCAGTTGTGGATCTGAGCAAGATGCTGCGACATCTGCTCTATGACAACAACCAGACCTATGTTCCGCTAAAGCAGGAGGCTGATTTCATGCGTAACTATATTGAGTTAATGCGTATACGGCTACCTGATAATGTGAAGCTTACAACCGAATTCTCTTATTCGGAAACTGGGAATACTCTTATTTCTCCACTAATTTTTATATCTTTGATAGAAAATGCATTCAAGCACGGTGTAAGTGGAGACAAACCGTCGTTTATTGAAATTTCGCTAAAAGAGCATCCTGACGGAAAAGTGGAGTTTATTTCCAGAAACAGTTATTTCCCAAAATCGGTTTCAGATAAAAGCGGCAGTGGAATAGGGTTGGAGCTGGTGAAGAAAAAACTTGAGCTGCTTTACCCTGACAGATATCAGTGGAATATAAAAATTCAGGGCGATGTTTATTCTACTGTACTTGCGATTGATACAAAAAAAGAGCCTGATGATATTGAATTGTTGGATAGTTGATGATGAGCCGCTGGCTTTGTCGCTTCTGGAATCGTACGTTCAGAGAACCCCTTTTCTGAATCTTACCGGCAAATACAGTAATGCACTTTCTGCAATGAAGCACATAGCAGTGGAGAAAGTTGATGTGCTTTTCCTTGATATCCAGATGCCCGATGTGAATGGTATTGAGCTTGCACGTATCATTGACAATCATACACGTATTATCTTTACCACCGCTTTCAGCGAATATGCTTTGGAGGGATATAAAGTAAATGCGATAGATTATCTGCTAAAACCTTTCTCTTTTTCAGAATTTCTCGCCGCAGCAAAAAAAGCTTTGAACTGGTTTGAAATGACAGAATCAAAATCAAATAGTGAGTCTGTACAAGAGAATGTGGGCATTTTTGTTAAATCTGAATATCGCCTCTTGCATGTGTTGTACGACGATATGCTGTATATTGAAGGGTTAAAAGATTATGTGAAGATTTACACGGAAAGCAGTTTAAAACCTATTTTGTCTCTGATGAGCCTAAAATCGCTGGAGGAAGAGCTTCCCTCCGAGCGTTTCATCCGTGTTCACAGGTCGTATATCATTCACTTAAACAAAATCTCAAGCGTTGATAAAAACCGTATTATAATAGGAAAAAAACAGATTCCGGTTGGAGAGACCTACCGCAAACAGTTTCTTTCTGCTATCAGAAAATAACAAAACCTTCTGCCATAATCCACTTATAATACACGAAAGAAGTTGTGCTTTTTTGATCGGATTACCGAAACTTTCATTCTCATACCTCTTTATGGACTGTCACCTTAGGCGTTTTGTTTGTGCAAAATGTTTTCATGCTCATTATCTCTATTGCCGTGATCTGTAATTACTGAGCCATTATTTTACTTTTATCCTCGTTCTCTTCATTCTCTTCATTCTCTTCATTCCCTTCTTCGTAGTAATTATATCGAAAAGGCAATACCTCTCTGGTATCTTTTTCGCGAAGATACTTGTCGTAAATATTTATTTCTTTCTCTTTTAGAATCTCTTTTTGCTTCTGTGATACAATTTTTAATTGGCGTAACCGGCGATAAACAAAATATAAAAATAGCGCCCTGACATTTTTCCGTCGCGATTTAAAAGATTTTTTCGGCAACTCTTTTAAAGTGTATTTATATGTTTTTTTTAGATAAAAACTATCTGAATAGTTATTTACAGACTGAATGGCTTCTTCTTTATCAATGTGGGAATATTGGGCGTAATTTACTGCAATAATAGTTGTGATATCACGTAATGGAGATAATCGCTCAAGGTTTTTGAAATACTCGTCGTTAAACGAATGTATATTCATTCTGTTTACATCAACAAGGCAAAACAAATAGTTGTGACTCTCTTCACTGTACTTCCATAAAATATTGCCGGGACTGTAATCTTTATGAATAATTCCCCGCAAATGAAGTTGTGAGGTATATTCAGCAAATGCTTTCAGTAGTGCATTATTTTGTAAAGTTCCGTCCAGATATGGCCTTATAGAGTTATAATCTTCTGCATAGATGCAAATGTAATAACTATCTTTCAATCTTCCCCAACGTCGCTCTTCTATATACGCAACAGGTGTTGGTGAGATGAAACCGCGATTAATAATTTCGGCGGAATTGTAATAAGAGCGTGCAGCTTTCGACTGCCGAAATGTGGAATAGATAAACTGGTTTATGAAATTTGGAACGGAAAATTTCTTCACCACGACTTTTTCTGAACCCAGACGCATCTTTTTTAATATATTGCGCCCTTTATAAATAATTTTTCCTTTTTTGTTAAAATTTTCTGATATCGTTTCAATATCTCTTCTCAAATGCTCATATTTAGGATTGATTAAAATATTGACATGATGTTTTTTCACAAAGCTTAATAGGATCATCTTTAAAAAAATTTGTAATAGAATATTTCTTTATTAAGAAATAAGATTAATTGATAAAAATCAGATCTTTTAGTCACATTTGCCGCAGGAAAGGGAAAGAGTATTGAAAAGTTTGTCTTGCAAGAGCATATGTGCAGTTTTAATTGCAATACCATCTTCTCTTATTCTATTTCCCGTCTCATCGTCAATTTCTGATACATATATCATATCAATAGATTCGTTTGATAAGAAAAGCAATGCATTTTTTACCGAATTTTCTTCAAAAAACAGGCTTTTGACACCATTTACCGATTCGCTTTCCTGATCAAAAATTGTCACATTGACATTACTCTCAGAGAGGCGGCATAATTTATTTCTTTTATAAAAAATGGCAATTTTCATAGGACTCATTTTTTTGCTGTACTCCCAGTTACAATCTGTTTGGGTAAAATAAAAAAAGCATGATTTATATTTACAATTGCTCGCTATTACTTCAAAGAATTACACGTAACTACTTGATTATTAACTGCAGAATTGTCTTTTAATTACATGGCCCATTTGCCTGATTATATAAGTGTTAATTAAATATAGTGAAAAATTTAATAGGTTGCAAAGTTAATAAAAATGCTGCAGTTTTTCTCATTTTCAACTTCTCTTTTCAGTACAGTAAATTTAAAACAGATTATAAAAATCGGGCTTTATACATATCCCCGCTCTTAACTGCAAGTCTTTCCTTTTGTAATCGAGCAAACTATCGCCCGTACCACTGTACAGTTCACCAAAAATATATTGATTGAATCTGTCTGAGATCTTATAACTGGCAGTAAGTTTGAGATTGATTGTCTTTACGCTCTTTATAAGACTGAATGTGCCTGAAAGCCACCATTTATTATTTGATGATTTTAAGTCGGCGTTGAAATAGCCAGTTCCTCTGTAATCGTACAAGTCGCTGTTTTCTTTACCGGTAAAAAAAGGAATTGTAATTTTGAAACCGACAGCAAGATTCGATGTTAAAAAATATTTTCCTGAGAAGCCAATCCAATTAGTACTTCTCGACTCAAGACTGTCACGGCCGTTGGATTCATGTTCTAAATGCAAAAAAGCTGCTCCAGTCAGCCGGTTATCAACAATAATATATCTTCCAAGCCCGATGCCCGGGTTATAGTTGCTGTCCCTGAATGGGGCAGAATCGCGGTAGATATCCCAAAACGATTTTTGAGTATAAGTAAGATATAGAAAAGTATCGAAAGGCAATCGGCTTGATGTAAGCCTGTGGCGGATACTGAGTTGAAATTTAGCATCGGCTGTTTCCCTGTTTATTCCTTTGTTGAGCGGGATGCCGGTAATAAAAAAGTTATCCTTATATATAGAAAAAGGGGGCAAACCATCCATGTACCGGATAATCTCACCTTCCGTCATAACCAATTCTTGTCTCTCTTGTTCTATTTTCGATTTTAAATAATCAACAATATTCATGAGCGGCCTTTTTGTTGAATCGGAAAGAGCTACTTCAGGCTGTGACATTATTTCAGGAATTAACAAAAACATCATCAGCACAACACTAAATAAAAAATTATGTTTCATTGTAGGGCAATTTTATTATTTAAATGGTACGTAATTTCATAAAATTAGGGTATGGCTGAGCCGGTTGGCTAATGTTTATCCTCTTTTTTTATAGCTGACTACTGCCCAACCATTCAATACTACTGCAATTACTCCCAATTTAAGCAGATTCCCCGATACATCAGCCAACGTGCTCCCGTTCAGATAGAGCATGCGAAAGGTAGTTGTAAGGTAGGTAAACGGGTTGACGTATGCAATCAACCGGGCCCATTCGGGCATGCTTGATATGGGGGTAAACATACCGCCAAGCAGGATAAGGATAAGAATAAAGAACATCACCAGAAAGCTTGCCTGCTGCATATTTGAGGAATAGTTTGAGATGATGATTCCCAGCCCTGATATGGAGATGATAAAGACAACAGCTGAGAAAAGTACAGCTAAAACACTTCCTGTGGGCCAGAGCCCATACAGCAGGTATGATGCTGAGACTGAAATTATCATGACAACAAGGCCTACAATCCAGAAAGGAATAAGTTTAGCCAGAATAAACACTATTCTGTTTACCGGGGTCACATTGATCTGGTTAATGGTACCGTTCTCTTTTTCCAACACAATGTTCAGTGCGGGTAAAATGCCACAGATAAGTGTGAGGAGTAACACCATAAAACCTGGAATCATAAAGAATTTATAGTCCAGAGCAGGATTAAACTTGAACTGGGGAACAATATCTACTTTTGGCATTCGCATTATTGAGGCTCTGGATTGCGGAGGCATTGTATGCATAAGTTCACCTAACAGTTCCGATGAGAAATCGTTCACAATCTGCATAATATAATTGCTACCCAACAGGCCCTGGGTGCCGTTTACCGAGTTGACTGCCATGCCTACTCCTGATGCTTTGTTTTTTACCAGATCCATATCGAACGAAGTGGGTATTTCCAGGATCATATCTGTTTCGCCATGTTCCATATTCAACATTGCTGTCTGGTAATTGGGCGGAGTGTCGTTAAGGATAAAGTATCGAGAAGATGCAATTTTGTCGGTCAGTCTTTTAGAATATACATTCTTGCTATGATCTACAACATCAATTTTAATATTTTTTATTTCGAAACTTACTGCCCACGGGAACACCAGCAACACCATAACCGGATACATAACAATCATTTTTGGAATCATAGGATTCCTGAACATCTGTTTAAACTCTTTTTCTATTAGGAATTTTATTGTTTTCATAATTTTCAACCATTCAGTAATAATGTTCCAGTTCCGATTTGCACGGATTAAACTGTTGATAATTTGTTGATAATTTGTTGATGATGCACTGGCAACATGTTAATAATCTGTTGATAATCTGTAATTGGTTAAACCTTTACTCCAGCCTTTTTTTAGTATTTATGATTGTAACCACTAACAGGAACAATATCATTCCAATTAATATAAGTATCTCTTTCCAGACCATCATTAATCCCTGTCCCTGAATCATCACTTTACGTACTGCTTCAATAAACCATCGTGCAGGTACAATAGTAGATAAAGCCTGCAGCACCATCGGCATATTGTCGATAGGGAATATCATCCCTGAAAGCATCAGTACTGGAACCATTGCTGTTATAGCCGAGACAATAACTGCGTTTACCTGTTTATCCACCAGCGTTGAAACGGTCAGTCCATAAGACAGGGTCAGTGCAATGTAGATGATCGCAATCAGAAAGAACAGCAAAAGATTGCCATTAACAGGCACATCTAAAACAAAATAGCTCAGAAGAAGAATAATTATAAAATCAATAAAGGATATAACCATATATGGAATTGTTTTGGCAAAGATCATAGTCCCTTGTTTCAGGGGCGATGCAAGCAACACCTCCATTGTTCCTCTCTCCTTCTCCCGAACGATGGAAACTGAAGTCATTATGGTACATATGATCATCAGCACTAATCCCATTATACCAGGTACAAACATATACGATGACTTCATGAGTGGGTTATAGATCATCCTGTTTTCGGTCAAAATCTGAAACGGCATCTGCATCAGCCCCGTTTGCTCCCTTTGATATCCGGCTATAATTGCAGTTGCATAGGTAACAGCTATAGATCCCCTGTTTGGATCGGAGCTGTTTGAAAGCAACTGCACAGCTGCATCACCTGAGTGCACCAGGTCCTCCTGAAAATTTTGCTGAAATACCACTGCCAGATCTAGTTTTCCTTTACGCATCAACTCCCCCATCTCCTCCATGGAGTACACTTTCCCAAGATAATTGAAATAGGCATTCTGCTGGATACGTTCAGCAATGCCATTAGTGAATGTGTCGGGGGTGGGGTCGTAAACCGCCACACGAATGTCTTGTACTTCCATATTGATAGCAAATCCGAATAACAGTATCTCCACTACCGGCATGCCAAGTATTACGAGAAGTGTTCTGTTATCACGGAAAATATGATAAAACTCTTTGCGTACAAATGCAATAAATTGTTTCATTTTTTGATGTTTTAAATATCAATTTGCAGCCGTTGCGATAGGTACGGGCATTGTCGGCTTAATCGCCCCGTTTTGCTTTTCGTGCCAGCTGCCTGAATACTTCATCCATTGAGCCGGCGTTAAAATGGCCACGTAATTTTGCCGGTGTATCCAGGGCATCGATGCGGCCGTCTACCATTATTGAGACCCGGTTGCAATACTCTGCTTCATCCATGTAGTGCGTGGTTACAAATACCGTGATTCCCTGGTCGGCTGCTTCATAGATCATCTCCCAGAACTGTCGCCGCATAGCCGGATCGACTCCACCTGTCGGTTCGTCCAGAAAGACAATTTTCGGTTTATGAAAAATGGCGACAGAAAATGCCAGCTTCTGCTTCCAGCCAAGGGGTAGATATTTCACCAGCGTGTTACGTTCATCTTTAAAATCGAGCCTTTTAAGCAACTCATCGGTCTTTGTTGATATCACCTTGTCGGTAAGGCCGTAAATGCCACCGAAAAGGCGGATATTTTCCCATACTTTTAGATCTTCATAAAGAGAAAACTTCTGGCTCATATACCCGATATTCCGTTTTATCAGTTCATTCTCTTTAATGATATCGTATCCCGCTACAGTCCCTTCTCCCGCTGTCGGCATGCTGATACCGCAAAGCATCTGCATTGCAGTGGTTTTCCCTGCTCCGTTTGCACCGAGAAACCCGAAAATTTCTCCCTCCTCAACATCAAATGATATATGGTCCACTGCCGTGAAATTGCCGAACTTTTTCGTTAGGTTCGATATTTTAATTACTTTTTTCATATTCAAATGGTTAATGCCATAAAACAATCTTCCACGGTAGGCTGGATAGGATCAATTCTTACGTCGCTGAATTCTTTTTTTGTTAGGTATTCTTTAAGCTCTCCGGTTTTTAGCCCGCCTTCAACTGTGACGTGAATCTTGTCTCCAAAAGCGAAGCTGCTTTTTATCTTGGAATGAGAACGGAGCTCACTGAGTAATGCTGACATCCCAGTTCCTTCCACCGACCATAATGTCTCGGCGTAATCATCGATAATTCCTTGTGGGGTGTTGTTCGCGATAAACTCCCCTTCACGCATCAGGGCTATTCTGTCGCATCTACCGGCTTCATCCATATATGCAGTTGAAACCAGGATGGTTATGCCCTGCTCTTTCAGTCGTTTCAGCATATCCCAGAACTCCTTTCTCGAAACCGGGTCTACCCCTGTAGTGGGTTCATCAAGGATAAGGATTTCCGGCTTATGAATTAGGGCACAGCTTAATGCAAGCTTCTGCTTCATACCTCCCGAAAGCGCTCCTGCTCTCCGGTTTTTAAAGGGTTCTATCTGCTGATAAATATCTTTGATCAGATGGTAATTTTCCTCTATGGTGGTGTTGAAAAGGGTGGCAAAAAATGTCAGATTTTCTTCCACGCTCAGATCCTGATAGAGAGAGAACCGACCAGGCATATAGCCGATTATCTGCCTGATTTCCCTGTAATCTTTTATTACATCATGTCCGTTCATCAAAGCTATTCCACTGTCGGGTAGCAAGAGTGAGGCAAGAATGCGAAAGAGCGATGATTTACCGGCGCCATCCGGGCCAATTACTCCGAATATTTCCCCATCTTTGACAGAGAAAGTGACTCCATTCAGTGCGTTCACCTTACCTTTGGTGTAACTCTTATGTAAATCTTTTACTTCGATCATTTTGTTGTTTTTAACAGGACGTACAGGTCCATATTATTTTTCTTTCAGAGTAAGAGTATTCTTTTTACAAATGTGTAGTGGAGTTTTTTCTTCTCTTTTTTTAGAATTTGACTTCGCCGTACATGCCTATTTTCAGATAACCATCATTTGGAACAGCAATTTTTAAGGCATATACAAGGTTAGCCCTTTCGTTTTTAGTCTGTATTGTCTTGGGTGTAAACTCTGATTTGTTTGATATCCAGATGATTGCACCCGTGTATGATTTCATATTTCCTTTACCGTTGTCTACCCTTACTGTTACCTCGTCATTAAGTTTAATCAGTGCAAGCTGGTCATTTGTCACATAAGCCCTCAGGAACAGCGTGCCTGTATCTGCAATTTTGAAGAGGGGAGTACCCATGGTAGCAAGTTCACCAGCCTCGACATACCTGTTAAGTACAGTGCCTGAGATAGGTGAAGTGATACGGGTTTTCTCCAGTTGGTCTTCAAGTTGTGCAATCTGAATATCTAGAGTGGAGCTTTGTGCAGAAATATTGGCACTGTTTTTTTGCAATGTGGATGTCAGTGCTGATAGCTGACTCTGCACAACTTCTAATTGAGATTCAATGTCGTCAAGCTGTTTTTGATTGGCAGCATTTGCGGCAACCAATCTTTCTACCCGCGCTTTTTCCCGTTTCAATGTTTTTATCTGATCCTGTAAAGCTGCTGTCTGTGCTTCAATATCTGGATGCTGGGCACGTACCCCTTTTACACTTGAAAGGAGGCTCATCTTTTGAAGGTAGAGCTGGGTGCTATCTATCAGGCCTACTATCTGTCCCATTTGCAATTGTTCTCCTTCGTTTACGTTTAATTCCAGAATACATCCGCTTGCCTGAGACGAGACAATAATTTCTGTAGCTTCGAACGATCCGGTAGCGTCATATTCACCGCTGCCTTTGCTGCATGAAAATAGGAGGAGGGTTAATAATGCAGATAACAAGTAAAAATTTGGTTTCATATGATTATATTTATTTGTTTACTTTTTTTATAGTTTTACTTTTAGTTCTGATTAGTTGAATGTTTCAGTGAATAAACCGACATTAGATATTGAATTTCGTGAAGCGTTTTGGATTGCCTGGCAGCCTCTTCAGCATTTATCTCTCTCATAAGGTCCGAAACGGTAAGTGTGCCATTTTCCACCTTCACCTCTGCTGCCTTGCGAATAAATGTTTGGTGGCGAATGATTTCATCATCATCCTGCATTGTCTTTTTATATTTTTCTATCTCTATCTGCTGTTGCGGTATCTGCATAAACAAATTTTGCATAAAGACCTCTCTTTGAGTATTCACTGCCTTTTTTTGTAAATCAATAATTTTTTTATCGTTATTTAATGTATACAAATTTCCAAAGTTCCATATCAGGCGGATTCCACCCAAAAAGTAAGGTGAAAATTCGTTATCGAACATATTCAATCCCGGCTTTCCGTAGCCACCCTGTGCAAAGGCTCCCAACTTCGGCATATTCTTAGCCTTTAATAGCAATTTTTGCGACTCAATAGCTTCCTCCTGCGCGTTGAACATCTTTAATTCTGGACGGTTGATGATAGGAGATATTAAATCGGTTTCGGGGTTTGGTTTTACAAAAGTCATATCTTTATCAAGTGGCTCTCCCGTCATCACCGATAACATCCGGATATATGCATCAAGTGTGGATTCAAGGCTGATTTTCTGCTGTCCCGCTTTCAGCTGTTCCACCTTAACCGTGCTGAGGTCGGAAACGTTTGCCACACCATTTTGCACATAGGCCTGTACGTTATCGTAATTGCGTTGCAGTTCTTTTTCCAGGATTTCATGTTGCTGCAGATTTCCCTTCATTAGTAGTATACCGAAATAGAGATTGTTTACACGCTCTCTCAAAGCGTAAATTTCAGTATCCAGTTTTTTAATCTCTAGTTCAGAGTTAGCTGTCAGGCTCTTCTTCTGAGCGGTAATGTTGCCTCCATCCCAGATAGTCTGGTTCAGTTCAGCCACTAATCGGTATTGATCCTGATCTGGTACAGGAATTTCAATGGAAGGAAATTCAATCGGAAGATCCAGGTCGATTTTTGTAACGTCTGACTGCCAGGCTGCCTGTGAGCTTATAGAACCCTGCGGGAGATACCCCCTGTTTGCATTATCTATGCTGAAATCCCTAGTTTTTTCAATAATGTTGTATCTTGCAATTGCAGGGTAGTTTGTTTTAGCTTTTACCTGCATTTCATCAAGTGTGATGACCTGTCCCGATGCCAGTATAATGTTTAGCCAGATCAATCCTAAGAATAACAGAAATGTTTTTGGTCTCATATTTTCATCTCTTTATTATATTTATTATACTATTGTCAGATGTAATCTTTGATCATGTTGGTTTTATCTCTTTATTTGGTTATGCTTGTTATCCATCGTAAGATTTTATCTTTTCTTTCGGTCACAAACTCTTTAAATTTTTCATCCTTTACCAATCCCGAAGAAATTATCAACGGCTTAGCAACGAACGGAAACATAGTAAGGCTAAGCGTGTTAATTATCAGATCAGTTGCTGATATTTCAACACCTTTCTCTTTCAACTGCTTTTCAATAACCGGTTGAGCAATCTGCCGTGTATTTTGTGTTATTTCCACAAATAGTTCCTTGTTTACCGACAATTCATTAAGTATAAAAATTGGGAGTTCCTCATTTTCAAGCAACAGATTGGTATATCCTTCAGTGATAGACATTATTTTATCTTCAAGAGAAATATTATCATCAGATAAAATTGGCCCCATTGCACCAAGTAACATCTTTAGCTTTTCTCTTACCACATGTTTAAAAAGCTTCTCTTTGCTACCAAAGTAATAATTAAGAAGTGCCAGATTGGCACCTGCCTCTTCAGCAATATCTCTTGTTCTTGTGGCAGCATACCCCTTTTGTGTGAATATTTTATCGGCTGCCCTGATAATTTTCTGTTCTGTTGTATTAGTCTCCATTCTTCATTAATTTTTCTTGATCATGAGAAATTTATATCTTGTCTTTTGGTTAAACAAATGTTTTAATCAAATGTTTAATCATTAGATATATTTCATATGCTTTTTTATTATTATTATGATTTAAAGTAAAATCAGTCACATTATTCTTAATAAATTGAAATTTAGTCTGCTGATTTAAAGATAATCTGCTGTTTTAGGGACAGTCTGCTCATTTAAGGATAGTCTGCTGTTTTAGGGACAGTCTGCCATTTTAGAGACAGTCTGCTGTTTTTTCCAAAGTACTTCCCCTCCCTACCTGAAAATATACATTTGTTTTAACAAAAAACATTCATATATCATATCTTCAAGCTATAATTGCATTTAATGGTTACATGCAAAAGTTGTAAATAAAATATTCCAGGTTAATGTCATCAATACTTTGGTAATCTTTTAAAATAGTTATCATAATTCCCTGAAAATCAAGAAAGCATGGCTCTTTTGAAAATTAGGCATAACATATTGGCTATCATCATTAAAGATGAAGGTCTAACGAAGCATTATCTCATCATAGATAACAATATTGTCCAATTCGCAGTAACTGATACAATTACACAATCTTCGGTTGATGTATTTATAAATAATACCCGAGACTCAGGAAGGGGTGGAATTTACGTGAAAGGCCTGAATATCCGAACTCAACTCTAAGGGGGCCCACAATTGAAAGATAGGAGTAACCAAGGTTGACCCCAAAATATGATTTACCATCAAAAAGGTTGTAAACATGATTATTATGTACAGTATAGTTTACATTTGCATAGAGATAGTTATTCGGTTTGAAATTATAGTGCCCCATTATATCAGCAGAGAACACCATATTGTCTAAAATCTCCATTCCTGATGATCCCTGAAGTGAAATTTGATGTGGTAAATAATGATCATCGAATCTGCCGCCGACAAAGTTACGGTACATTAGGGGAACGCTGTCGTTCATTATGTACCGTGATGTAACACGGGGTGTAATATAGATACCATCAGCTAAATAAACAGGTTTGTAAAAATTCATCTCCAAAATGCTTAAAGGCGAATCATTATCAAGCTTCAGGAAGTTATCAGTGTTAACTGAATAACGAAACGAAAAGTACTGTCCCGATGAAGGGAAATAAGTGGTATTGAGATTATCATAAACTCCATCGAGCTGATAGTTTATATATAGCTTGTCTTTTATTCTTGTATAATTTTCATCTACAATACGCCCTAAGACATTGAAAAGGTGAAAATGCTCAAGCCGGGAACCAAGATGCAGCCTGAAATTGCCAAAATATAATTCAGAAAAATTTAGATCCAGGGAATTTCGGTTGACCGACATCTTATATTCAAGCTTGCCTCTTTCATATATACTCAGATCGTTTTTACTGATCCTGTAGTTGGCGCCAGCCTTATAGAAGATGCCACTGTTTATTGAATAGTCTGCCATAAGATAGGGATCGCGGCTAAGTCGTGCTGTAATATCAATCATTGAATTCAGCGATGTGCTTAAGCGAATTGTTGTATTGGCAAAAACAGCCGCCATATCATTGGTGTCGAAGTATGCACCCATATTGAGGGTATTTGATTCTTTAGCTTCGACAAAAAAAACAAGATCGAAAGGCTGATCCCCGTCGAGACGATAATAAACACGTGAAAAGAGCCCGCTGGCATATATCCGTGAGGTCATGCCATCTAAATCTTTCCGAGTTACTCTATTCTCTTTGACAGAGATCCAGCGTAATATCTGCTTTTCCTCTACAGGTGAAACACCTTCAATGCGTATATTATCGATTATAAGTGTATCGATATGGATATAGGGATTTTTATTCTCCCTTTCAATTTTACTACTATCCTCCAATCCAAGTGACTCTTTTAAGGCAATCAGCTCATCCCATTTCTCCATAGCTGCCTGTTCACCGCGAGAGATAATTGAGTCGATGGCAGGTCTTTGAAAATCCATGGACCCATATGGGTGGATACGTGGTAAAATCATAAGATCGGTATCTTTTATGTTCTTCTGGAGTTTTTGCTGCCCGATAAAATTAAAGATGTTTTCTGTAACCTCTGTAATACTGCCACGGCTGTGTACTGATTTCTCATCTGACGGCATAATTACACCAATTATAATATCGGCTCCCATACTCCTTGCTACATCAACCGGGAAATTATTGATCACACCTCCGTCAATCAATACCATGCTGTCCCTCTCTACCGGTGTAAAAACGCCCGGAATAGCCATACTTGCGCGCATGGCCTCGGGCAGAATTCCTTCCCTGAAAACAAACTCCTCACCAGTAAGCAAATCAGCTGCAACACAACCGAAAGGGATTGGAAGAGAGTCGAAATCCATTTCATCCTGATAGCCGATAGTCATATTCAGAAAAAGGCTGTATAGATTTTGCCCTGTAAAAACACCCTGTGGAAGGCTCACCTTGCTGCTTCTTTCTTTAAGTTTTAGCCTGTAGGGTAGGGATACGATATATTTTTTTTGATGATTCCTCTGAGATGCAGACAGGTTCTCACGGTAAATATTGTCGCGCATAAGATAGCTCCAATCCTGAATCTGGATAAGTGAATCAATCATATTTGCACTGTAGCCTGCTGCGTATAGTCCTCCCACTACAGCCCCCATACTGGTACCGGCAATATAGTCGATGGGAATACCGGCATTCTCCAACACCTTTAATGCGCCCACATGTGAAAATCCTTTTGCCGATCCGCCACTTAGCACCACTCCCACCTTTTTGCGTTGCTGCTCCTGTTTGCGTTGCTGCTCCTGTCCCATAGCGGCAAAAGCAAAACAACCGATGATCATCAATATTGTAGTCAGTTTTTTCATCTCCTGTTATATAGAATTTAAGTAACGGCAAATATATAAGGCCAGAATGATCAAAATCCCGATGCAATTATCCGAAAATCCGAAATAGTGTAACATCAGTAAAAATGCCTGCTATTACTTATAAAATAAAAATGCAAAATTAACACAAAATATCAGCATTTAAAAGTATAATTAAGGTTTAGTAGCGATTTAAACGGTCAGTAGTTTTTTTAAAAAAACCTTATGTCATTAGGGTGGTTCCGTTTTTCAGATATTTTAATACGGACTCAGAATATTATAATTCTACGGTAATTATGTCGTTAATGTCGGTGGTATAATGTTTAGAGAGGAGCTCCTGCCGCATCTTGTGCTTTCGTGTGTCCTGGGTGGCAAGTCGAACCACCTCTTTGTGGTATTTCCGGTTTAATCCGTCGATTGCCTCCATCAGTTTTTTGTGCCTAAGATCGGAGTTGAAAAAGAGGGATGGCTGGAACTCATTGGCATCAACAAAATCCATCAACTGTACCCCCCCGCGCTTGAAATAGATGTTCTGCTTGTATATCTGTTTCAATCCAATGTTGGCAAACTTCACCAACTCCAGCGTGGAGTTGGTAGGGAAAGGCAGTCTTATCAGTATTGATGGGAAATATTGCGTTTCAGTTTCCTTGAACCGGTTTGTTTCAAGGAAAATTACCATTCTGTTGCAGAGAGATCGCTGTTCTCTTAACTTTTCGGCACTCATCGATGTGAAAGTGGTTATACGCTCTCTCACCTCATCAAAGGAGCGGAGATCCGTTTCGAAGGTACGGGTGGTGCCGATGCTCTTTTTCTTCTCCACAGGTATCATTTCGAGCGTGGGTATTCCCTTTAAATCCTTTTGAAGATGCAATCCGGTGATCGTCATGTTTTTGAGCACCCATGATTCGGGCAGCAGGACAAAATCGAACGCTCTTTCAGCACCGATGGCATAAAGTTTTTTTGCGTTTCTTCTCCCCACGCCCCAAATGTCCTCCACTTTCAACCATCTGAGGGCTTTTATCCTTTTCTCTTCGGTATCGATCACATAGCTGCCACCAGTCTCCTTTGGGAATTTTTTCGCAATACGGTTTGCCACCTTAGCAAGTGCCTTTGTCGGCGCTATGCCAATACTTATGGGAATGCCCGTGCCCTTTTCTACCCGCATTTTCATCTGCAGGCCATATTGTTGCAGGTCTGTATCGATCCCGCCGAGGTTCAGGAAACATTCATCGATGGAATAGACCTCCTGTTCGGGGGTGAAACCGGACAACAGCCTCATCACTCTGCGGCTCATGTCTCCGTAGAGTGGAAAGTTCGCCGAGAACACCTTCACATCATTTCGCCTGAACACCGATTCATACTCAAAGGCCGGTGCACCCATCGGGATTCCAATGCTTTTAGCTTCGTTGGAGCGAGCAATAACACATCCGTCGTTGTTTGAAAGAACAACAACAGGCTTGCCGTTCAGCGTGGGATTAAACACCCTCTCGCACGAAGCATAAAAGTTATTGCAGTCTACCAGCGCGTACATCAATGTTTGCGTATTGAATATTTTACAATTCCCCAGATGATTACACCTTGTTCGTAATTAACCTCGATAAGGGGAAAATCCTGGTTAGAGGGGACCAGGAAGCATTTCCCGTCCTTTAGTTTTATCCGTTTCAATGTGAATTCTCCATTGATAAAACAAAGAGCAATTTTGTTTTCTTCCCACTCCAGGCTTTTGTCTATGATAAGCAGATCCCCGTCGTTGAAATCGTTGCTCATGGAACTACCGGCCACCCTGGCAAAAAAAGTTGTCTCCTTATGGTCTATCAGCAACTCGTCAAGGCTGATATAATCGTGGAAAAAATCATCCGCCGGCGAAGGAAATCCGGCCTGAACATTTCCTATGTAAGGATATTTTTGTTCAGAGCTTTTATGATGGATCAGCTCAATTTTCTGGGTGTTCAGTTCCTTTTGCATGGAACAAATGTAAGGTTTTTTTATTATATGGGAATGATAATTTTAATGCTATTTTTTATTTTTATACTGTCTCGTGCCGCCATTCAAAAAAGTTTTATCGGACAACAGTGATTTGGAATAAGCACTCATTTTCTTTAAAAACATTCTAAGTTAAATTTAGAAGTGCAACTTTCCCGGTAAGTTTTATATAGGTTTTTTAAACAAAACCATAAAAAAGCGATATCTATATTCTCATACGGACATCGCAAGTAATTAATAACTTTAAAAATTTTTATAAAGAAAAAAATTATCGGCATTTCTGCCTCGCACTTTTCGGTATGAACAAAAAGTGTATGCAATAGTAATACATAATTATTTATATTCCAAATAATTCTCGTTAAAGGTAGAATTGAGATAGAATCTTAACAAATGAAACAGGGTTGGTTATCTTCATAACGGATGATGGCATGGGCTTTGATGCCACCATTCTTCTTTCAATATAAGTACCTCCCAAAAAAGCTAATCCACGTCCAACTTCACCGCTTAGCATTTGTCCCAATCCGGGCACAAAGTAAGAGGAAAATCCCATCACAATAGGGTTGTGTTTGTCTCCCGGTTGTGGTACGTACATCTTATAATCGTATTTCTGCTTTTTCAACTTGTAGTTTTGTGCTTGCACATTAGAAGAAAAGCAGCCAATGCTTCTACTACACCTCAATTTTGGTGTTTAGTTTCATCCTGCTGCGCGTATTTGTTTTCGGTTCGTACAAAATCCCCACCGATTCCATGGAGCCTACAATCATTCCCGGCGATTACGTATGGGTAAACAAACTGGCTTATGGCGCCCGGTAGTTCGATCTGTTCGATGCCGTGGAAGGGAAAGAGGTGTATTGGAATTCCCAGCAATACACTCCAAATAATCAACGGATTTTACGTGGTAAATTCCGATACAAGCAAAAATTATGGAAATGTAACCGCCGAACGGGCACTAAGCAGAAAAACAAAAAAACAGTTGCCCGATGGTGTATTTCACACATTCCCTTGGGATAGCACACTCAATTGGAATATAAAAGATTTTGGACCGCTGTACATCCCCCGAAAAGGAGATAAAATAGTGTTGGAGAGAACAAACAGCCTTTTATATAAAAAAATAATAGAGTGGGAGAAAGGTTATCCGCTTACCCTCAGCAAAGATACATTGTGGGACAATGCTACTCCACTTCCATCGTATATTTTCTCGCACAATTATTATTTTATGGGAGGCGACAAAGTAGAAAACTCGCAGGATTCCCGTTATTGGGGCTTACTCCCCGATGATCTGATTGTGGGTAAGGCCGCCTTTATTTGGAAATCAAAAGAGCCTTATTCCGTTAAAATCCGATGGAATAGGGTATTCAAAAAGATAGAATAATCCCCAAGAACAGAATTTTAACAACATCTCAACGCTTTTTCTTAGGAGCATAAGTTGTCATTCTTTTAACTGCTAGACACGTTCTTTGTGACCTATAGAACAAACAGCGACAATATATATTGCTCATTATCTGTCAATTTAATGAAATGAGTTATAAATGAGTTATAATTTATTGCTAATTCTTTATGAAGTTCTATTTTTACCCCTTACAAACACATATAAAAGGTGATAGTCAACGAAGAAAAAACAGACAAACATAACAAGCTACGGGCTTGAGCTATCGAAAGGATAGATATAGCAAAGAAACAGATTCAACAACAACAAAATTTACAAAATCATTAAAAACGAATTTATTATGACTAAAAAAACAATTTTAAGCAGTATTTTCGCAATAGCATTGGTAGCAGTTGCAGGAATGGGAATAACCAAGAGTGTGAACAACGATGCGAATCTTTCGGATTTGGCATTAGCTAATGTGGAAGCATTGGCTGATAGTGAATCAGGAGGGGGAGGATACTACGATTGTAAGCAAGGTACAGAAAGTAGTCATGGGACACGAGAGTTTTGGTGCGGTACATGTTCGGATACCAAAATAAATAAGAGTGGAATAACAGGAGGCTGTAGACTCAACTAAAATTATTATTTTATGAAAAAAATAGTATCTCATATTATATTTTTAACGTTTTGTGTGATATCTGGCATATCAATTCACAATTTAATAATGAAAGAAAATAAAAATATTCCAGATGTAACACTTTTTAATGTAGAAGCATTGGCTAATGCGGAATCTCCAGGACAGTTTAACTGGTGTAAAACTGGAACAATTTCCAGTTATGGTATGTGGGTTCTTCATTGTGGAAACTGCGATATGCAAATGGTTGGTTATTCAACGGGAGAGGGATATTGCTATAAAAAATAGCTTGGAGCGTGAATATGGGGGAGATAGAGTGGCTCTAAACAGATCAAATATGGACATTGTACTTCTTCTATCGCCCTCTTTTTATTGATTGACTAAAATACTTATTGGCAAATGAAATCTTTCTTTATCATACACTATTATAATTTTTTTGCTTTAATTGACAAGCAGTTTTCAAGATATTATCAATTAGTACTACAAACTATTATACAAAGCTTTCCTGTCTTATTGATTATACTCTTTGCTCCTCATACTTCTTGTTCTCAAGTCAAAGAAGAAATAACTCCTATTACGGAGATTCATGCATTAAGAAAAGACACTGTGTTCAAGATACAAGATAGAGATTTTGTGGATATGATGATTAAAGATTCTTTGTTGATATTAATAGCTAATAAGGATTCATTATATTTTCATGTTTTCAGCAAAACTACTTTAAATCCAATAATTAATTTCGCAAAAAAAGGAAATGCAGAGTTTGAATTTAACTATAGGCCATTATTTTTAAAACAACATTACGAAAACAAAAACTATTTTGAGGTGTTTGATCTATTTTCCATAAAAAAAATCAATATAAAAAATATACTTGATGAAAATAATATTGCAGGTGAAATTAAATCCGATAGACAAAATGAAGACTTAACCTTTAGCCGCGAAATTCTACGCCTTGATAGCAATTTTTTTACAGGTACTAGTTTAAATAGATCAGAGGGATTATTTTATATCTATGATATAAAGAATAGAAATAAAAAATGGATAAATTTCAATCCAAAGCTTAAAATTAATAAAAAATACTATGATAGTGTATATTATGGACTTATTGAAGTTAGTCCGGATAGTGAAAAAATTGTTTATTGCCCTCGTTTTTTTAATAGAATTCTCTTCTTTAATAGGGATGGGGAATTAATAAAAACATTGAATTTTTCAAAAACAAAAACTCCAACAATAGAAAAAAAGTATTTGGGCGTTTCTAATGAAGAGACAATATATTCTTATCAAACTTACCGAACTAGCAATTTTATATATGTATTAAGACCTCTCCGTTCATTAGATGATTTAATTGGTAATGTATCTCCTATAAAAGTACAAGTTTTGTGTCTCACTTGGGATGGCAATATTAGTGATGTATATGAAATAGATTTGACAACAATGCCAACATTATTTTGTATTGATGAAGAGAATAAAAAAATCCTATTTCATACACCTTTAGATAGCTATCTATCTAATGATGTTATTTCAGAAATATCTATTTATGAGTTTGAATAATTTAGTGCTAATTCGAAACCGGTATGATACTCCTATGATACTCCCTAAAAACTGGACAAGAAATTAAGATATGATGGATAAAAGTATGAGGAAAATAATTTATATCATAATATTTCTTAGTTTATTCTCGTGTTGTGTGAATAAAAAAAAGAAAATAAATGAGATTTTTCAACAGAGTAGCTCTCTTGAACATAAAAAAACAATTGATGATAAGACTTATTTAATTGGAAGTGCAGGAAAAATGCTAATTGTTGATTCCATCTGTAATTAGCAAATTTACAATGTACAAAAAATGGCAATGTTGAGTGTACAACTTTTGGCAATATCCAATGTACAGGTTTAACATTACATTAACTATCTCTTTTTTATTGTATTCAACTGTTTTTTTATTCTTTCTCAAGGAAAGTTTTCCGGTTGTCCATACGGTAACCGTTTCCCTCGAACCTGATCACCTCGCAACGATATAGCAGTCGATCCAGGATGGCTGTGGCTAACACTTCATCATCCAGTGTCTCCGCCCACTGGCTGGGTGACTTGTTAGTGGTGATGATGATCGAGCACTGCTCATGCAGGTGATTGATCAGATTGAACAGAGCCACCGCTTCACTCTTTTGCACCGGGAACATCATGATGTCATCTATGGCAATCAGGTGTGCCTTGGTGTATCGCTTGTAGGTGCTCATTGCCGATGAGATGATTTCTTTCCTGTTGAGCACGCCTATCAGGTCAGCCATGGTGGTAAAATAGGCCCTATAACCTTTCTTGATGGCATCATTGACCAGTCCCCCGGCCAGGTATGTTTTGCCCGTACCGCTTGGACCCATCAGCACCAGGTTGTATAGCTGATCGACCCAGAGCAGCTCCCTGAGCTGTGTCATCTGCCTTATGCCGATGCTGCTCGAGGCCTTGTAATCGTACTCGTCAAGCTCGTGTGCACGTGGCAGACGGGCCAGTTTAGTCCTGCGCCGGTAATCATTCAGCTGTCGCTGCTCTAGCTCTTTTATAAGCATGTTCTCCAGGAAGTCCGCGTATCCCGGTGTATCTATACTCGCCTGGTGAAGCATCGGCTGCAAGTTTTTGCTCAGGTATCCCAAACGAAGTATGCCGGCATATTGCTTCATGTTTTCTATCTGCTTCATAGCTCCATGATTTGATCGTACCGGTTTATCTTGCTTCTCTCGGGGATGTATGCATCCGTGTCATACTGACTTGTTTGAACACCGTCATGCAACACGCTTACAACAGGCAAGGGCTTCTTCTCCCGGCGTTTTAACTCCCGGTAATGTGATGCGGCTTCTTTCAGGTAAAGGGCGTTGTAGAGCCCATTGTCGAGGCAGTAATCAAGTGCACTGCCAACGATCTCTTCACCATATTCGCCCATCACCTCCCTTATCATTTTCAGATTGTCTCTCAGATAACGGGGCTTATACTTGTGTATCTCCTCTATGAACAGGTACAAAGTGTTGTTGCCCTTCCAGATCGATAGGACTTCCTGCTTGAAGACCTCGAGCCTGGAGTCCCGATCCCGTCGATAAGTTGTGCTACCGATTACCTTGCCTTTTTCAAGACTGACGGGGTGCTCGGCCAGAAGGATGCCTTGCCGGTTGGAAAGCGAAAGGGTGCCATCCTTGACCTTGAGTAATACCTCCGGTCCCTTCCCGTTATAGGTGCCATATGGGACCCTGTAGAAGTTCCCCTTGTAACTGATTGTGTTATCTTTTTCTCACCGTGTAGGTGGGAATCTCATCCCGGGGGATTGCCGGTGAGGGGCGAAAAAAGGAGAGATGCTCCTTTTCAATCAACCACACATCGTGGGGCAGGCGCTTCGTCGTGGCATGTTTGGTGCCGTTCGCCTTGCGCTCCAACCAGCTCAGGACTTCCTCGTTGAGGCGATCTATATCGTGAAAGGTACGCGCGCGAAGAAAGTTGTTTTTTACGTATCCTACCACGTTCTCAACCCGGCCTTTGCTCTGGGGATCGGCCTTGCGGCAGAACTCAACGCTGATACCACGTTCATCCCTGTAGCGACGAAAATCATCAGCCAGGAGATAATCGCCAAGGTTCTCACTTTTCAGAAACACTGAGTCCTGATCATAGAGAAGCTTCCCGGGGATACCCTCTATATACCTGAAGGCCTGCTCGTGAGCCTGGACGGCTGTTTTCCCGGTGAAGGGAGTTGTTTGGAAAAACACATATTTGTAGCGACTGCGTGACAGGACAAGGGCAAAAAAATAAACCCTGCGCCTACTGCCGTCCAAACGTCGCATCTGTGCTGTACCGAAGTCAACCTGCGCCTGGCTGCCATATGCAAACTCTTCCAGGGCTTCCGTCTGGCGGATCTTCTCCGGTACAGGGATCTTCTCCTGACGCCGCACGTGCTGGACAAAGTTGTATACAGTCTTGCTGTTCACCTTCGGCAAGTCGGGGTATTTCTCCTTCAGCTGGTCTTCTATCACTGCCGCCGGCAAACCATTGTCTATACTCAATAAGGAAAGAACGTCCGGGTAATATGGCGACAGAACAAGTTCGTATACACGTTGTTTCATTGAAAACTCATGAAACTCTTCTTCACTCATCTTCTTGTACCTGGAAACAGTTCTGCGGTCAATACCCAACTTTTTTGCAATTTTACTATCCGAATTGCCCGGATTACTGGAAAGTTCTTTAACTTCGTACCACATACGTACCTTTCTAAGGTCATGTATCTGAGTCTTCATAGTGTTTGTATTTTCGTGAATTACAAATATATGAAGACTCTTCTTTAACCCTTTTTATGTACATTGCATATTGCCAATTTCTGTACATTCAATCTTGCCGAAAATTGTACATGCGAAGTTACTGATTACAGTAAATTTAGCAATAAGAATTTTTCTAAACGATCCCCGTCCGAAATATCTCGATTTTTCATGTTTTTGAAAAATGAGGTTTTAGGAGGGGACTCAAGGTTTAGGAAAGCAAATATAGAGGGAATTATTATTGGTGTGTGAAGTGGTTTTCTTAGGATTCCTTTAAGTGGAAAGGAAGGGACAAGAATGCAAAAAGAGCTGAAAAGGATCTTCAATCTAATTTTTCACCATCTTTGCATCCGTATCGTCTTGGATATATTTTAATTCATAATAATCATCACCTTTTTTTGTAATAATGCTAAATAAGCAATCCATCTCTTTAAGATAATTTCTTAATTTGTTAATTGCACTCATCAGATTTTGATCAGCAGTATATTGATTATCAGGCCACAGTATTTTTTTTAGTGCGTTTTTTCTGACTACGTGTTCATCACTCTGGAGAAACATCAAAAGCATTTCAGATGGTTGCTTGGTAACAGCGACGATTTCTCCCTTTTGTCCAATTAATTCACATTTACGCGTATCGAAAATAGTTTTACCAAGATAATAATATTTTCCTCGTTTCACAATTTTATCGGGTTTTATTTTTCTTTTCTCTATAAATAAATATGCGGTTACACCCAACATTAAAATTTCAATAAATAGTAATATGATCAATAATCTCTTAGACATCAACTTAAAGACGACAAAAGGTGAATAGTAAACAAATCCCTCATAGTCAATTTCATCAAAAACTCCACCTTTTACAATTGGCATCCGGTAATGGGCACTAAGGTTGGTAGTGTCACCGCTTGTTTGTGTCCGTTGATTGTGGCGTATTAGAACGACAGAAGAACACATAAGTTCGTTTTCCTCCAGTTCGGAGTCAAAAATTTGCTGCAATTCTTGCGGTTGAATACGTTTCCGAAGGAACAGATAGGTTTGCGAATCTCTAAATAGATCCAATCCCATATCTCCACTCACTTCAACTTCTTTTGTAATAATTGTATCTTCTGTAATAACTCTTTGGGTTCGAAATGTTCCTTTTTTTATTGATGAATTCATTGGACTATGCATTACTACAAATTCTCCTTCCATATTTAGTCTTACCTGTTCTTGTATGGATTGGTTAAATATGGATGATAATTCTTGTTGTAATTTGTGCTCGGATTCTTTATACTCAGCAGTTCCCAAAACCGCCAATATCGTAAAGATGGAAGAAGCTGCAATAATAAGATACAAAATTATCTTTCTATATGTTGAATCGGTGAAAAACATCGCTCTTGGTCTTGAACCGTAAAGGTAGAAATAATCTTGAAAGACACAAAATTCACGACAAAATCGGACATGAGCAAACAATCTATGCCGCTCATTTTTACACAATTACACGAAATGAGTTATAAATGAGCCAGCATTTTTTATTAATTGATTATTAAATTCTATCTTCGTCCGGTTAAGATTAATTTCTCAAGATCATGAAAAAGAAAAAAGTAATTTTGTCACTATTTATGGCAGTATCAGTATTGTCTCTTGTGTATTTAAAAAGCCAACGAAACGGCATAAAATCCGAATTGGTGCTTTCAAATATTGAAGCGCTGGCATCAGGAGAAGATGGAGAAAATTATCGGTGTTTGGGGCTTGGCAGCTTAGACTGTCCGCAGATTTCCACCAAAGTTGCCTTTATTAGAATACTTTAATCGGAATGAGGAAGTACCTAAGCCACAATCTTCTTATCTGCTGTTTACTTACGGTTGCCATAGGGTGTAAGAACACCAACAACAACCTCTCTTATGACTCGTTTCCCGTCAACATCTCACTTACAGGAAAGAGTATTGAAACAGATTCTGTCATGTTGCGCTATCCGTTCAGGATTAAGCATCAAGACAGTTTAGCCATTGTTATGGACTTGCATCACCCCGACTATTTCTACCATTCTTTCACCTATCCACAGTTCAGATATCTCTCCTCTTTTGGAAAGCGCGGTCAAGCCCCCGAAGAGAATCTGTCAGTTGAAAATTTCAGATTAGCCGGGGGAAAGATGTGGGGATTGGATGCGAACAAACACTTGATTACGAATTTGTCATTGCAACGTGTTCATGAAAAGACGAGTACAAAGGAAATATCTTTAGACAAAGAGATTATTCGCGCATTGGATTTTGCTTTGTATGATGATTCCTGCTTTATCATTCCCGACTATTCCGGCAAACACCGTTTTCATATTATTGATATGAATGGGGATATAAAATCCAGCCGTGGCGAAATACCAAGCGTAGAACATACAAACAAAGACATAGCTTTAGCCCAGGCATGGCGTTCCTTCATAGACTATAACCCAGATAACGGAATTCTGGCTATGGTAACCCAGTTGGGAGAAGTGCTGGAAATTTTTAACTTAAAAGACGGCACGCATATCGTGAAGTTTGGCCCTCACGGAGAGCCGGAATACAATGAGACGGAAGGGATGGCAATTCCTTCGGGAATTATGGGATTCAGCGACATACAGGTAACGAATAAATATATTTATGCCGTTTTTCACGGTAGAAGCTTTAAAGAGATTGCACAACAACAGCAACCCGCGATAGATGGCGGTCGATATCTGTACGTTTTTTCGGTAAAAGGAGAACCGCTTGTCAGGTACACATTGGATCGGTTTATTTATGGTATTGATGTAAATGAAAAGACAAATGAGCTGTATGCCGTTGATGTAAATTCCAATCTACCCATCGTGAAATTTAAATTAGAGCATTCATAGCATGAGATTACCTTATTTCTTATTGTTGATGGGAGTAAGCGGATTGATGCTTTCTTGTAAAAATAATCCGCAAAAAGAAATTGCCAAAGTCGTTACCGAATGGCAGAACAGGGAAATAATTTTCCCGAAAGGTCTTGTTTTTACGCTGCACGGCAGAGACACCACAGATTACACCATTCCTCCTCCGGCATCTCACAAAATATTGGTGTATGTGGATTCCATCGGTTGCACCAGTTGCAAACTGCAACTGCATAAGTGGAAAGAATTTATAGAAGAGATAGATTCCATGACTCACGGTACCGTTCCCGTTATCTTCGTATTCCATCCCAAAGATTTGCGAGAAATATCGTACCTCTTGAAAAGAGATAGCATAGATATCCCTGTTTGCATTGATGTGGAGGATAAATTAAATGCGACTAATCGTTTTCCGACACATCAGCAGTTTCAGACTTTTTTGCTCGACGATGAGAATAAAGTCGTGTTTATCGGGAATCCCGTTCATAATTTGCGGGTTAAGGAGATGTATTTATCCGAAATATCACAGAATGCATATCAAAGCAGAGGAACACCATCATCTCGCAACACACAAATTGAAGTAGATAACACGGAGTTTGATCTGAGAACCATCCCAAAAGGAGAGGCTAAAACGGTTAGCATTTCCATAAAAAATGTAGGTGAATCGCCTTTTATGATTTTTGATACCCGTGCCTCGTGCGGATGCACGCATATTGAGTATGAGAAAAAGCCGGTACATCCGGATAGTACAACAATTGTCAGTATAACGTATAATGCCGACGACCGGGGGTATTTCAATAAAACCGTTTCGGTCTACGGCAATATGGACAACTCGCCGTTAATTATACGGCTAAAAGGAAATATAGAATAAAAACCCTCCGCAAAAGAGGCAGAAATCAATAGTTTTAAACAATTAAATTTTTAAAGGAATGAAGAAGAAAATTCTTTCGGGCGTTTTCGCCCTCGCACTCCTGGCAACCGCAGGTTATGGAGTGAACAAAAGTATGAACGGTAATGCCAATTTGAATGATTTGGCGTTGGCAAATGTGGAAGCGTTGGCAGAAAACGAGGGTGGAGGAGGTGAATGTCGTTGGGCTACACGCGAAACCTGGCAGGGATGGGAAGCAATTTGTATTAGTACGGGAGTAGGTTACAACTGTACATGTGGGGAGGTTAAACCTTATTATTAATCAGCCCTTATAGAAGAGAGAGGGAAGTTATTTCCCTCCTCTTATTTAACAGTAGAAGAATTTATTCAATCACCATATAAAAAATTTGAGTTTTACATAATTTAAGTTTCGCAAGCTTCTTTGTTTGGCACTAACATTCGCTTCGCAGAGGTTTGCTACGCTCGGCATAACCAAAGCAAGCTTTGCTTCTGCACCCACTTAACGCAAAAGTTCGCTTACGCTCAAACAGCTTTTCTTTTTTAACGCAAGGCTGCGCGGGATGTGTCCCCGCAAAACAGCTAAATATCTCCTCGTTGTTAGTGAACAATGTCTGATAACTGATACTTGCGAAAGTTGAATACATAATATCCAATCTTTTAAGCTTAATATAAAAATCGATCACATGAATTTTAATAAGTACAATATTTTTATTATTCCTTTGTTGTTTCATATCTGTTGTTGCAATGCTGATAACGAGAAACACAAAAATGACCTAATATCACTTCCCATGAATGCTGCAGTTCAAATAGATTTTGATGAAATTGTTGAAAATGTCAATTGTATCGTGCTTGAAAATTTACCGGATGCCTACATGACCGATTGCTGGAAAATAATAAAATACAAAGATCTTTTTTACCTTTACTCTTTAAGTGATTTTGCCGTTTGTATTTTTGATAAAGAGGGCAAGTTTATTAAACGTATTGATGGAAAGGGTACAGGAGCTGTTGAAACCCCGTGTGATATATTTATTGACAAAAAACAGGATCAACTCTGGGTTGTAGAAAGCCGACATTTTATTCATAAATATTCTCTGAAAGGAAACTTTATGGCTAAAGAGGTATTACCATATTTCGCTGTCAAATTGGCCCGCTTTGACGATAATGGTTTTTTATTTTATGATGGGGGATTTGACAGGGAATCGCCTTTTTTTGTAAGGCAAACCTCTACTGATTTAAAAACTGTAAAGACTTTTGTAGAGAAAAAAAACAAACAATACAGGAGTATCCCTATTTCTTTATTTGCAAATAATGACAAAGATGAAGAAGTATATTCACTTCTACCCTATATTGACACTGTTTATATTAGCAACAACACTAAATCTTTTACGCCTTTTTTTCATTTGAATTTTGACAGCAGTTTGCTTACATTTGATATATTTCCCAACAATGGATTTAGTGATAAAGAAATGGCTGAAATCATAAAAACAAAAAAAATGGTTCATAATATTACAGGGTTTTATTATGTCTCCGGATTGCTATTCATGCAATTGCATGGTAAGGATGATTCTTTTCGGATTATAAATGTTAGTACGAAAAGTGTTTATAAATTCAATACACTAATTGACGAACTTAATGTCGATCATGGTGTTACGACTATACAAGGAAGTACCGATACAAGTTTATTGGTAAGTATGCAGGCAAAAGAATTTTTAGAAAAATACACAGAAAGAAAATACCTGACGCATTACAAATCTATTGTGAAATTACTTAACACTCCGGAGATAATTAAAAACAGGGTTTTAATGGAAATAAAAATAAAAAAACATGAAAAATAAGACGACCGTAGCATTTGTATGCTTTATGTTACTATTCTCTTATTCATGCCAAAAGAGGCAACAAGAATCTTCTCTTATCTCTGGTTTTAATCGAAACGCAATAGAAGTGGAAAGCTTGGATGACTTGTTTGGGAAGAGAGGCAAACAAATCGCGTTAGAAACAACGGACGAGGCTCTTGTCGGTAAAGTGGGAAAAATTATTAAAAGAAAGGACTGCTATTTCATACTCTCCGGAGAAAACAAAATACTTCAGTTTGACAATAACGGACGATTTGTTTCAACCTTAAATAAATTGGGAGCAGGTCCTGACGAATATACCATGATTACGGATTTTGCCTGCCTCATAAATGAAAATAATGAGATTGAGATATGGATTAGTGATTTTAAAAAAATAAGGAAATATCGTAAAGCTGTTGATTCTTGGGAACAATTTGCTTCTATAGATTATCCTTACGTAATAAATAAAATTCATATAATCAATGATAGCCATATACTTCTTCTAACAGGACAGAATGATAACTGTTTAACGATTTCAAATGGGAAAGGGGAAAAAATCTCTTCCTATTTGAAAAGTGAAATACCATTCATGGTATTTAAGCCCGTACAGTTTGTAGATTTTGGGCAAGAGATTATTTTTCAACAAGGTGTCTCTAACCAATGTGTAATATATTCTCCTTTTGATAATAGTTTCACCGAACGTAGAATAATTAATGAAAAAAGATTTTTATCATCAAAGATGTTACAAGATCTATTTTCTAAATATGAATATGACTATCTCAAGGAACTGCCCGGATATTCTTATATCCGAACCCTCCGGAAAGTGAAAGGACAAATACTGATTGATTTTTTTATGGATAAAAAAAGACACGTTTCTTTTCATGCGGACAATGTTTGGCGTACTTTTACTTATGATCCGAAAGATATAACCGAGAATGATGACTTGGAGTGCCTCTCAACGATTGGTGTGGGTGATGGATTGACCAGTTTCATTATGTTTAAAAACAATGAAAATGAAGATGAAAATCCCATTGTGGTAGAGTATTAGTGGTATGGTATAATCAGTAACTTCGTTTGATGACACTTATCTGAAACCTTCAATAGTCTCAATATAAAAGGAATGGTTTCATAGTATGGAACTAAATTCGCGCATGGATAAGTTTGCAAGAAAAAATTGTCAAAACAGTCACCGAATTGCAAAACAAAGTGGTCGTCTTTCTCACAGACTTGGATTCCATGAATCATAGAAAGGATAAGGTGAATAATTCACCGTTGATTGTCAAGCTAAAAGGAAATATAGAATAAAAACCCTCCGCAAAAGAGGCAGAAATCAATAGTTTTAAACAATTAAATTTTTAAAGGAATGAAGAAGAAAATTCTTTCGGGCGTTTTCGCCCTCGCACTCCTGGCAACCGCAGGTTATGGAGTGAACAAAAGTATGAACGGTAATGCCAATTTGAATGATTTGGCGTTGGCAAATGTGGAGGCATTGGCGCAAAGTGAGTCTTCAGACTGTCCTAATGGATGTTTAGATGCTCCAGGATTATGTTATTGCAAGCATTGGTTACCTTTTGAAGAAAAAGTTTGGTAACATTTAAAACTAGCTAAAAAAATAATTCATAGAAGGAGATTATTTCCTTTTATGAATTATTTCTTTAGAACAACAAAATATTGCGCTATAACTATTTTTCTATATTGGAAATATAAAGACTAAATCATATGGGAAATAAAACATTTGATAATTACATGAAGACAAAATATTGTATATTTCTATTAATATTTTTTTTGACATTACCTAACTGTAAGCAGTATTCTGAAAAAGAGAAACACTATAAAAGTCGAGATAATATCATTAATATACAGAACTTATTGAGAGAGATTAGATTTGATTCTGTATATTTCAGTAATTTTGCTAAAATATACCCGATGCGGAAATACCTAATTGTCAGTGATTATAAATCATTAACAAACCATATTTACTTGTTCGATAAAACCAATTTTAAATTGTTAGCGGAAACGGCTCCTCATGGACAAGGGCCAAATGAAATTACCAATTTAGGGCATATCGCTGTCAATGAACAGGAAAACGCCTTTTATGTTACGGATCATGGAAAGCAAAAGATATTCGCATATCATTCAGATAGTGTTATTATGAATTCATCTTACAAGCCAGCCGTAAAACTAAATATTAAAGAGCAACAATTTCCTAATGAATATATCTTTGTAAATGACTCTATTTGTTTCGGGACAATAATGGGACCCACAAACTCCGGGTTTGATATAATAACAGCTAAATGGAATATCAATTCCGGTGAAATTTCCCCGATGAAATATAAGCATCCTGAAATAAAAAGGAAACGCATTTCGTTTGCTTTTTCGAAAGAGCAAGAGATATATGTTGAATGTTACAATCATCATGATCTTTTCACGATATGTGATTTAGAGGGCAATTTAAAATATAATATCTATGGGAAAAAATGGGATAATAGAATGTCGAATGAAACACGGTATTTCGGAAATGTAGCTATTTGTAATGATATGATAATCGCATCATATTCCGGAAAAAGTAGGTTGTCCGGTAATTCGCTTCCCAGTGAGATTTTAGTATTTGAAGTAGATGGTGATTATATCAAGACACTGCAGGTGGGATACAATATAGTGGGACTTTATCATGATAGGTACTTAAACAGGATTATCTTTCACCTGGATGATGCAATGCAATTTGCATATATAGATTTAGATGAAATTGTAAAATAATTATCCGTATGTTCAAACATACATTAGAAATCTTCATGTAAAAAATTCAGTTGATTCAAACAGAATTTTAATTCTTTTTTTTTAGAATATATTGTTTGAAAACTTTGGGCCCTTTATTTTATATAATCCAGATAAGGCTATTGGTGACTGGGAGTATGTATGTTAATTGTTTGAGTTGTTATAAAAAAGAGAACGAAACCTTTATCTTAGTATGGAAAATAGAGAAAAATATAAATACATTGAAAATGATAATTATTGCAACCGCAGGTTTGGGAGTGCACAAAAGTATGAAAAGTAACGCTAATCTGAATGATTTGGCGTTGGCGAATGTGGAGGCATTGGCAAATGGAGAAGGGAGTCCTAATCTTGAATGTTCTACACTTTGTCCCGATGAATGGTGTGGAACTGTGGTTATAGATGGACACTATTTTTACCTGCAACACTGTGTATTCGTATAATTATCAGCATTGTCACTCTCTGAGTGACAATGCTTTTACTCAAAAGCAGAAAATGTATGAAGACAGGACTACTTATAATGATCATACTTGTTATTTTACAGATAAGCTGTAACAGGCAGAGTAAGGATCTATTTTTATCTGATATTAAATCTGTTTCGGGAGAACTTATAGATGTTGATTGTCTGATTGGTAAACCCTATAGGTTAATTTCATATGACACTTTGCTATTTATTTGTGACCCATATGATTCGAAGACAATGACCGTCCTGGATGTGAGAAGCAATCGATGCATCGATAGGATATTACAGACAGGAAGTGGTCCCGGTGAAGTTTCGGGATCGCTAAGATTTTCCTTATCTTCTATTCATAACAAATTATATGTATTCCAGATACAATCCGGTATCTTTAACACTTATGATATTTTGGGTAAATCATTAACATTAGCAGAGTCTGTGCATATCAAAGAACGTCCGGCTAATGTTGTTGCAACAGAAAGAGCGTTGGTGGGTATCGGACCCTTTGAAGAAGGACGATATCACATTTATGATAGAGAGGGTAATTTAATGAACCATGCAGGCATGTATCCTTCAGAAGAAAAGGCTCAGAATGCTCATGCCCGCTTCTTTTTGCATCAGGGGAATCTGTGTTCACAGCCTGGGGGAATGTATTTTGCTCTGGGAAGTAGCTATTCCGATAACTTGGAATTTTATAAAATCAAGGACGGACAAACAGAGCTATTGAAAAAATACGGAACAGGAAATAAAGTCCAAGCACGATTCGATAATACGCTTCAACTTGATGATAATTGTTTATTGGGCTATAAAAGCTCTTACGCCACCGATCAGTATTGCTATATGCTCTATTCCGGAAAAACCTTTGTGGAAAATAATCGCAGAGTATCATGGGGAAAAAATATTTTCGTATTCGAATGGAATGGTAACTTCGTAAAATCTTTTCGTTTGAGCCATGAAATACTTGCTTTTGCCATTGATGAATTCAACGGGATAATCTACGGCATTGTTTTACACGAAGGCGAAGCTGCCATTATGAAATTTAAAACTTAAAAAGACATAAAGATGAAACGATTTGTATTAATTTTCACTTTGATGTTAGCATGCTGCATTCCTGTGAAACTATATGCTTTCAAACATGACCAAGATTCGACCGTTATTTCCGTTAAAAAGAATTTCGACAAGAAAATTCCTAAATCCACGAAAAAAACAAAGACAACTCTATCGGATGCATCGGGTAATGATTTGACGCACAATATTAAAAAAGTTTTTCTTAACGGTAAGATAATACAAATTCATAATACTGACTCAATAAAGGCGAAAGACATTAAAAGTATTACAACAAAGCAAGTTGAAAACGGAGATATTTGGTTGTACATTGAAACGAATGAAGCTAAGCTTAATAGCGCTAACAGTAAGACGGATACCACCCTATTAAGAACAAAACAGAAAGAAAATATGGAATAAAGTTTTATTTATAGGGAATGCACTAGCCTTGTAAAAAACAGAATTGAAACAGAATCTTAACAATTTATTCTTAGCTGAGCAACTATTTCTGTTTACTTGCTGGTTAAATTTCTGAGTGAAGTGTATTCAATTGAAACAATTTTTTGTAAAATTGATCAACAATGGACTTAGGTAATATATTGCATTCCAGTAAATTATAAAAAATGAGTTATAAATGAGCCAAAAAGAATGTTTATAACAAGGTGTTGAGATAGATTTGTTATTGCATTAAGTCTATTAAATTCGTTAGTATGAAGAAGAAAATTCTTTCGGGCCTTTTCGCTCTTGCATGGTATCCGGCTCAATATTGTCACTACTATGTAACATATCCAGATGGTAGTGGCACAGGATGGTCTCATTGGAACATGAAAAATAGATAAAAGGAGGTAAGCATTGTGACCTATAGAACAAACAGCGACAATATATATTGCTCATTATCTGTCAATTTAATGAAATGAGTTATAAATGAGTTATAATTTATTGCTAATTCTTTATGAATTTCTATTTTTGGTGAATGTGTCCCATATGAATGATTTTATAAACACATAAAAAGGAGGTGACAGGCAAAGATAAAAACAGATAAGTATCACAAGCTACAGGCTTGAGCTATTGAAAGGATATACATAGCAACGAAAAATTCTTATATCAACTAAAAATTAAATTTCTATGAACAAAAAAAACATTTTAAGCGGTTTTTTTGCAATTGTGTTTGTGGTAATTGCAGGATTGAGTCCCCTCCTAAAACCTCATTTTTCAAAAACATGAAAAATCGAGATATTTCGGACGGGGATCGTTTAGAAAAATTCTTATTGCTAAATTTACATTATTTCACTACTGTCCCGTTAAGATTTGAGGTCTCGAAATAGTTCGAGTTGACCGTCGTCAGACGGATTATCCGGTCACTGATTACACCTGTCTGCGAGTCAACCGCCCTGGAAGAAACAACCTCGTACTGCATGTTGTCTTTAGCCATTGTTACAAAGAAAGCGCCATTCTTATGGATGTTGTTGAAGAGCCTGAAGAAGTCAACGTATCCCCTATCCATCAAATAGATGGCACCAATCTCGATGCACATTACAAGAAACTGATCGTGGCAGGAAAGATTCCTGACTCGATAATCACCGTTGTAACTGGTGACAATTTCATTGAATTCTCTACGGGGTATGAGCTGCATGATTTGAGAGAAAACTGTTTTGCCGGAATTCATGTCGTACGCTATTTGAAGGGAAACGAAAAAGTAACCAATTCAAATCGTGTATAAGAAATTCAGAGTATATATTGCTAAATGTAAAAGATTTACAAACAACAAACATTATTTTAACGGGACAACAGTGACATTATTTTTAAAATATATCCATTTATTAATGGAAGAAACGAGTCCCTTTTGACTCGAAAGCGATCTTTTACTTGTTTGCATCACGTGTTTCAGTATTCTCCTGAAGTTTATCCACGTCGCCCGGGAGTGCCCCATAGCCTGTTGGCGGCAATCTCGCGGTAGCGTGTCTTGCCGTTATTACAGTTGAAACCGAGCTGGAAGATGGAAGCCTCAACATTGTTTCGCTTCCATTTCTCCTTGATGGGAACGTCCCCCAGCTTTTTCCTGAGCATGGACGTGCGGACGTTTTCAGGCGTGAAGTAATAATATTTCCCGTCTCCCGTCTTAATACGCCACTTTTTCAATGGCTCACCGGGGCGTTGGGAGTGCCGTTATCGGATGAATAAAGGACCTTGAAAATATCCTCGTTTACACGCGCCACGACGTGCTCGAGGAAGATATTATGCCAGGAGTCATTTTTCAAGTAATCTTTCAACGAGGAGCCTCGTAACATTCCGGAAGGGGATGAAAACATGTCTAGTTGTGGGTTCTTTCCGGACTCTTTAAACATTATTTGCAAGCTTTAAGTTTTGCTCCAAGTTGCTGAAATATATACTGATATGCAAACAATTAAGGTGCTGTTTTTCAGCGCCGTTTTGAAATATTAATCATCACTTCCGAATGGTCAGGAATTTTCATGAAAAAATGCCAGGGACTTTTCGGAGTGGACTCATTTCTTGAAAAAACAATTTACATAACGTTCTTTTGAAACAAAGGACAAAACAATTATTTATTTATGACAAAAAAATATTTATTTATTTTTATGATTTCACCTCTCGCAATAATTTCTTGTCAGAATGATGAGGTTATAGGTGAAATTGAAGATGCTAAAGAGGTAATCCAAACTCGTAGCTTATCAGTAAACGATAGTACTATTTTAGAGCTAAATCCAACTGATTTTCCTAAAATTGAGAAAAAAGAAGGAAGAGGAGGCGATTATTTATGGGACGAGCTGTATCAATTAAATGGTATAGAGTTTTTTATTCAATCGAAAGATTCCTATTTTGGAAATAATACCTTGGAAACTCAGGGTGCAGGAAAAGAATTGAAACTATCTCCATTTTCAATAACAAATACTGCCCAAATGTTCTATTTAAGATTTCTTCCTGCTTCGACTGGAATTCCATATCTCATATACTCCTTTAAAGAAAAAACGCCTATTGGAGTTGGCTCGTATTCGAGTGCTCCGGATAAATATGTTTTATATGCCAAAAGTTCGGACTCTGGAAGTCTATTTGGATTTTCATGGGATTTTTATAAAGGAGATAAAAGCTATATAATAGAAAATCAAGATTTAATAGGTGGAGGAAGCAATTATTGGGATATATACTATTATTCAATAACTGCTAATAACGGAAATATAGATCTGCTCAAAACGACAAAAGGGCCAAATCAACAGTTTACTATTGTTCCTAATGATGAATTTACAATAGAATCTCTTGATTTTGATTTAACTACCGCAAGAATAACAAGTAGTACTCCTGTTAGTATCAAATCATTTGAAATTGAAACGGCTTCTAATCCGATAACAAAGGAATTAACTGTTGATGAATCAAAAACAGAAGAAACGTCTTTTCAAGAGTCAAGCTCAACAACTATAAAGCATAGTGGTGGTGGAAATGTTGGCATTTCTATAGCAATAGTAAAAATTGGAGGTAGTTATTCTTTTGAAAAATCAAATACCCAGGAAGTGGCTTATGGTTCAAAGTCAACGATAACAAGGAAAATTACAGATAAGACTACTGTAACAATACCTCCTTATACGCTCGGTAAAATCGATTATCAATCAATCAAACATACCTTAGATGTAAATTATGTGTTAAAGGTTAAAGGAGTTAAGACCAATAAGATAATAGAAATGAAAGGAACTTGGTTTGGTGTTGATTATACAACAGATCGTTTTGTTATTAAAGAATATGATTTAAGAACGAAAGCATTATCTAGAATGCGGGAGATTGTAACTAATAAAGAGTAATACTAATTTTTTAATTCATGGTAAAATAGTCTATTGGCTATTTTACCATGAATGCTTGTTTTGTCAATTTTTAAAATGCAGTCAAATGAAAAAAAGTTTTTTTTTATTGGTGTTTGTTGTAGTAAGTTTATCTGCTTTTACACAAAATGTTATAGAAAGTAAATGCTCAAGTGTTTTTGCAAATTTTGATCAGTTGGGGGTAAGTAAAGAAGTGTTTATTAAAAAATTCGGCAATCCAACAGCAAAAGATATGAGTTATGACCAAGATAAAAACAAAAACGAAGTGCTTTATTATATTGAAAATTTTAAAAAAGAAAGTTTTCTAATTATAACCAAGTTTACTTTTAAAGATAATAAGTTAATAGAGCAAAAAAGTAGAATCAAATGTGTAGAAATTGAAGAATTAATTAAAAAAATTTCTGAGGATTTGACTTATATTAGGCGTTGGAGTTAAAATTAATGTACTTGGATATTCTTAATATCTGAATAGATATATGCAGGGTTACTTTTTGGAATGAGCTTTTTTTGATTACATAGTGTCTTGGATGTGATGCTTCTATGTAATGCTTTTAAACCAATAATATCGCTCACTTACTCACAAATAGAATCGCTATAGGAATATGAAATACTATAGCGATTCTATTTTTATGTTTTGATATTCATTGACGTATTGTTGAGGTTCTTTTTTCTTCATTGATTGGTAAGCACCCTAGCAACTACCCCTTGATTTTCTCCTAATTGCTTTTGGCAATTAGGCCCTCAGATAATTATTAGAGTTTCTTTAGACTATTATTAGAGTTTTATTAGACTCCTGTTGTTTCCAATTGTTTGGCAAGAGTGCTCTTAGGTTATCTTCATTTCCCGGATTCTGGTAGTATGGCATTTTAGCTATTACATCATTTAGCCATTCTCTTGGATTTATACCGGACTCTTTGCACGAGGCAAGCAATGAGCAGATTACTGCTGTATTTTGAGCTGCTTCGTGGTTACCACAGAACATGAAGTTTGTATGCTCCATAACCATCACTCTGAAGGTAACCATCAAATGATTTTAATAAAGAGTAGGCTGTATCTCCCGATCTTGAACCATCATCATAATGGAAAAAGACCAGTTTCTTCATGACAGATCTTATCATCCACAGATATTCTTTCTTTGCATAGTGGCTCTCTTTGTTTATAACAGGTAAGGTGGTTTCATCAACCTGTATGTAGTCCGTGTTTAAAACCTCCTCCTTCAGGATCTTGTATAATGGAGTTAGCAGCTCACATGTGGGTTTAAACCATCCACTCAAGGTATTTGATGGTATCTTTACTCCCAAGTGATGAAACTGTTTTACCTGACGGTAAAAAGGCAGGTGATATTCATACTTTCCAAGCATAATTTCCGAAAGGAGGCTGGCTCCGGGAAGTCCTTTGTAGATGGGCAACAAAGGAAGCGGTGCTATAAGCACTGCAGGTGCTTCTTTGGTTGCAGGTGTGAGATTGTCTTTTAATCCGTATTTAGGACGTACGATCTCTTTTACATATAATTTACCCGGTTCAAACTCAAGTGTACGGGTACGTTCTTCTCCTATGCGCTTGTATTTATCTTTATCAACATCTTCCGGCTCAATAATTACTTCTATAACGGGAAGTCCTTCAAGCAGCTTTCTGTTGGAACGAGTCTTCTTTCTGGAGGATATATTTTCTTCAATCTGCTTTTCTGCTTCGATGCGCTCTGCCTCTATTTCCTCAAGATGTTTCTTTTCATCTTCTAATGTTTCAAATAAGTTGAGCTGATTGGGGTCAAGCCTGGATAGCTTCTCACTTTTACGTCCATAAAACTGACGGGTAAACCAGGCTATTTGTGATAGGAGCTTATCAATCTTTTGCTGCAGACCGGTCATCTGCTCTGCCTGTTTAGCATTAGCCTCAGTAAGTAGACGGATTTGTTCCGCTTGCGATTTTATTAAGAGTTCTAATGCTTGCGACTGGTCCATTGTATGGGTTTGTATTTAGCTATAAAAATACTAAAAAACCGTGAGCCAGACAAGCTTTCAGAGCAATATTTTACACTTTTATTTGAGTTTTTTATTGGTGGTTTCTAAACGCTTTTAGTCGCTTCAACCTAGTGTTTGGGTCATCCTGTATACCTTCAACCATCATTACTAAACTGGACCAGTTCATAGGGTATGACCGGCTGTCTTTATCATAAGCAGGCAAACGAAAGGTACCCTCTTCGAGCCTTTTCATATACAAAACTAAACCTCCGTCTTCTGCATGAAGTATTTTCATTGTGGTACGAGTTCTGTTTATGAAAATGAAACAATCACCCATTCTAACATCATATCCCATATGGCTCTGCACAACTCCACAGAGTGAGTTCATCCCTTTACGCATATCTGTCTTTCCCGGACAGAGAAAATAGCGCATTGTATCATTTAGGCAAAACATGTGCAGAACATATTTGAGCAAGTAATTTAATAGCAGCCTCAGTTTGAGTGCTGCCTATAAAACTTACCTGGATACCACCGGGCAACTTTATTTTTATTTCTCCTTTAATATTAACTGATGGAACAGTTTTAAGTGCAGGCTTATTTTCAGATAGATTAAAACTGATGGGAGCCAGTTTATACACTGCAGTTTCATGTGCATGATTGTTATATGGACGAGTCAGCCCAAACTTACTTTTCCAGTAATAAAAACTGGAAGCCGTGTAAGATTGATTTTCACAAAAATCTTTGACACTTAAACCGCTTTCTTGCTGGCGTTTTAATATAACCATAAATTCTTCTTTGCTTATTGGCGTCATATTTAATTATGTTTGCCGGCAAAGATCAAAACTTAAAATGTAAACTAAAACGGGGACTTTATCGGGTGCTTACTTACTACAAATTCTCCTTCCATATTTAGTCTAACCTGCTTTTGTATGGATTGGTTAAATATGGATGATAATTCTTGTTGTAATTTGTGCTCGGATTCTTTATACTCAGCAGTTCCCAAAACCGCCAATAACGTAAAGATGGAAGAAGCTGCAATAATAAGATACAAAATTATCTTTCTATATGTTGAATCGGTGAAAAACATCGCTCTTGGTTTTGAACCGTAAAGGTAGAAATAATCTTGAAAGACACAAAATTCACGACAAAATCGGACATGAGCAAACAATCTATGCCGCTCATTTTTACACAATTACACGAAATGAGTTATAAATGAGCCAGCATTTTTTATTAATTGATTATTAAATTCTATCTTCGTCCGGTTAAGATTAATTTCTCAAGATCATGAAAAAGAAAAAAGTAATTTTGTCACTATTTATGGCAGTATCAGTATTGTCTCTTGTGTATTTAAAAAGCCAACGAAACGGCATAAAATCCGAATTGGTGCTTTCAAATATTGAAGCGCTGGCATCAGGAGAAGATGGAGAAAATTATCGGTGTTTGGGGCTTGGCAGCTTAGACTGTCCGCAGATTTCCACCAAAGTTGCTTATATTAGAATACTTTAATCGGAATGAGGAAGTACCTAAGCTACAATCTTCTTATCTGCTGTTTACTTACGGTTGCCATAGGGTGTAAGAACACCAACAACAACCTCTCTTATGACTCGTTTCCCGTCAACATCTCACTTACAGGAAAGAGTATTGAAACGGATTCTGTCATGTTGCGCTATCCGTTCAGGATTAAGCATCAAGACAGTTTGGCCATTGTAATGGATTTGCATCATCCCGACTATTTCTATCATTCTTTTACCTATCCACAATTCCGGTATATATCTTCTTTCAGAAAGCGTGGTCAAGCACCCGAAGAGAATCTGTCAGTTGAAAATTTCAGATTAGCCGGGGGAAAGATGTGGGGATTGGATGCGAACAAGCACTTGATTACGAATTTGTCATTGCAACGTGTTCATGAAAAGACGAGTACAAAGGAAATATCTTTAGACAAAGAGATTATTCGCGCATTGGATTTTGCCTTGTATGATGATTCCTGCTTTATCATTCCCGACTATTCCGGCAAACACCGTTTTCATATTATTGATATGAATGGGGATATAAAATCCAGCCGTGGTGAAATACCAAGCGTAGAACATAAAAACAAAGACATAGCTTTAGCCCAGGCATGGCGTTCCTTCATAGACTATAACCCAGATAACGGAATTCTGGCTATGGTAACCCAGTTGGGAGAAGTGCTGGAAATTTTTAACTTAAAAGACGGCACGCATATCGTGAAGTTTGGCCCTCACGGAGAGCCGGAATATAATGAGGCGAAAGGAATGGCAATCCCTTCGGGAATTATGGGATTCAGCGACATTCAGGTAACGGATAAATATATTTATGCCGTTTTTCACGGCAGAAGCTTTAAAGAGATTGCACAACAGCGGCAACCCGCGACAGACGGCGGTCAATATATCTACGTTTTTTCGGTAAAAGGAGAACCGCTTGTCAGGTACACATTGGATCGGTTTATTTATGGTATTGATGTAAATGAAGAGACAAAAGAGATGTATGCCGTTGATGTAAATTCCAATCTACCCATCGTGAAATTTAAATTAGAGCATTCATAGCATGAGATTACCTTATTTCTTATTGTTGATGGGAGTAAGCGGATTGATGCTTTCTTGTAAAAATAATCCGCAAAAAGAAATTGCCAAAGTCGTTACCGAATGGCAGAACAGGGAAATAATTTTCCCGAAAGGTCTTGTTTTTACGCTGCACGGCAGAGACACCACAGATTACACCATTCCTCCGGCATCACACAAAATATTGGTGTATGTGGATTCCATCGGTTGCACCAGTTGTAAACTGCAACTGCATAAGTGGAAAGAATTTATAGAAGAGATAGATTCCATGACTCACGGTACCGTTCCCGTTATCTTCGTATTCCATTCCAAAGATTTACGGGAGATATCCTATCTCTTAAAAAGAGACAGTCTTGACATCCCGGTTTGTATTGATATGGAAGATAAACTGAATGCGGTGAATCGTTTTCCGACACATCAGCAATTTCAGACTTTTTTGCTCGACGATGAGAATAAAGTCGTGTTTATCGGAAATCCCGTTCATAATTTGCGGGTTAAGGAGATGTATTTATCCGAAATATCACAGAATGCATATCAAAGCAGAGGAACACCATCATCTCGCAACACACAAATTGAAGTAGGTAACACGGAGTTTGATCTGGGAACCATCCCAAAAGGAGAGGCTAAAATGGTTAGCATTTCAATAAAGAATGTGGGCGGATCGCCTTTGATGATATTCCACACCCGCGCCTCGTGCGGATGCACGCATATTGAGTATGAGAAAAAGCCGGTACATCCGGATAGTACAACAATTGTCAGTATAACGTATAATGCCGACGACCGGGGGTATTTCAATAAAACCGTTTCGGTGTACGGCAATATGGACAACTCGCCGTTAATTATACGGCTGAAAGGAAATATAGAACTTAAAAATCTCATTTAAAATTCCCAACTCAAATTAATAGTTTTCAAAGCGGAATTTCTCTTTTTTTCGAGAGATACCGTTTTATTTTCTTTTCATCTTCACTGTTTCTTGCACGTTTAACGTGTTGATTTACTTTTTATGGTGGCATTTTTATATATATTAACATTATCACTCTTCCAAGGCATGGCAATTCCTTGTCATAAACCCTTTTACGACACGAAAGATGGCGATGGACGATTAAGTGAAAATCCGTCATCCGGTCATCGTTGTCGTTATTCGCTGCTCAAAATCACGCCACCCCGCTTTTCGGTAATACTCCTTAGGCATTTTTACCGTGACCTGCCTGCCGGATTTCACCACTTTACCCGGCACTCGGATAAACCATTCTCGGAAGGTAGAGTGCTCTTGGCGCCAAACCCAAAAGTCGCCCCGGTATCGCATGAGCACCGATAAACTGTAGGCAAATGACGAAAGTTGCCAAAGAATATCGTTTACCCAAAAATCATGCGTGATGGTTTTTCCCGCACAAAGCGAGTTTTTGGTTTGCTCGATCCAATTCTCACTCTCTGATCGGGATCCATAAAGGGTATGGAGCTGCAAGGCATCCAATCCTTTCAGGTTCGAGCAATAGCAAAAGTACTCATACTCGGGTACAAATTGTTTTTCGCCAAAATAATCGACTTCAACCATTTGCTTTATGATGCGCACGGCATAAAACATGCGGGGATTCCTCCAACCGCTACATTGATGTATAAACCGGCAGGTCGCCGTCCGTGGGTCAACCGGTTGCCATGTCTGCCCGGCAAGCAAATCTTTCAGGTTTTTTCAGCTTTACTTTCACCAAATATTCATGTTTGCCCTCTTCCAGCAAATCAAACAATCCACCATTGAAAAAAGCCGCTGTCTGCCCTGAAAAAAACCTTCTCCACCTTTTTGGGGAAGAGCGGCCAAGGTTTCTTTGACAAATTCACAAACGCCGTTTGAGGTGTAGCTTGAACCCGGGCGGAGCCACGAATTGACAAGCAGTTTCATCTCCGTGACGAAACATAAGATGGGGTGATAGCTTTTCGCGCCCTTTTTATGCGAGTTGTAACCCACTTCAGCTCCTTGTTGGTTGCCGTAAACGGTAAATGTGCTTGAGTCGCAATCAAGCGTCACGCGTTTTAACCCGCAACGGGAAACTTGCAAGCCGGTAAAATCCAATAACAACTCGTGAAGCGAACGGGCGCCCCTTTCACCCAAACCTGTCAAATGGCGGCGTATGGTGTCCTCGTCAATGTTCTTGGGTAACTTCAACAAGCGGGAAACCAAGGCGTCAAAGGTGAAATTTTCAATCCGCTTCAAACGGTGAACACCGCACAACGAAGCCAACAGGACACTTGAGAGTATTTGGGCTGTACTGAAACGGCTTGCATTGTGCCGGGTGGTTGGGAAAAGATGTTCCAACCGACGATAAATGCCGCAATGGTTGATAAAATCAGAGGTTACGCTTAACCCTGAATATGACGTTAATTGTTCTGAACTGAACTCTTTCTTTACTGAACTGGCAGTAAATGAGATTTTTTTACTATTTTTGTATTGCATGTGTCGGGTGAGTGTTATTTTTTATTTAACACCTTAAAGATAAATACTTTATCTGACACATGCAACTTTTATTTGAGACTTTTAGGTAGAATAAAAACCCTCTGCAAAAGAGGCAGAAATCAATAGTTTTAAACAATTAAATTTTTAAAGGAATGAGGAAGAAAATTCTTTCGGGCGTTTTCGCCCTCGCACTCCTGGCAACCGCAGGTTTCGGAGTGAACAAAAGTTTGAAAAGTAATGCCAATCTGAGTGATTTGGCGTTGGCAAATGTGGAAGCTTTGGCACAAAGTGAAAATGATCTGTGCCCTAATGGATGCTGGGACAATGGCAATGGGTGCTATTGCTATGGGTGGTATGAGAAATATCGCGAAGCTACTTGGTAAACACGTATTAGAAGAATGGATGAATATGTACCACATCCATTCTTCTTTCTTATTACAATATATTATGAACAGAATAGAACATCTAAATATCTTTATTTTATTGCTGCTGCTATTATTTAGTTGCACCAATAAAGGGAGTATGGAAAAACATCAAAACAATAGAGATAATATCGTTACCGTTAAAGAAGAAGTTAAAGAGATAGATATGGACGACGTGATAATTGGCTCTGTTGCGAGATTATCAATTATCAATAATTTCCTTATCATTAATGACTCAAAATCCCCTGACCTGTTACTTCATTTATTTGATTGCAAAAACGCGGGATATAAGTACATATCGAGTGCCGTACCAAGAGGACAAGGGCCCGGAGAAATAGCCAATATCGGCCACATTGGAGTGAATAGTAAAAAAAATGAAATCTATGTCTCTGATCATGGGAAATTAAAAATTTTTCTATATCCTCTTGATAGCATCGTCAGGAATCCGTTTTACCAACCTCAAATTAAGAAGGAGATCAATAATATTCAATTTCCGAGCAATTACGAATATATTTGTGACACGCTTTCTTTCGCAAGAATAATTGAACCGACAGGCAATGTGGGGCATAATGAGATTCTTGCCAAGTGGAATATTGAATCAGGGGATATTTTAAAAATGAAATACTCGAATCCCAAAGTTGAAAAAAAACGCATATCTATTGCCGTATCAATAGAGGATGACATTCTCGTCGAGGCTTATCACAATTATGACCTGATGACCATTTTAGACTTAAATGGCAATTTGATATCTAATGTATATGGAAAAAATTGGAATAGCCGAAATTTTAAGGAAATAAACCATTATGGAAAAGTGATTTTTATAGGGAAAACGATAGTAGCATCGTATTCAGGAGGAAATAGGCTGACAGATGAGTACTACCCTACAAAATTATTGCTCTTTGATATAAATGGAAATTATGTCAAAACCATAGAAACAGGATATCGTATATCTGATTTTTGCTATGATGATAAAAACAATAATATAATCTTTAATTTTGAGGATGTTATTCAATTTGGGTATTTAAATTTAGATGGAATTTTGGATTAGTATACACTTTCGATTATTAATAATTGAACATTTCAAAAACCTTTTCAACCGACGACAATACGCATAATTCGCCGTAGATAATCTGGCTAAAGAAGATATAAAATAAAAAAGGCCTCTGTTAAAGAGGCAGAAATCAATAAATTAATAACAACTAAATTTTTTAAGGAATGAAGAAGAAAATTCTTTCGGGTCTGTTCGCCCTCGCACTCCTTGCAACCGCAGGTTTGGGAGTGCACAAAAGTATGAAAAGTGATGCCAATCTAAGTGATTTGGCATTGAGTAATGTGGAGGCGTTGGCGGACGGGGAAGTTATTATTTATCCACCATGTATGTACATCCCTTGGGAATGGTGTATATATTTAGGGTTGGATCTCGAACTTGATGGAAGAATATACAGTTAATCTGTGATTAATGTTTAAGGAGAATTGATGAGGTGGTAACATATGTTTGATCTTTTATTAATTCTCCTTTTCTTGAAATATTAAACATTGAGTCCCCTCCGAAAAGTCTTTTTTGCCGAAATTTTTCTGAAAACGTCTATTGATTTTCAACGAGTTGTAACCCTGTAAAATTAGGCTTGGGGGGGCGGAGCAGACTCAACATTAAAATAATCCTAAAAATGAGAATCTTAATTAGTATTAATTGCATCTTTCTATTATTTTCTTTTACGAATTGCTGGAATAATTCCAGCAATATTAAGGATGATTTTGATAAAGAAATTCTTTTAACGAAATATGATTCTATTAATTTGGAAAATATGGGAATATTAAATCCTGTATATTTTTCACTCACAGATTCTTTTATTGTTATTCAGAACAGAGGTGTTGAAAATAATCTTACATTGATAAATAGAAATGATTCTTTCGTTTTTGATATAGCCAAAAAAGGCAATGGACCAAACGAAATAGTACAGTTCATACCAGTTCCAAATAATAGAAAAAATATAATAACTTTTGCAGACAGGGCAAAAAAAAAGCTATATTCATTCAGAACAATATATGAGGAACCTATTCTCTTTAATGAAATTAGTTTTGATGACAAAACTCCTCGTTTTTTTTCATTAAACATCTTAAATGATAGCATACTCGTTTGTACAGGAATGTTTTCCGAAGGACGTTTTGGATTATATAATATTAAAAATAAATCCATTGTTTACACCGGAAATTATCCAAAAAATAATGAATCCGAACACCTCTCTTTTCCTCATATTGCTGCACTATATTCTGGAACACAAATAGGAATTAAGCCAGAAGGAGATCTATTCGCCGCTATATACAATGGGTTATTTGATATTTACAAATTACAAAACAATAACGAATTAGTTAACTGTAAATCGATTTATTATCATTTTCCCAAATTTAACATTTTTGAAAATGGACCTATTATTGGTAATTCTAAAGAAACAAAAGAGGGGTTTAGGTCTATTTCTTGTGATTCAGATCACATCTATTTACTTTACTCCGGAAAATCAATGAAAGATTATGATATGGATGCTTTCACTGGAAATAAGATATACGTATACAACTGGCAAGGAGATCCGGTTGTTTCTTATATTACGGATTCTGATTTAAAATCAATTTTTATTGAGGGTCATTTTCTTTGGGGAGTAGAAAAAAATGGCACCTTTATGTATAAATACTTCATCGATTAATATCATTTTTACCGCAAAAAAGTGTTCGCTATTGGAAAATAGTTGATGTGTCCGTGGGTATGTCGACTTTTTGGAGTCGATTCTAACAAAAGAACTGGAGCAAGGATAACTCAATAATTATCGACTCAGGATTAAGCTGGCCCTCCTGCCCCGAATACATGACCTGAACGAATACGACTTCAAATTCTCGAGCAGCATAGGTATAAGGCAAATGAAACAGCTCAGGGAGTTGCTCTGGGTTGATCAATTGTATAATTTGGTGCTTATGGGACCCAGCGGCACTGGCAATGAATAATAAAATAGAGCAGAGCAAGCTATATAAAATAAAATTTAATTGAAAAGCTAACATCAATATGTAAAGAGCGTGACAATATATTTGTATTCTAAAATATTTATCCTGCGGGTGTACACAAATTGAATATGAAAAGAAACCGATACTGCCGGACAGGACAACCCGGATAAGCATCACCTACAATGTCGACGACCGGGGGTATTTCAATAAAACCGTTTCGGTGTACGGCAATACGGACAACTCGCCGTTGATTATACGGCTAAAAGGAAATACGGAATAAAAATCCTCTGCAAAAGAGGCAAAAATCAATAGTTTTAAACAATTAAATTTTTAAAGGAATGAGGAAGAAAATTCTTTCGGGCGTATTTGCCCTCGTACTCCTTGCAACCGCAGGTTTCGGAATGTACAAAAGTTTGAACGGAAATGTCAATTTAAGTGATTTGGCGTTGGCAAATGTGGAGGCATTGGCGCAAGGGGAAAATGGAGGAGAACGTGAAGATTGTGTTCCGGCCTACGACATTTGTTGTGAACTAGTTATTTATCCTGATGGAGATTATGGTGAAGATTGTTTACTTGACCATACCAAAAAACCAGGATGGCTATAAGTAGCTAAAATAATTAACTTCATGGAGGGGCATAGGCATTCTGCTGCACAAATAACAAAGGATATTTTCTATGCTCCTCTTTTTTATTCGAACGATTATGGATTTTGTAAATATAAGATATATTGGATTGACATTATTACTATTTATTAGTTGTAATCCAACGGAAAAAAAGGAGAATGTTATTTGTTTCAACGAAGAATACATTTTAGAACATACTCAATATGATACAGAATTATACATTAAGCATGGGCGAATTGCTGTGATAGATTCTTTTATAATCGTCATATCCAGTCAACAGACTCCGTTTTGCAAATTATATTCCATTCCTCACAATATGAAAGAAGTTGGGGAGTATGGTCGTATTGGTGATGGACCTAATGAATTTATACAACCTCTATTAACTTATTCTTATAACAATACTTTTGGATTGAACGAAATTAATAAAAAGGAATTGGCTATAATGCAATTGTTGGTTGAAAAACATAATTTATCTGTCATTGAAAAGAGGCGTTTGAAAGCTGACACAAAAAAAGATGAAGAACAGATTTTTCGCACAGATTACTATTTCAGTAGACTTGATGATGAACATTATGTTTCGTTACTTTATGAAAAAAACAAAAAATACTTTTCATTATTTGATAGTACTTTAACATTAATATCCCGATTCGGAGAATCTCCTGTCACCGAGGAAGTTTCTCCATCAGTAGCTGTAAATCGCCTACAAGGACGTATTGCCACATGTGAAGGAACGATGATATTCGCAACTTCATATTTGCCTTATTTGGCTTGCTATCAAATAAAAGACACGATAATGGAAAAAAAGTGGGGCTTCTTTTATAACCGACCTCATTATGGGATAAGAAATGGAGATTTACTTTTTAATAAAAGTAAATCATTTGGGCAGGTAATTAATCTAAAGATGGACTCTCAATTCATCTATTTATTGTATTTAGATCAGTTATTGAGTGAATTTAATATCAATCAAATGGAAAAATCCATGGCAAACTTGATCTTAGTTTTTGATTATGAGGGAAATGCTGTAGCAAAACTGCGTTTGAGTTGCAGGATAAACGAGATGGCCTTATCCAATGATGGAGATAAACTGTACGGGATAGCTCATTTACCTGAACCAACAATTGTTGAATTTAATCTATCAAAAATCAATAAATCTTTGCACAATCAATAATTTATTTTTATTCGTATGCAAAAGAAAATTCTTTCGGGCTTGTTCGCCCTCGCACTCCTGTCAACCGCAGGTTTCGGAGTGAACAAAAGTTTGAAAAGCGATGCCAATCTGAGTGATTTGGCATTGGCAAATGTGGAGGCATTGGCAGAAAACGAATATCCTGAGTTTTGGGAAAATTGCGCCGGATCATGGGATCGCAAAAGATGTGTATGTGGAAATAGAGCATTTACTTTTGCTGTAGCTGTTAAAAATCCACCTTGCTACACTGATGATATGCTGTACTAATGTAATTTTTCTAAGACTGTTTAAACGAAAATCACGTATATATGAGATAAATATAAACGGAATTACTGTTAAATATTTGCTGTTTTATAAGAGATGTCTATATAACTTATGTTTAAATAAGCGTTTAAACGGTCTTAGATATGGTTTTTATCGACAATATTAATTTCATGGTATAACTTACAAAGTGTTTCGTTTTTAATGATATAAAAAAATCAACAACAAAAATGGAAAAAATTTTTTATTTATTTGTGGTCTGTTTATTAACCGTTTCATGTGTAAAGACAAAAAAAAATGAAGTATTAAGTGTAAGCTACCCTTTTTTAGGACAGTCTTTGATTAGACTGCTAAATTAGTTATTTATGTATACAATGTTATGATGTCGGACAGATTTTTGATAAGCCACTCCCAATACTAGACGATACAGCGGGCAAGACTGCCCGCCAGGGCACTCGTCTTGGCCTTGACCGCTGTAGTGGCTAGTGTTACCTTTGCTTGTCAAAACATCTGTCATACTGCTTCCTTTCGTTTTATCAGTTCTTCCCTATACTCAAAGGGTGTCATGTTGTCCAACGCCTCATGGGGCCGTTCTTCGTTGTAGTCATTCCGCCAGGCTTCTGTCAGTTCCCTGACTTCAGACAAGTTTCGGAAAATGTATCTGTCAAGTACAGCCCTTCTGTAGCTTCCGTTGAAGCGTTCAATGTAGCCGTTCTGGGTGGGTTTACCAGGCTGAGTATACATAATGTTTATCTCATTGCCTTTACACCAATCTTTGAACACCTGGGCGATAAACTCAGGACCATTGTCGCAGCGTATGTTCTTTGGTTTGCCATTAAGCCATATGACCTTTTTCCAGAACTTTGATGACACGCTTTGCCGGCATGGACATCGATATCTCCTGTGTCACGGCAATCTTGCAGGCATCATCTATGATATTAAGAACACGGAATTGTCTTCCGCACTCAATCCTGTCACTGACAAAGTCAATGGACCAGGTAACATTGGGCTCTTTAGGCATAACCAGAGGATTCTTCACTCTTGCAGGCAGACGTTTCTTCAAACGGCTTCGCTTCTCATAGTGCATTGCCTTGTAAACCCTGTAAACCTTCTTGTGGTTCCATGTCTTACCCTCACGTCTCAGCCTTGAATAAATCTTCCAGAAGCCATCACCGAAGTTGGCGGCAGCACGGATTGCGTCTTCAACTTCAGTGTCATCTTTCTTGTCAGTATAATAGAAGTAGGAGCGATGGATGTCCATCAGCTTGCACGCCCGAGAGATGCTTACACCATATTCTTCCACTATATCTCCTGCCAATTCCTTCTTTACCTCGGGCTCTAGAGTTTTTTTTCGATGACCTCCTTCAGTATCTTGTTGTCAAGTGCAAGGTCAGCATACATCTGTTTCAACGTGCGGTTCTCATCTTCAAGCTCTTTGAGACGTTTAACCTGACTGATCTCCATTCCACTATACTTGGACTTCCAATTATAAAGGGTAGCCCTGGATATATTGTAGTCACGAGCTACAACTGCGGCATCCACCCCACTTTCAAGTTGATGGACTGCCTTTACCTTCTCTGACTCACTGTGTACTTTTTTTTTCATTTTATTTCCTATGCCAAACAAAGTTAATAATTTTGTCTAACTCGGAACTGTCCTACAAATAGGGAAGGTTACACAAATAGGGAAGGTTACAGACGAGTCAGCCCAAACTTACTTTTCCAGTAATAAAAACTGGAAGCCGTGTAAGATTGATTTTCACAAAAATCTTTGACACTTAAACCGCTTTCTTGCTGGCGTTTTAATATAACCATAAATTCTTCTTTGCTTATTGGCGTCATATTTAATTATGTTTGCCGGCAAAGATCAAAACTTAAAATGTAAACTAAAACGGGGACTTTATCGGGTGCTTACTTACTACAAATTCTCCTTCCATATTTAGTCTTACCTGTTCTTGTATGGATTGGTTAAATATGGATGATAATTCTTGTTGTAATTTGTGCTCGGATTCTTTATACTCAGCAGTTCCCAAAACCGCCAATATCGTAAAGATGGAAGAAGCTGCAATAATAAGATACAAAATTATCTTTCTATATGTTGAATCGGTGAAAAACATCGCTCTTGGTCTTGAACCGTAAAGGTAGAAATAATCTTGAAAGACACAAAATTCACGACAAAATCGGACATGAGCAAACAATCTATGCCGCTCATTTTTACACAATTACACGAAATGAGTTATAAATGAGCCAGCATTTTTTATTAATTGATTATTAAATTCTATCTTCGTCCGGTTAAGATTAATTTCTCAAGATCATGAAAAAGAAAAAAGTAATTTTGTCACTATTTATGGCAGTATCAGTATTGTCTCTTGTGTATTTAAAAAGCCAACGAAACGGCATAAAATCCGAATTGGTGCTTTCAAATATTGAAGCGCTGGCATCAGGAGAAGATGGAGAAAATTATCGGTGTTTGGGGCTTGGCAGCTTAGACTGTCCGCAGATTTCCACCAAAGTTGCCTTTATTAGAATACTTTAATCGGAATGAGGAAGTACCTAAGCTACAATCTTCTTATCTGCTGTTTACTTACGGTTGCCATAGGGTGTAAGAACACCAACAACAACCTCTCTTATGACTCGTTTCCCGTCAACATCTCACTTACAGGAAAGAGTATTGAAACGGATTCTGTCATGTTGCGCTATCCGTTCAGGATTAAGCATCAAGACAGTTTGGCCATTGTAATGGATTTGCATCATCCCGACTATTTCTATCATTCTTTTACCTATCCACAATTCCGGTATATATCTTCTTTCAGAAAGCGTGGTCAAGCACCCGAAGAGAATCTGTCAGTTGAAAATTTCAGATTAGCCGGGGGAAAGATGTGGGGATTGGATGCGAACAAGCACTTGATTACGAATTTGTCATTGCAACGTGTTCATGAAAAGACGAGTACAAAGGAAATATCTTTAGACAAAGAGATTATTCGCGCATTGGATTTTGCTTTGTATGATGATTCCTGCTTTATCATTCCCGACTATTCCGGCAAACACCGTTTTCATATTATTGATATGAATGGGGATATAAAATCCAGCCGTGGCGAAATACCAAGCGTAGAACATAAAAACAAAGACATAGCTTTAGCCCAGGCATGGCGTTCCTTCATAGACTATAACCCAGATAACGGAATTCTGGCTATGGTAACCCAGTTGGGAGAAGTGCTGGAAATTTTTAACTTAAAAGACGGCACGCATATCGTGAAGTTTGGCCCTCACGGAGAGCCGGAATATAATGAGGCGAAAGGAATGGCAATCCCTTCGGGAATTATGGGATTCAGCGACATTCAGGTAACGGATAAATATATTTATGCCGTTTTTCACGGCAGAAGCTTTAAAGAGATTGCACAACAGCGGCAACCCGCGACAGACGGCGGTCAATATATCTACGTTTTTTCGGTAAAAGGAGAACCGCTCGTCAAATATACATTGGATCGGTTTATTTACGGTATTGATGTAAATGAAGAGACAAAAGAGATGTATGCCGTTGATGTAAACTCCAATCTACCCGTGGTAAAATTTAAATTAGAGCATTTGTAACATGAGATTATCTTATTTTGTTTTGTTGACGGGTGTATGCGGATTGATGCTTTCTTGTAAAAATAATCCGCAAAAAGAAATTGCCAAAGTCGTTACCGAATGGCAGAACAGGGAAATAATTTTCCCGAAAGGTCTTGTTTTTACGCTGCACGGCAGAGACACCACAGATTACACCATTCCTCCGGCATCTCACAAAATATTGGTGTATGTGGATTCCATCGGTTGCACCAGTTGCAAACTGCAACTGCATAAGTGGAAAGAGTTTATAAAAGAGGCAGATTCCATGACTCACGGTACCGTTCCCGTTATCTTCGTATTCCATTCCAAAGATTTACGGGAGATATCCTATCTCTTAAAAAGAGACAGTCTTGACATCCCGGTTTGTATTGATATGGAAGATAAACTGAATGCGGTGAATCGTTTTCCGACACATCAGCAATTTCAGACTTTTTTGCTCGACGATGAGAATAAAGTCGTGTTTATCGGAAATCCCGTTCATAATTTGCGGGTTAAGGAGATGTATTTATCCGAAATATCACAGAATGCATATCAAAGCAGAGGAACACCATCATCTCGCAACACACAAATTGAAGTAGGTAACACGGAGTTTGATCTGGGAACCATCCCAAAAGGAGAGGCTAAAATGGTTAGCATTTCAATAAAGAATGTGGGCGGATCGCCTTTGATGATATTCCACACCCGCGCCTCGTGCGGATGCACGCATATTGAGTATGAGAAAAAGCCGGTACATCCGGATAGTACAACAATTGTCAGTATAACGTATAATGCCGACGACCGGGGGTATTTCAATAAAACCGTTTCGGTGTACGGCAATATGGACAACTCGTCGTTGATTATACGGCTAAAAGGAAATATAGAATAAAAACCCTCTGCAAAAGAGGCAGAAATCAATAGTTTTAAACAATTAAATTTTTAAAGGAATGAGGAAGAAAATTCTTTCGGGCGTATTCGCCCTCGCACTCCTGGCAACCGCAGGTTTCGGAGTGAACAAAAGTTTGAAAAGTAATGCCAATCTGAGTGATTTGGCGTTGAGTAATGTGGAGGCATTGGCACAAAGTGAAGATATTGACGACATGATTACGCTTTGTGCATGGTATCCGGCTCAATATTGTCACTACTATGTAACATATCCAGATGGTAGTGGCACGGGATGGTCTCATTGGAACATGAAAAATAGATAAAAGGAGGTAAGCACATAGGTAATTGGGTATCAAGTCTATTTATGGGCTTACAAACCGTCTTACTTATGTGCTTATTATTTATCCCTATTGTTTGAAGATTCAACTGTACAATAAAATTATAATATGAGAAAAATATATATATTTTTACTATTGTTATTGATTACGGCTTGTAAGAATCAAAGTGATACAAAAGTGATATCATTACCTCATCCGAAGGTTGTTACGCCTGAAGTGTTACCTGATGAACTTATTATGCAACCACCTCTTGAGATAAAGTCATACGGAGATTATCTGTTATTTACACAACCAATGATGGGTAAGTCGCTTTTATTTTATAACAGAAAAACAGCTCATCAATTTTACTGGGGGAAAATCGGGAGTGGTCCTGATGATTTTATGTCGGCGTCTTGCATTTATCATAACTATAATGACAGCGTGATAGAAATCTATGATACGAATTTGCGAAAAATGGTATCTTTTAAAACACATATCGAAAACGATTCAATTTCCTTAGTCTCTAAAGAGAGATTTCAAGTTAATACGGATTCAATTTCAACTTTAGGACTTCATAAGATGAATAATGGGTACTATGTGAGCCAGGCGTTATTTGGGCACGAGAATATGTTTGTTCTGTTTGATAAAGATTTGAAAATCCTTAAAACTTTTGGAGAAAGACCGATTAGAGAAATGCCTGACGAAAATTATTCATATTTATACGGATGGTTTGCCTCCATAGGCAACAAATTGTATTTTGCATCCCAGCCTACCGGATATTTAGTTTGTTATGAGATAACTGATAAAGGCAACGTCAAAAAAGAGTGGGATGCATTTTTTACTACCCCAAAATATGAAACACGTCCTGCTTTTAACTGGGCAAGGGATAATCAGCAAGGTTTTTACGATATTCAATTGAATGATAAGTATCTTTTTCTTTCATTTAGCGGTAAAACTTTTGAAACAAATGACGTTTATCCCGAAAGTATCGTTATACTCAACCACAACGGCGAATTACAGAAACATATTAAGCTTGATGAAAACCATATATTACTGAAATTTACTTTGGTGGGGGACAGCATTTATGCTGTTGGGCTTGATCAAATGATTAAGTTTAACTGGAAGAAAGAATTATAACGAATTGAAAAATTTCTTTTGATTCTCAAACTTAAAGAAATGTAGAATAAAAAAAGCCTTCTAAAAAAGAGGCAGAAATCAATAGTTTTAAACAATTTTTAAAGGAATGAAGAAGAAAATTCTTTCGGGCCTGTTCGTCCTCGCACTCCTTGCAACCGCAGGTTATGGAGTGAACAAAAGTATGAACGGTAATGCCAATTTGAGTGATTTGGCATTGAGTAATGTGGAGGCGTTGGCAAATGGAGAAAGTGGAGGTGATCCTTGTGGAGGGCCTAAAACTTATGGAGAATGTGAATCCAGAAATACAATAAATTGTAAAGATACTTCTGGTTGTCAATAATTTATTAAATAGGAGAGTGAAGCTAACTTAAAATATTTTTTTGATAGTTTCACTCTTCACTCTTATTATGAGAAATAATTATATATATATATGCTGTGTACTTTGTTTTATTTTTTCATGTAAAAAACAGGATGGAAAAACTGAATTTAATGTTAAAAAAGAAGTATTGCATATATCTGAAATAGAGAGGAATAATGACGTGTCAGAGTTTGTTCCTAAAGAATTTATTGAAGATAAAAAATATATAAAACTGATATCCATTCGTGACGACCATTTATTTAAGGAAATCAATAAAATAAAAGTAGTAAATGATAAAATATTTATATTGGATGGAAGGTTAAAAAAATTATTGGTTTTTGGGTTAGATGGTGTTTCTCAATCAAAAATTGGGGAACATGGTAATGGTCCTAATCAATATATTGATATCGCTGATTTTGATATTGATTCTGAAGGCAATATATATGTTATCGATGGCATACTAGATAAGATGTTTATATATGATTCAGACTACTCCTTGAAAGAAATCAAGACTTTGCCTTTTGAGGCGGATATTTTATGTATAACCGAAGATGGTAATATAATATTTGGTTTATCTGCTTGGAACAAAGGTGAAAATGAAGGCGCAAGTATAATTGTAACGTATAAAGATTTAAAAACTCTTGAAGTTATAGCCCATTATGATGAATTTGTTGATAATGCTTTTTGGGTCTCACATTATTCTTTTGTAAAGACAAAAAATAACATCATTTATAACAAACCTATTAACAATAATATTCTTCTATTCTCCAAAAAAGGGAAACTAGAACAAATAATAGAATTTGATTTCGGGAAAAAGAATGTTCCCTTGAAAGAAAGAAAAGATATTGAAAGAAATCTAATAAAATTCAACAATTACAATTTGCTAAAATGGTTAACTGTAGTTGACGATAATTTTTTTATTGGAACTTTTTGGGAGAACAGAGAAACAAAATCTTTTTTTATTGATCGTAATAAAAATGAAATGTTTGTTTCAAAATCTACAATTGATAGAGACATTGGAAATGTTGCGAGTTTTGACGAAGGATTGCTTGTTAAATTTTTTATTCCGGGAAGTGATAGGTCAGAGGAAGGTGATTTACCCTTAGATGTAAAAGAACATCTTGGAAATGGAGAATTTGCTTTGGCTATTTATTATTTAAAGTGATGACATCTTTGACAATTAATGATCAATTTTATACACGCATATTGATCATGAGAAAAAGTCGGTACATCCGGATAGTACAACAACTGTCAATATAACGTACAATTCCGACAATTGAGGGTATTTCAATAAAACCGTTTCAGTGTATGGCAATATGGATAATTCAGCACTGATTATACGACTAAAAGGGAATATAGAATAAAAACCCTCTGTAAAAGAGGTGATTTAATAAATCTTTATTAACAATTTAATTTTTATTTATAGAAGAAGAAAATTCTTTCGGGCCTGTTCGCCCTCGCACTCCTGGCAACCGCAGGTTTCGGAGTGAACAAAAGTATGAACGGTAATGCCGATCTGAGTGATTTGGCGTTGGCGAATGTGGAGGCATTGGCGCAAAGTAAAATCGGCAATGGAAGATGGATTGTGACAGTTTATTCTCCGAGCCATTGGAGATGTGATCCTAATGGTGGTGCCAGCTGTCCTGGAACTCCATGGTAATCCATAAATAGAGGGAACGTTTAATCATTCTGTTTTGAGGATGATTATAAAAACGGAATGATTAACTTGTATTTTAAATGGAAAGAGAATTAAAGTATATATTCTCTTTCCATTTGATAAGTTTAAAACAAAAAACAGATTTATATGAAACTTAATATGAGATTATTAAAAGTCAGTGTGGCTTGTATAATGATGTCACTAATGATATTATCCTGCACAAAAAGAGGTTCAGATATGAAATCCGGTAAGATTAGTGTAAGTCTTGATGATGCCCTGCCATTGAAGGAGGCGGCATTATCTATTGATGTACTTATGTTAAATGATTCCCTGTCAAGTCATTTCCCCGGAAATATAACCAAACTTGAATGGATGGGAGATTCGATACTGATTCTGGACTCATGGAAGGATCCTGGTCTTTATCTGTATGATTCGGAAGGTGCGCTTGTGAATTCATATACTAAAAGAGGGAATGGGCCGAATGAATTTGTTAGTATTGTAGATTTCAACGTCATACCTTCAGGAGTAGTGCTTCTTGATACCTATTCTACCTCTCAGCGAATATATTTGGATCAGAATTTCACATTCCTATATAAAGACGATGCCGAGGCTCAAGCGAATCATTTCTTCTGTGAGAGTGGCAACTCTGGCGGTGTGTGGTATGACCGTGGTAATGTGGCGTATGGTTCGAATAAGGATAAGCTGATATATGTGGATGGAGACTCCAGAAAACCAGTCTTGCCAGTGCCTCGCGAAGTAGAGAATGTGACATTTGCAAGCTATAATGTGTTTGCCAGAGTTTCGAATGATACCATTTTGTACTTGCCAGCTGTTGAACCGAGAATTTATAAATGTCATGGTGGACAGGCCGAAGTGCTTTGTGAACTGGATTTTAATAATTTGTGGCCTGATTTTTCGGATGTAAAAAAAGATAACCCGCTGGATTTAATGCGCAGTATCGCAGAAGATGGAAAGATTTATTCCACAAATATGCTTTCGGATGGTAACGATGTGGCTGTTTCTTTTTTCTGTAAAGATGATTTTTATGTGATGAAATTCAGATATGATGACCTGTCAGCTCATAAATTGTTTAAAGTCGATAAGAATACGTTGGAATCTTTAGGCACTTTGGTTTCCATGAAAGACGGCTGTCTTTTTTTGGGTGAACCTGGAAAACTTCTGAAGATAAGGGTGGATTAAAGTAAAATTAAAATTTACCGGTATGACACTTAACTTCGATTATCACGATATTAAGTGGATCAACAACGAAGTTTATGCTCTTTTCTCCGGACGTTCCAGAGAATTCCCTTTATTTATTACCCTTATCTATTATAGAAACAGCGTTATAATGAAAATAAGATTATTATCTGTAATACTTTGTATAGTTACAATTTTTAGTTGTCAGGACAATAAAGGAAATGCTCTTATAAAGAAAACTTTAATCCTGTCGGGCAATAACAAAGGTAATTTAGAAAAAGTATTGTCCAACTCAGAGTGGAACAATCTTCAATCTGAAGCTGCTAAATTTCTTATCGTGAATATGGAATCATCCTTTTCATTTGATACTACTAATTTGTGCAAATACAGACCTTTGTTATACGAATTGGATTCATTACGACAAACCATAGGCAATCAACGAGCTCTTAACATTATCAATCAAAAGTGGAATAAAGCAAACTTTGATCCCTCATTTTCGGAAATTTACTCCACCAAAACACCAGATATTCAAACTATAACTTCCGATTATCTGATAAATGATATTAAACAGGCATTTGAGAGTTGGGAAAACTCCATCTTCAAAGACAGCATAAATTACGACTCATTTCAACAATACATTTTACCGTACCGCATAAAAAACGGTTATATTATTGAAGATTGGCGGAGTTATTTTAGAGAACGGTTTAAGACACATTATAATAAATATATATCTCCGGTTGAAATGGTTGATTCCGTCATGGAGCTCATTAATGATTATCAGGTCAACTGGGTACCCATTTCCAACTATCCATTTATCTGTTTGTCGGATTATGAAAAGGCTAAGATGTCGAAATGCCCCGAAAGGTGCTGGTTCAATGCCATGCTTTTCCGCTCGTTGGGATTGCCTTGCACCATTGATTATGTACCGGCTTGGGGAAACAGAAACAGCGGACACGAATGGAACACCATCCTAATTAACGGTAAAACCTATCCGTTTGAATCAACAGGAGGTAGAGGCAAATGGAAACCAAAGCAGGTTTATAATAATGAATGGGTGGATGAATATTGGATGAAGTCAAGACTGCCCAAAGTTTTTAGATATACCTATGAAATAAACCAGAAAGGACCGGATACAGAAGATGCCCCCCCTCTATTCAAACAACGAAATTACGCGGATGTTTCAGCGGAATATTTTAAAACAACCGATATTGCGGTTGAAAATAAATATGCAAAATCGGCAAAAAACGAATATGCCTATTTATGCGTATTCAACGAGGATAAATGGAAGCCCGTGCATTGGGGCAAAAAAATAAAACGAAACAAATACGAGTTCGAAAAAATGGGACGAAATATCGCCTATTTACCTGTCTTTTACAACAATGGGCTTATTACTCCCATCAACGACGCTTTTATTCTCGATTCATTAGGTCATATAAAATATTTAAAGCCCGATACATTAAATCCGGAAAAAATAAATGTCATCCGCAAGTATTTAACGCGTCCCGATTTGGATTTCTGGCTTGAATGGAATTTAGGCTCTTATTTTGAAGTTGCTCCCGATAGGCGCTTTAAAAATAAAAAAAACATATTTGTTATTGATGAATTGGAAATGTACCCAACAATCTATCATTTAAAAGAGCCCATAAATACTCGTTTTTTACGCTATGTGTTCTCCAATAACTACGATTGTTTGGCGGAGCTATATTTTTACTCAAAGGATAGCAAAGGCGACCTCACAAGAATTGAGGATAAGAAAATAATATCGGAAATATTACTGGATACCGTCCAGACAGCCAAACTCTTTGATGACAATATTCTTAGTTTCGCCTCATTCCCTAAGCCCAAAAACAAAGCAACACCTTTGTGGATAGGATTTGATTTTGGAAAGGAAATTACCATTGACGCGTTGGGAATTTGTCCCCGAAATGATAAAAACAACATCATAAAAGATTTGGATTACGAATTGTTTTATTGGGATAGGAGATGGGTTTCGCTGGGTGTGAAAACAGCAGAAGATTATTATCTTGTCTTTAATAATGTTCCACAAGATGCGCTATTGTATGTGAAATGTACAACAGAAGGAAAAGAAAACAGGATATTTACGTATGAGAAAAATCGGCAGGTATGGTGGTAGGTATGATAAAAAAGTTATTTAAATATACATTTCTTTTCGGATATACAACCTTCGGCTTGTTGCTTTTCGGGGGATGTGTCTCCGATGCAAGCCGTTCAATGAAAAATTGCCTCGAACTTGCCGGAAACAATAGAAAAGAATTGGAAAAAGTACTTGACCATTATAAAGATGATATTTTAAAGCTTAAAGCCGCCAGATTCCTTATAACAAATATGTACGGATCTTTTTCTCAAAACAGGGAGATATTAAACTTATGTGCTCCTTTTTATGGTGAATATGGTGCGTTGGCCAAGGAATACAATTATACCATGAACGCGGATAGAGGAAGAAAAATCGACAGCCTCTGGCACACTTTTTCTACCCGGAATCCGCAATTGCGCAACTTGCCCCTTCAATTGGACTTGGAAACCATATCAGCCGGACAACTGATTTCCGAGATTGATCTGGCTTTCAAGGCGTGGCAAGAAAACGTGTATAGTAAAGACTGTAACTTTGACGAATTCTGTGAGTATATCCTTCCATATAGGCGATCAAATGGGTTGATAATTGATAACGCGCGGGAAAAGTTTTATAACAGGCACAAAGAGCAATATTTTACACAACCCGGAAATGATATGATAAACGAAGCCGATTCGTTGCTCTATGAATACCGGCATCTTACACACTCCCAATTTTGGGGTACGCAAATTCCTGTTCCCTCCGCATCCACTTTCGAATACCTCCGCCACGGGTTGTGCGAACACCGTTGCTGGTACAACTCGCTGCTGTTTTCCTCCTTGGGTATGGCGGTTGCCGTGGATTTTGTACCCGCTTGGGGAAACCGGAATAATAATCATACCTGGAACGTATTGATTAAGGGCGGGAAATCTTATGCTTTTGAACCGTTTTGGGATAATGACAGATGGAAATACAAACAAATTTACAACAACGAAACATTTGATTATGATTGGGGGCGTTTCAGGTTAGCTAAAGTATATCGACAATCTTTTAAGAACTTTCCCGAAGGTCCGATTACCGATAAAAAAGTACATCCGGACGATATTCCTCAGCTTTTTAGAAACATCAAAAAAAAGGATGTATCACACGAATATTTTGATACAGTTAATGTAACAGTTCGTTTGTCTGAAACACCCAAAAACACTCACTTTGCATATTTGTGTGTGTGGAACTTTCAAAACTGGCAACCCGTGCAATGGGGAAAAATTAAAAATGAGAAAGTTGTTTTTGAAGGCATGGGAAAAGATGTGGTCTATTTGCCGTGCTATTATATAAATGGGAATTTAACCTACGCGGGAAGTCCCTTCTTGTTAAATCAAGAAGGAGACATAGAATACTTTGATTCAAATATACACAATAAAGAGGATCTTTATGTTAAACATTATGCCGGTGCACCACTTCATTATGGCAATAAATGGAATAATATAAGCATAAGCCAAACTATCATCGTGGGCAGCAACAATTTAGCATTCAAGCCATCCGACACTCTTTGTGTTTTCCCTGATTCAATAGAAATATATGGCGACAAATTAAGATTGTCATTAAATAAAAGCGTTAGATATTTGCGCATTACTTTACCTTATAAAAAAATTGCCTTTAGCGACTTATCTTTTTATTATAATGAAAATGGGGTAGAAAAGAAAATAGAAAAAATTAAGTTCATAAATCCACCAGATATAACACAGAACGGAGAAAGTGTTGAAAATATATTTGATAAATATAAAGCGACAGGGTACAAAAAAGAAATCAATAAGGATTTCGTTGATGTTGATTTAAGTGGAAATTATATTATCACCGCTATTCATTTTACACCTTATTTTGAAGCAGGATTAAAGGAGAATTTGGAGTTTGAGTTGTTTTATTGGAACAACGGATGGGAGTCGCTCGGCAAACAAAAGGGTTCGAATAAACATGTTGTTTTTAAGGATGTTCCGAAAAACGCATTATTTATTTTAAAACATCCGGATAGAAACAACAGGCCGGGGTCAAGGCCTTTTATTCATAGGAACAATGAAGTTTTATGGCATTAAATGAATATAATTAAGCGTTTCATATATACCGGTATGGTTAGCGACTTATTAGTGCTAGCCTTTATTATTGCAATAACCGTGAATTACAACAATGAAGCGAATCTTGCACCTTTATCATTGTTTATGATTCTTCAATTAGGAATATTATGGTATTTCTGCAGGATATGTATGTTTTTGTTTCCGGTTATATCAAATTATGTAATCTATACTATTTTATTAATTGGCTTAATTGAAGCCATTTGGGGCTTGGGACAGCTCTACAATTTTCTTCCGTCCAAGCATTTTTTGTTCAAAACCACCGGCTCGTTTTTCAATCCAGGCCCTTACGGCGGGTTTATTGCCCTGATGTTTCCATTAGCATTACACTTTTGGCTCATATATAAGAAAAAAAACAGAATTCTCGAATATCTCTTCCTTGCCGTTGGCATCGTTCTTTTGTTGGTTTTTCCCGCCACGTTGAGCCGCACGGCGTGGATTGCGGCAATTATTGGGTGCCTTCTGGTAGTGTTATTTGATACAAAAGCAATAGCGAAGCTGAAAAATTTCAAGAAACAACACCCGGGGAAAGTCATTTCGCTTGCGGCAATAATCACCGTTCTTTTTATGGGTAGTATTTACGGTATTTTCCACCTTAAAAAAGATTCTGCCAACGGGCGTTTGTTCATGTGGAAAATAACCGCGCTGGCGATAAGAGAGTCGCCCGTGCAAGGCGTTGGATTGGGCGGTTTTCCAGCAGCTTATGCTCAGGCACAAATGGATTACTTTAAAAGCGGAATAGGTTCCGAAACCGAAAAACAGGTCGCCGGAAGTCCCGAATACGCTTTTAACGAATACTTGCGAATATTTCTCGAACAGGGCGTTTTGGGCGGCATCCTGTTCTTGCTCCTCACCGTTTTCATCATTCGAAGTGGCATACGAAACAAACAAATCGGTGCTTCCGGAAGTTTTTTAACATTATCCGTTTTTGCCTTTGCCTCTTATCCCTATTATTTATGGGAATTTCTGGTAATGTGGGTACTGCTTGGCTCGGTTTGCGTTTCAAAAACAGAGAAAGCTCATCGAAAGAAAAAAACAAAGCGAAACATTTATAATTTTATTTTATTTTTAATTGTACTCTTTGCCTGTACGCTGCTTTGTCTGAAACAACTGCAACTCTATAGCCAAGCAAAAAAAGAGTGGACCAAAATCCGTCCTCTCTATAATATGCGCTCATACCAAAGTGTGATGGATGGGTATGCCCAGCTTTATCCAAGGTTAAATCACGACCAAAAATTTGTTTTTGAGTATGCGGTTACACTGAATGCCGTGAAACAGCATGCAAAGGCCGACAGCGTCCTGGCACGCGGACTCCAATTAAGTTGCGACCCGATGTTTTACAACGTGAAAGGACGCAATTACCACGAAATGAAAAAATACAAGGAAGCCGAGACGTGCTATTTAAACTCGACATATTTGCTGCCCGAAAGAATTTATCCCTATTACCTGCTCACGAAGCTCTATGCCGATTCCGCCAACTATCAACCGCAAAAAATGAAACGGGCGGCTCATGCGGTTCTGGAAAAAGAACCCAAGGTACACTCGACGGCCATCAATGAGATGCGCGATGAAGTAAAGAAAATATTGAAAAGCAAGGAAATTGAAGATGAAAAGTGAACAACGAAAAGTAATAAAAAGAATCGGCAATATCGGGCTGAATATCTTCTACTACAGCTCAATTCTGGTGTTTGGTTTCATCCTGCTGCGCGTATTCGTTTTCGGTTCGTACAGAATCCCCACCGATTCCATGGAGCCGACAATCATTCCCGGCGATTACGTGCTGGTAAACAAACTGGCGTATGGTGCCCGGTTGTTTGATCTGTTCGATGCCGTGGAAGGGAAAAAGGTAAATATCAGGCGTGCGCCCGGCTATACCCGGGTTAAAAACAACGATGTGGTTGTCTTCCATATTCCCCATCCCAACACATGGGACAAGATCGAGATGAACATGTCGAAATACTTTATCAAGCGCTGCATCGGAGTTCCCGGCGACACGCTCCGGATAATCAACGGGTTTTACGTGATAAATGCCGACACGGGCAAAAGATACGGGAACATCGGGGCGGAGCGACAATTGAGCCGAACAACAAAAGAACAACTGCCCGAAGGCGTGTTTCACACCTTCCCGTGGGACAGCACGCTCAACTGGAATATCAAAGATTTCGGGCCGCTGTACATCCCCCGAAAAGGAGATAAAATAGTGTTGGAGAGAACAAACAGCCTTTTATATAAAAAAATAATAGAGTGGGAGAAAGGTTATCCGCTTACCCTCAGCAAAGATACATTGTGGGACAATGAAACTCCGCTTCCATCGTATATTTTCTCGCACAATTATTATTTTATGGGAGGCGACAAAGTAGAAAACTCGCAGGATTCCCGTTATTGGGGCTTACTCCCCGATGATCTGATTGTGGGTAAGGCCGCCTTTATTTGGAAATCAAAAGAGCCTTATTCCGGTAAAATCCGATGGAAGCGAATACTGAAAAAAATTGAATGAACCGGATGTCAGAATTGAGATAGAATCTTAACACTTTATTTTTTAGGAGGATGAGTTTTTATTCTATTAATTTGCACTTGCTTTCTTTGTGCCCGATAAAGAGAACAACAATACATACTGCTCATTACATGACAATTAAGCGAAATGAGTTATAAATGAGTTATGATTTATTGCTGATTCATTATAAAATTCTATTTTTACCCTTTACAAACACATAAAAAAGGAGGTGACAGGCAACGAAGAAAAAAACAGACAAACATCACAGGCTACGGGCTTGAGCCATTGAAAGGATAGATATGGCACAACAACAGTATTTTATAAATCAAAAAAGACGTTATTATGACTAAAAAAACAATTTTAAGCAGTATTTTCGCAATTGCATTATTTGCAGTAGCAGGAATGGGAATTAACAAGAGTGTGAACAACAATGCTAATCTTTCGAATTTGGCTTTAATTAATGTTGAGGCATTAGCACAAGGTGAAGGAGGAGGTACTACAGATTGCTTTCCTCCGTATGACGTTACATGCCGTACAGATTGGCAAAACGGAATTAGATATTTAGGACATAAACCGATAATTGTTTAAATCAATAACCTAATAAAGAAAATATGAAAAAAAATATTATTAGCAGTTTTTTAGCTATATCATTGGTTATAGCATCATTCTTTTATTGCAAAATTAATCTCAATAAATTAAATTTTTCAAATTTAACATTGAACAACATCGAAGCATTAGCACAAGGAGAAATAATAATTGAAATACCTTGTATGTTAATATGGCCAATGCCATTTTGTCAGTACCACCCAGATGAAGGAATAATCCGCTTCGGTGTGGCATACCAATGACATTAAAAAAGTGAGAAAAAAAATAAATTTTTTCTTTCTCTCACTTAAATTAATTTATCTCTAGTATTGTATTAAGCTTAGATTAATTTCTTTATCAACACTGTTTTGTGACAACAAATATCTATTATTCTAAAGCGTCTATACTGAAGATTTAAAAAAAGGAAACAAATATAAATGTAAGTTTAGCTTAATATTATTTATGCGAACCCAGAGTTAAAAAATAAGATATAAGAAAGCGATAGCCAAATCTCCAAATATGTGTACTATTAACCCGACGTCTTATTTTTTATAATCATTTCGATATGAAATACTGAAAATAAACTGTTTATAAAGAAATGGATTATGAAATGATCCCCGTCTCGTTAATAATAATCCGTTAGGAGATCTGACTTTCATCGCTCTTGAATATTTGTTTTTTCATTTAGCCGATTGAAGAAAGCCTCGGTAGGTTGTCTTACTTTTGAAACAGCCGTAGAGAACAGTTCATTAAAAGCTCTGTCTGCTTGTTTAAGTTCTTCAGATTGTCCTTTGAGTATTTTAACGGGAGTAAGCATTTCAATTTGTTGAGATGCCTTTTTCTTCGGGTTAAAGTATTCGAAGTCGGAATATATTTTATCGGCAAAAAACGTTTTACCATAAATTTCATCTTAAGCCTGTTTAAAAACCGTTAAGTCATTATCCTCTGCGGGAGTTATTATTATGCTTTCGGAACCGGAATGGTTTAAGGCGTGCAACTTGCATCCGTAATAAAATTTGCTTTTGGAGACACAATACCCTTTAGTGGTTAACTCTAGTGCAACTTTTACCTTTCTGTTCTTTGAAGTGCAGGTAAAAATGGGAAAAGGAGTCAAGCAATGAATTTTCCGAATTGCAATCAGTTGGCTTAAATGAAACAATAAGATAAACGGCCAGGAATTGAAAAGCGTCTGCAAGCAGATTCAATCTGGTGCAAAATGCTTTATAGCCGGAAGTTTGGAAACCCAACCCACAAGATAATCCTAGGCCAAAGAATGGATTTCTTTTACGCTGAAATATCGTCGCTGGGTTGCCTGTGAAAAGATAAATAGTCATAATTTCCTAATCAGTAACCCCGGGGTTTGCATTGTTTACAGATTACAGTATTTTTATGTTTAGATAGATATTGAATTTTGAACTCAAAACAAATAACAAATAACAAACAATGAAGAATTATTTTGTAATTATTTTATTTTTCCCTGTTTTATTTGCGTGTAAAAACAAAACCGAATCCTTACATGATATATTTAAAAATATAGAAACGGTAAAACATAAAAAAATAATAAACGATTCAACTTATATTATTGGGAGTTCTGGTAAGATGCTCATAGTAGATTCTTTTTTAATTACTCTGGACTACAAGAACGAGCGAATGTTCCATCTTTTTGATATAAAAAATAATAATTATATAAGCAATCTTGGTCTCAAAGGGCAGGGGCCTAACGAATTTTTGCATCCTCTATCTTTAATTTATTCTTCATCTCATGATTTCTTATCTTATGATTTGTTAGATAACTCCCTGAAATTAATAGATCTTGATTCATTGAAAAAAAAAGAAGTATCATATAAAAAACTATTGTCTTTTAATTCAATATCCCACTCAACGGTTTTTCCTACGAAGTATAATAATTATGTTGGTTTAGGTTTATACACGTTTAACATGTTTAAGTTAATTGATGTTTATGGGAATGAAATAAATTCATTTATGGATTACCCAATAGAAAAAGGGAAAAAGAGCGAAAAAATAGATCATAGAAATATTGCCCTCGCCTACCAAGGGGTATTAAATATTAGTCCCGATAAGAACAAAATTGTATATGCTTCTCACTATGGAACTATTCTTGGGATTTACAATGTCAATGAAACTTCAATTAATCAAAACTTTCTATTAATTTGTGACTATCCGCAATACACTGTGCAGAATGAAGGTGGTGGTATGTCTAGCCCATTAACCCGAGAAGGCATCAGTGCCTTTAGAGATATTTATGTGACAGACAAATATATTTATTCTTTATATTCGGGTAACAAAATATCAGAATTAAGAGAAAGAGCATTTGAAGCTAAAGATATATATGTTTTTGATTGGGAAGGAAATCCTGTAGTACACTATCATTTAGACGTTCCTATTAACAATATTGCAGTCCTTCCAAATGATAAAAAAATATATGCAATATCTAACTTGCCAGACCCTACCCTGATAGAGTTTGAAATCGACTTGTAAAATAATAAATCAACCCGTAGTGCATTTAGACTATGAGCGTTTTTTAGTTGTTTATATTTCTGTTTAAAAGTTTATTAATCATCTGAATAACAGTAACTGATGTTATTTTTGACAATATTCTTGTTTTATAGCCGTCAAAAGACTTGGCGTAGTTTCGACGGATCATAAATTGATCACACAATTGTGAAAAAAGTGTCTCAATACGTTTTCTTGTTCTTGTTAACAGATAGGCTGTTTTATATAATTTCGCTGATTTACTCTCATAGGAACTTCCAATCTGATAGATATTATTCGATGTGAATAGAAACTGTCTAAGGAAGGGGAGAAGTTTAATGATCTTTATTTTTACTAATATTATTTCAATGAAAGATCTTAAATACAAAATAGATGTAAACACCAATACAACTTTACCTTTCTGCCTATCCAAAAGATAAACAAATATATCCCTGCATTTTAAAAATTAAGAATGGAAAGATAGATCAAATAAAATTTCAAACTCCAACAGAAGAATCATTAAAATTAATTTTGTGAATTAAATGAAAAAATTACCAATTATTTTATATATATTAGTATTTCTTATTCTATCATGTACTAAAAGCAATGATAAGGGAAATCTACAAACATTAAAAGTATACGAAAATATAGACAAACAGAAAAGATCTTTTTTAATGGATCAAATGGCAGGATACAAAGAGATAATTAAGCTTGAGACTACTGACAGTTCCTTAATTTCTAATGTTAATATAAAATTCACCACTCTCCAGTATATATGCTTATTAGATAATAATATGATCTTTTTCTTCGACCAAACCGGAAAATTTAAACTTAAAATAAATTCTAAGGGAGAGGGTCCGAACGAATATAATTCCATATCAAATGTTGTTTACAATTCAATTGACTCTACATTCTATATCCACGATATGTTTAAGAAAAAGATGTTGGAGTATCAACTTAATGGAAGATACCTCGGAGAAATTACAATTGACAATATAGGAAGTATTACAGATTTAGATAATAACTTTTATGTAGTCAGTTATTCACCTTATGCTAATAAGAGTAAATTAGTAGGTATTTTGGATCATTCTTTCAATATCGTGAATGAATTCATTGGCACAAATTTTAATAATGAAAATTATGCTGACAGGGGATATATTTTAATTAATGATTTTATACAAAGCAATCATACTAAATGTATTAAACCGATCTCTTCGGATACCATTTATAAAATATACCCAAATAAAGTGCAACCTTACTTCTTTATTGAAAAAGGAAGGCTAGCCATCCCAATTGAAATACTTTCTGATGTTTCCCAAAACAATAAATTCAAGAATTATATAACCAACGATTATGGTTTAATAATCAACAATTTATATTTTATGACTTTTTATTATAATAATAAATTATATCAAGACATTTGGGATATTGAAACGAGCAAGTTGTTATATAGAAATATTGCTTCTTCGGTTAATGACAAATATGGCGCTCCTATACATTTAAATGATGAAATAATAAATGTATGGCCTATATTTGTAGACAGTCAATCAGTTTATTGCAAAATTGATGAACGAGATCAACTATTGTTAAAAACGAACATAGAAGAGAATGACATACTGCTGAAAATTAAAGTTGAAAAATAAACATATTTACTTATCTTATTCAGCGTAAGCAGATTGAATCCGTAAATTTTCTTATAAACCTTTTAATTATAGATACATATTTCTAACAACAACGCTTATATTTCGAATGAGACATTTCTATTATATTTTACTGATTTTCTTAGTGGTTTCAAGTTTATTGATTTGTAGTTACTTTCTCTGTGACCTATAGAACAAACAGCGACAATATATGTTGCTCATTATCTGTCAATTTAATGAAATGAGTTATAAGCAACAAACATTACAAGCTACGGGCTTGAGCTATTGAAAGGATAGATATGGCAAACTAATAAACGAATCAGGAAAAGTAATAATTTTAAAACTGAAATTCATGAAAAAGAAAATACTTTTTATATGTACGGCAGCACTATTTGTCTTGGCTGCTTTGAATTTGAAACTTGCATTTAATAACGGATTAAATATAAACTTCTCTTTGGCTAGCATGGAAGCTCTTGCTCGTGGGGAGACTCTATATTGTTCAGTCTGTGGTGAGCAGGTTGATGCCTGTCGGTGCTCACCTGCTATCACATGTGACTATGGACATTGTCATGGGAAAGAATGTCATGAATTTACTGGTAATTTGATTTGTCCATGCAGAGCAAATGGAGATCCATTTTCTATTTGTCCATTATAATAACAATACAAAAAGATGTTCGGTGCCAATAACGTCGAACATCTTTTTAGAATTTTAATTTGATAAGCAATAATGAAGAAAGTATTCATACTCTTGATTGTGGTATTCTTCACAATGTGTAAGCAAAAGCCACAGACAGATGGTGCTATTTTCGTCGATCTGGACCGTCCGGAGAAAGTCTCTCTTTTCGATTATTTTCGTTCCATTGAGTTAATTCCATTGGAAACTTCGTCCGACGTTCTTATTGCAGGTATTATGAAAATGATTGTTTACCAAGATAAATATTATGCATTGGATAAGAATCAATGCATTATTTTTGTGTTTGATGAAACGGGAAAATTTCTATATAAAATTGGGAAAAGGGGGCAAGGCGTCGGAGAATATGTATTTATAGAAGATTTCAATATCAATCCTTTTTCAGGGAAACTTGAGATACTCGAACCATATGGTAAGGTGCATGTTTATGATTTATCGGGTAACTATATTGAAATAAAACAAATCACTTTTCCCGGCTTTCGCATTGCTCATACCCTTGCGGCCATAGATGAACAAACGCATGTTTTTCATACAATGTTCGAACCTGAAAAAATTATTTATTTTAACCTTGACGAGCAAAAGTTGTTACATCAAGAATTTAAAGAAAATAGGCGTTTGAGTAGTTTTTCGAATAATCCATATCAGTACCGAGGAGATTGGTTTTTTTTTCGACCTGTTCATCCTATAGTATACAAAATGGGTAGTAGAAAACTTGAAGCCGCTTTTCGATTCGATTTTGGCACGTATACTAGGGAAGGAAAAACTGCTGTTTTCTCAAAAGAATCAGAAAGATCCCTATCTAAATGTGTAGAAGAATTATTCGATCAATTTCCTTACCTGATACACTCAGTAAGACATAACAGTAAATATGTATTTGCCTCGCTTTCAAGAATTGATTTGGAAGACAAAGTAAATGTGATATACGACAGGGCGAGCGGAAAGTCAAAATATATTTCTGAATTTACCGAAAAAGTTCAGTTTAATTCATATCGAGGTGAGGAGATAATTGTTACGGATGAATATGTTTTGATGCCCTGTCAATGGGTTGATCTCGAAAAGCGTATTACAAAAGAGATGCTGGATAGCAAACAAAAAGAAATTTTTGAAAAATTGTTGAAATCTGAAATGGAAGAAAATCCTATATTAATTAAATACTGGTTCAAATGAAAAATAAAATAAAGTCCATTATTTTATTATGTATTGCAATATGTTTTTTGCTATTTAATGTCGTTTTGTTATTACTAGTCCAACTTCATAAGAATGAGTTAAATAATGTAAGACACGAGCTGGAACACTTGGAAAGCATCGAATTCATGTTTGATGAATACAAGAGAATAACGATCAATAGATTTAAATATGAACAATACAATATAGGTAACTCATCAATTTACATGGGATCAAATGACGCAAACATTATTCCTATTCTTTCTATTACAGATCAACCCAAATTAGTATTAGGTTTAAACCAGAATATGTGCCGGCCATGTGTTGAAGCAGTTTTTAATGATGTAAAGGAGTTTTTTCCTGATTTCGAAATCAATCCAAACATTTTATGTATTGCTGATATAGAGCAACGTTTTAAAGACAATTACTACGGTAAGGAGGTTATTAGTTTTCATAAAAAAGATGATTTTCCTCTGTATGAGATAGAAACAAAACCATATTTTTTCATTCTTGATAAGGATTTATGTGTGAAAATGCTGTTTATTACTGATATAACAAGCCCTGAATTAACGAAGACGGTTCAAAACCGCCTTTTATGTCTCTCACCGAAGACAGTAATCCGGTTGTGGTGAAAATAAAATTGAAATGAGAACAGTTTTTACGTTAAAAGATCACCATAATGAGTAAAAAACAACTCTTCTTTCTGATAATTTCTGTCGCTTTTATTGCATGTACAGGCAGTAAGCACCGAGATCCTTTACAAGTTGTTGAAAACCCCATTCCCGTCATCGATTTGGAAAAGGCCGTTCAATCGCCCACTGAGCCGATGAAAATGAGTGATTTTATAGAAAGTATCGAATACATACGTCCGGAATATCCCGCTTCGCTCGTCGGCACCATTTTTGGAGTGTCGATAAACGATAAGTACCTGCTTCTGGAAGTTCCCGACCGATTGCTTTGTTATACCCGGCAAGGGAAATTCCTGCGCGAAATCGGGAAAAAAGGACAAGGCCCTACAGAGCATCTGGGCATTCGTTCTTCCACCCTGCTCGACACCGTCGTAGCCATCAACAGCAACTTCAACCGCAAAATACTTCGATATGATGTTCAAGGAAACTACCTGAGTTCATTGCCCGTTTCCGACGAAGTGTTCAAAATAAACATGTCCGATACCAATCGGTTTGTCATTAACCTGCATCACGGAATTGCCATGGATGACCCAAATCTTTTTGTAACCGGGATACTCAATGACAAAGGCGATACGGTGCAGTTGAAGAAATTGCAGCCGTATTATCCAAAAGGAATGGCGCACAGTCCCACGATATGGTGGTATGGGGACACGGTTTGCGTACACACTTGTGTAACCGACACCGTGTATTCCGTAAGCAAAAATACTATTACGCCAAGATACATCCTGCATCAGGGCAAATATAAAATCAACCGGGAAGCATTCAAAGACATTCGTCTGTTGGAAGCGGAAAGGAGTAATTTTATTGATGGATTAAGTTGCTGTGAAACCGATGGTTATCTGTTGGCGTCTTTTTCGTTGGATAAAAAACGTTTGTTGGTTTATTACGATAAACATTCGCACGAAACCAAATCTTGGACGCAATATCCCGATGAAGTGAGCAAATATGGGACACTTGTTGGTGGAGGTTGGGAAAACGATGTGGATGGTGGATACAAATTGTCGCAATTGAATGCTATCAATCCTGATTATATTGCTGTTAGCATTCTTCCCGCCAAGCTAAAAGAGGTTTATACTGAAAATAAAAAGAAGGGAATCAAAGTAAAATGCCCTAAACGCCAACAAGAGTTAGAAAAATTAGTCAATTTATTAAACGAAGACGAAAATCCGGTAATCATATTGTATAAATTGAAAGCTAAAATTTAATATTAATACGCATTTAAAAAACAAAGAATAAAAACATTACGATTTATTCGTAGATTGCCGATTTTTTATATATTTGTAAAAAATTTATACGCTGAACAAAATGAAACACATTTTCTGTATCGTCACAACCATTATAATGGTAATATCGCTTCTCATATTCACATCGTGTAAAGCCGACAAGAAAAAAAAGCCCGACGAAACCGTCCAACAACTGTTGCCCGACGCTCCGGCGGAAGTAACCGCCATCACGCTCAAAACAGTAGATTTTGAACACGAATTGGTGAGTAACGGAAAAATATCGGCACGCACGGTGGCGGAACTCAAATTTCAAACCTCAGAAACCATCTCACAGATATTCGTAAAAAATGGTTCACGAGTTTCTCAGGGACAGCGCATCGCTATACTTGACACCTACTCCATTAATAATCGGATGGAGCAGGCAAAAGATGCGTTAGACCGAAGTCGGTTGGAGATGCAAGACGTACTTATCGGGCAAGGTTACAAATTAGACAGCCTTAATAAAGTTCCGACAGATGTGATGGAGCTTGCACGGGTAAAAAGCGGATTCAATTCGGCGCAAACGCAGTTCAATATGGCAACGCACGATTTGCAGCGCGCCACGCTCACCGCGCCCATCGGCGGTGTCATAGCCAACCTGTTTGCCAAACCGCATACGCTCTCTTCTCCAAGCGAAGTGTTTTGCAACATCATTGATACACGCAGCCTCGAAGTGCAGTTTACCGTGCTGGAAAACGAACTTGGCTTTATTAACATTGACGATAACATGAAAATCGTTCCTTTTTCGATGCCCGGATTGGAGGTAAGCGGACGTGTTTCGGAAATCAACCCGTGGGTAAACGAAAACGGAATGGTGCAGATAAAAGCTGCCGTGAATTACAACGCCCGCCTGGTGGAAGGGATGAACGTGCGGGTGAGCACGTTCCGCTCGGCAGGTAAGCAGTGGGTAGTGCCCAAAACCGCCGTGGTGTTGCGCACCGGAAAACAGGTGGTATTTAACGTGGTGGACGGCAAGGCCGTTTGGAATTACGTGCAGACGGGTCTGGAAAACGCCACGGAATACACCATCACGAGCGAAACGCTGAAAGAGGGCGACCAGATCATCGTGAGCGGGAACATCAACCTGGCGCACGAGTCGCCGGTGAAGGTGGTAGAAGATTAGTTGGATTAGATGACAAAATAGAATTGAAACAGAATCTTTACACTTTTATTTTTTATTATAAGGAAAGATTTTGTTTTATTTAAATTGATTTTACAAACACATAAAAAAGGAGGTAACAGGCAACAAAGAAAAAACAGACAAACATCACAAGTTATGGGCTTGAGCTATTGATGGGCTTGAGCTATTGAAAGGATACATATAGCACAATAATGGAATTTTTTTATAAATCAATCTAAACAATTATTTATTATGTCTAAAAAAACAGTTTTAAGCAGTATTTTCGCAATTGCATTGGTAACAGTTGCAGGAATGGGAATTAACAAGAGTGTGAATAAAGATACAGCTCTTTCAAATTTGGCTTTGAGTAATGTTGAAGCATTGGCAACACCTGAACAACCCCTTCAAATTCCGTGCGAAATGGAAGATAAATCTAAGTGTAAGGTTCTTTGTCAAGATGCTAGTGGAACTTTAATGCATATCGAATTTCATGATATACGACCCAGTTAAGTCAATCAAACTTAAAAGTACATAATGTTTTTTGTAAGTACTCTAAAAACTTTATGCACTTTTACATATTAACGAATGATATAATCTATTAAAGATGAAAAAATTAACAAATATAATTATTTTATTTCTCTTGATATTTATTTTGGCATCTTGCTCAGAAAAAGAGAAGAAAGAAAAATACAAGAAAAATGTAACGGAACAACTATATGGTCATATTTTAAAAGTTAATAGTTTAGAGGGAAAATCTTTTATTACGATTAAAGATAGTATGATGATTATGAATTCATTTTCAAGAGACTCATTAGTTGTTGCTTATAAATTAATAAATGGTAGTGATTTAGTTAAGATAGGGAATGCAATTCCAAGAGGTAATGGTCCAAATGAATTCAATAATACGTCATATTATGCAGATAAAGAGATTTTTGACATTATAAACTCAGATGGGATGATGACAAAACTATCAACAATAAATATAGACTCTCTATTTAGAAAAAAGACAACAAATTGTCTCCTTGATAAAGATATGAAATGGATAAACCCATTTAACTACGGAGGATGTTTTGTGAGGTTTGATAATAATAAAATTTTACTTTTAGGGGGCGACTACAATTCTCGGAACTTACTAACATTGATTAATTTAAAAACCAATTCCAAAACAAGTTTAGAATATTGGATTAATGATTCTTATAAAGGTCCTAATATCCCAAAACAAATGCTTTATTGCAGTAACTCGCGTATTTTTAAAAATAATGACAAAATATTGTTTGCTTGTGGAGTTGGTAGATATTTAGAAATTATTGATTTATTAAATACTGATATAACCAACAGAAAATTAATCTATGGATTCTATCCGATTTTTGAAAAAAGAGACGATAACTTAAATTTTAAAATAAAATTTAATAGCTTTAGGGGGATGAATGTATTTACAACTTCTACATATATTTTTGTACATTTAAAAACATATCAAGATGAAGAAGGAGTTCAAAAAAGCATATCTGATTTTAAGGGTTATCCATATTATTATAATGATGAACTAGAAGTTTATGACTGGGATGGCAATTTTTTAAAAAACTATCAAACGAATATTCCTTTTTACGATTTTTTTGTAACAGAAGATAATAAAACTCTTTTTACTATATCTCAAGACTTAAATACATATGAGCCAATAATGGTCAAATATGAATTACAATTCAGCCAATGATAAAGTTCCTCCTCCGCCGCCCCATCGCCGTCCTCATGGTATTTCTTGCCTGTGTGATTATCGGCATCATCACCTACAACACGCTGCCCGTGTCGTTGTTGCCCGATATTGCCATTCCCGAAATTACCGTGCAGGTAACGGGCGACAATATGTCCGCGCGTGAACTGGAAAATACCGTAGTAAAACCGATACGACGACAATTGATGCAGACTGGCAAGCTGCGCGACATCCGCAGCGAAGCCCGCGATGGCTCCGCTATTGTGCGGCTGAAATTCGACTATGGCACCAACACGGACCTGGCGTTTATCGAGGTTAACGAGAAAATCGATGCCGCGATGAACAGCCTGCCGCGCGATTTGCGCCGCCCTCGCGTGATCAAGGCCAGCGCCACGGATATTCCCGTGTTCTACCTGAACCTCACGCTGAAGGAGGACAAACCCTATACGCCAACCGACGAACAGAAATTCCTCGACCTGTCCGACTTTGCCGACAACGTGGTGAAACGCCGCATAGAGCAGCTGCCCCAAGTGGCAATGGCCGATATGACCGGACTGATGTACCGGCATCTTCAAATCGTGCCCGACCTGAATAGGCTGGAATCTGCCTCAATAAGTTTAAATGATATAGAAAATACCCTGGCAGCCAACAATATTGAACCCGGAAGCATGACCGTGCGCGACGGATACTACGAGTACAACATCAAGTTCTCGTCGCTGTTGCGTACGCCTGAAGATGTGCGTAATATCTACCTGCGAAAAGATGGCCGCATTTTTCAACTCAAAGACCTGACGAAAATAGATGTGGTGCGCCAACCGGAAGCCGGTATGTCTCTCATCGACGGGAAGCGCGCTGTCACGCTGGGCGTCATCAAGCAGGCGGACGAAACGATGAAGAGCCTCAAGAAATCGCTCAACGCCACGCTCGCCGACCTTGAACGCACCTACCCCGACGTGCAATTCACCGTAAACCGCAACCAGACCGAACTGCTTGACTACACTATCGCCAACCTTCGGGAAAACCTCACGCTGGGTTTACTGCTCGTTTTTATCGTGGCTCTGCTTTTCCTGGGCGATGCCAAATCACCGGTAATTATAGGGATAAGCATGATAACTGCACTGCTCACCACCTTTATATTTTTTTACCTCTTCAGGCAGTCGCTTAACATCATTACCCTTTCGGGACTGATCCTTGCCGTGGGAATGATGATCGACAGCGCCATCATCGTAACAGACATAATAAACCAGTACCGGATGCAGGGCTGTTCGCTGGAAGAATCGTGTGTGAAAGGAACAAACGAGGTCATCACGCCGGTGCTCAGCTCCACACTCACCACCATTGCCGTTTTCGTTCCGCTGGTGTTCATGAGCGGTATTGCCGGAGCTATTTTCTTTGCCCAGGCATTTGCCGTAAGCGTGGGGCTGCTCATTTCATACTTTACTGGAATTATTATGCTACCCGTGCTGTACAAACTGGTGTACGGCATGAAAACAGGCCCGGACAAGGTGGGCGATCTATTTGCCCGCACCCAGCGGCAGGCCGATAAATGGGCTTTCGGATGGTACGACCGCGGAATAGAGTTTATTTTCCGCCACAAAACTGCCACGTTTCTGTTCATTATTCTTTCCGTTCCGTTATGTGTGCTGATGTTCCGCATTATGCCACGATCATCCATGCCGCATATCGACCATACCGAAACAGTAGCGATGGTGGAATGGAACGAAAACATCCACGTGGACGAGAACAAGGAGCGCGTTTTTAACCTTATGGAATCGACGGACGAAATGACCACCGAACACGCCGGGTACGTTGGACACCGGCAGTACCTGCTCGACAAGGAGAATGACCTGTCGCCCTCCGAAGCACAACTCTATTTCCGTACTGCTAAAGCATCGTACGTGGAGAAACTGAAATTGCACATTTCCGATTGGATCAGAATGAACTATCCGCAAGCTGTGGTAACGTTCTCACCACCCGAAAACGTTTTTGAGAAGATTTTCGATACGTCGGAAGCCGATGTGGTGGCACAACTCTACCCCGCCAACCGCGAAGAAATACCCGATGCCGGAACCATCCGCGCCATTGAACGGCAGTTACAGGCGGCAACCGGCCTGGAAGCCGAGGGTATACCGCTTGAACAGCAACTAACGATCACCATCGACAAGGAAAAGCTGCTGCTCTACGGCGTGGATTACGGCGAGGTTTACCGCACGCTGCGCACCGCTTTCCGTGAAAACCAAATTGCCTTGTTGCGTTCCTACCAGCAGTACCTGCCCATATCGCTGGCCGGAAAACAACAAACCGCGGAACAGGTGCTGCGCGAAACACTGGTACAGGCAAACGCATCGCGAAACAATTCGGAAACGATGATTCCCTTGCAGTCGCTCGTGAGCGTACACCGGGGCGAAGACATCAAAACCATTGTGGCAGGCAAAAACGGAGAGTACATTCCGATGAATTATTACGATATTGACCGTCCTGAAACGCTTATTAAAAATGCCGAAAAGGCTATCAGGAAAGACAACACGTGGGAAGCCCAGTTCTCGGGCAGTTTCTTTTCCAACCAAAAAATGCTGGGCGAGCTGGTGGTAATCCTGTTGGTGTCCATCCTGCTGATGTACTTTATCCTCTCGTCGCAGTTCGAAAACTTTCTTCAGCCGCTGATCGTGTTGATCGAAATCCCAATAGATATTGCTTTCGCACTTATATTGCTCTGGGCAACGGGACACACGCTCAACCTGATGAGTGCCATCGGGCTGATTGTATCAAGCGGGATTATAATCAATGATAGCATCCTCAAACTCGACATGATTAACGAGTTGCGTAAACAGGGCATTCCCCTGATGGAAGCCATCCACACGGCTGGTGTGAAGCGTTTGCGTGCCATCATTATGACCTCGCTCACAACCATTCTGGCAATGGTGCCGCTACTTTTTTCGTTCGATTTGGGTTCAGAATTGCAGAAACCACTAGCCATCGGTATGATTGGTACAATGGTTATAGGAATGTTGGTGAGCTTATTTGTGGTACCGTTGGTGTATTGGGCGATATATAGAAAATTATGAATTACGAATTACGAGGGTAGAATTAAGAAAGGAAAACAGGAGTGAAGGAGGATTCCGCCTTAGGAAGATTAATGTGATAATTAAATAAAGTGTAAAGTTCATGTCCTGATTCTCGGCTCTCGGCTCTGACTAAAATGACATAAAATATGAAACGAGCATCCAAATCATTACACCCACAGAACATGATTATCGCGAGTTCCATACACCTTGATAAAAAAAAAATAAAATAATCGTATGAAATATACCCGTTTATTATTCCTTTTCGCGGTTATGGGCTGGTTGAGCCTATCAACTGTTTTCGCCCAACAAACCGAAATTACCCTCGATTTGAGGCGGACCGTGGCGTTGGCAAACGACAGTTCGCTCTCGGCATTCCGGGCCAGGAACATGTACATGGCAAGCCGGTGGGAATACCGTACATTCAAGGCGGCACGGCTACCGTCGCTCACGCTTTATGCCACGCCGTTACGCTACAACCGCGATTTCACCCGCCGCTACGACTCGGAGCAGAACATCGATGTGTACCGCCGCCAGCAATCGCTCTATTCCTACGGAAACTTGGCCGCTCAGCAGAACTTCGACTTCACGGGTGGAACGTTTTTTGTGGATACCGAACTGGGCTACATCCGCAACTTCGGTGACCTGGCACGAAGCCAGTTTAACAGCGTGCCCGTCCGTATCGGCTACCGGCAGGAGCTGCTGGGCTACAACCGCTTCAAATGGGAAAAGAAAATAGAGCCGCTCAAATTCGAAAGAGCGCAAAAGGAATTGATTTCCAACCTGGAAGCAACGGCTGAAACCGCATCGGGTTACTTTTTCGATTTGGCGATGGCACAGGCCGAACACCAACTGGCTCAGGAAAATCGACGGAACTCCGAACGGCTGTATCAAATTGGTGAGGAAAAGCACAAAATCGCCTCCATAGGACAATCGGAATTGCTCACGTTAAAGCTAGACCGGGTAAACGCCCAAAACTCGCTACAAAATGCCGAACTGCGCTTGAAACGGGCGATGTTTGCGTTGGCGGCTTACCTCAATCTGGATAAGGACACGAAAATCACGCTGCAACTGCCCGATTATCCCAAGAATGTCATCGTAAACGTGAACGATGCGCTGATGTTCGCCAAGGAGAACAATCCACAGTATATGGAACACAAGCAACGCATATTGGAATCCGAGCAGACTCTCGACCGCACCCGCCGCGAATCGCTCTTCAGCGCGGGGTTCTCAGCAAGCGTGGGGTTCAACCAGATTGCACCCACGTTTCGCGACGTGTATCGCAATCCGTTGCAACAAGATATCCTGGCGCTTACGCTAACCATTCCCATTGTAGACTGGGGCGTTCGCAAAGGACGGTACAACATGGCGAAGAACAACCTGAACATCACGCAGCTTTCGGCACAGGAAAGCGAAATCCGCCTGGAAGAAGACGTGATCATGACCGTGGGCGACTTCTCGGTACAGCAACAGATGATCCGCAGCGCCGAAGAGGCGATGGAACTCGCCAAGGTAGCGTACGAGCAAACACAGGAACGCTTTATCATCGGCAAGGCGGATATCAACAGCCTGACGCTCTCCACCAACCGCCGTCAGGAGGCACAACGCAATTACATTTCCGCCCTGCGTAACTATTGGCAGAGCTATTTCAAGCTGCGGAAACTGACATTGTATGATTTTGAAAAAAACAGACCTATTGAGGTAAGTTTTTAGTAAAAAGTTGAAAGTTCGTAAATTACAAATTGATTAATGTCTAAAAAATCTTCCATATCCTCATTCACCGTCATCGTTGCTTTCTTAAGCATAGCCCTCACAGGACTTGCCCTTATTCCGCTGTTGCCGGTCAAGATGGCTCCCTCGCGGACATTGCCCAGTTTGACGGTCTATTTCTCGATGCCCGGCAATTCCGCCCGCATTGTGGAAATGGAAGCCACTTCGAAGTTGGAATCGATGCTGGCGCGCATCGGCGGCGTGAAAAACATCCATTCCACATCGGGAAACGGCTGGGGCAACATCACGCTCGAACTGGACAAGCACACGCCAATTGATGCCGCCCGGTTCGAGGCTTCCACCATAGTTCGTCAGACGTGGCACGACCTGCCGCGCGACGTGTCGTACCCCTATATTTCGGTGCGCCGCCCCGACGAGAACGCCTCGCGCCCCTTTATGACCTTCACCGTCAATTCCGCCGCCACGCCCATCGTTATTCAAAAATATACCGAAAACACCATAAAGCAGCGTTTGAGCGATATTGGCGGATTATACAAAATTGATGTGCGGGGAGCTACACCGATGGAATGGCAATTGACCTACGACAGCGACCAACTACAAGCCTTGGGCATAACGGTAAACGACATCCGCGAAGCTGTTTCGATGTATTATTCCACCGACTTTCTGGGAATGGCGGAAACGCAAAACGAAAACGACACGCCTTCGTGGATGCGCATCATGCTGGTATCGGGGGGTAATAACGACCCCTTTGACGCTTCCGCCATTACCGTGAAAAACCGCAGAGGCACACTTATCCGCCTGGATCAACTGGTAAAAGTGGTGCACACCGAACAAGCGCCCAACAGCCATTACCGCATCAACGGTTTGAATTCCATTTACCTGTCGCTCACGGCGGAAGAAACTGCCAATCAGTTACGGTTAAGCAAACAGGTTCACGAAGCCATTGACGAAATCCGCCTTGCCTTACCTCCGGGTTACGAAATCCACTACAGTTACGACGCCACGGAATACATCCGTGCCGAACTGGGAAAAATTTACCTGCGCAGCGGGCTTACGGTACTTATACTGCTGCTTTTCGTGCTGCTCATAACCCGAAACGTGCGCTACCTGTTTCTTATTGCCGTTACGCTGGCAATCAACCTCGCCGTTGCCGTTATTTTTTATTACTTCTTCGGGTTGGAGATTCAGCTCTACTCGCTGGTGGGAATTACTATTTCACTCAGCCTGATTATCGACAATACCATTATTATGACCGACCACCTGATGCACCGAGGTAACCGGAACGCCTTTATGCCCATACTGGCGGCAACGATGACCACGGTGGGTGCGTTGGGCATCATCTTTTTCCTGGACGAGAAGATACGTCTCAACTTGCAGGATTTTGCCGCAGTGGTGATGATCAACCTCTGCGTATCACTTTTGGTAGCGCTCTTTTTTGTGCCGGCAATGGTGGAAAAGATCAATCTGAAAAAACGCGAACCGATGAAAAGACGGGGGCTTCTCCGCCGCCTGCCCATCCGTCCGCGCTGTCTGACGGTACACTTCAACCGTTTTTACAGCTGGATGATCCGCATCCTTTCAAAATACAAATGGATTCCGTTCACGGCGATTGTGTTGATTTTTGGATTACCGGTATTTCTGCTTCCCGACAAAATCGAAAAGAAAACCAGATTCGCGGAACGGTACAACAGGATTTTCGACAATTCCACCTACAAGGAGAAAGTAAAACCGGTTGTAAACAAAGCCCTGGGTGGTACGTTGCGCCTGTTTTCGGAAAAAGTGTATCAAGGAAGTTACTTCACACGAAGCGAAGAGGTGGTGCTTACCATCACCGCTTCGATGCCCAACGGAACCACATTGCCGCAGATGAACGCCCTTATCGAAAAGATGGAACGATACCTGAGCGGGTTCCCCGAAATACGTCAGTTTCAGACCGATATACCCAACGCACGCAGGGCATCCATCCGGGTATTTTTCAACAGGGAATCGGAACGGAGCGGTTTTCCGTACCAACTTAAAAGCAGTGTCATTACCAAAGCCTTGGAATTGGGTGGCGGAAGTTGGGGCGTTTACGGTTTGCAAGATCAAGGTTTCAGCAACGATGTTACCGAATTTGCCGGAAGTTACCGCGTGAAACTATACGGCTACAACTACGACGAATTAACGTCATGGGCGGATACACTCAAGAACCGTCTGTTGAACTATCGTCGTATCAAGGAGGTGCTGATTAATTCCAATTTCTCGTGGTACAAGGATGACTACCGCGAGTTCTCTTTCGATTTGAACAAGCAGCGGCTGGCTTCCGAAGGCTTTATGCCGGGTGAACTGTTTGCCTCGCTGCAACCCGTTTTTGCCAAAGACGTGTGGGCAGGCTCCTTGGTCATAGACGGCGAAAGGGAGGATATCAAACTGGCAAGCCGCCAGAGCAGGGATTACGATATCTGGGCGCTGCAATACATCGCCCATAACCTGGGCAACCGGATGTATCGGTTGGACGAACTGGCGGATATTTCCAAAGGACAGGCTCCGCAGGAAGTGGGCAAGGAAAACCAGCAGTATCGTTTGGCGGTGCAGTTCGATTACATCGGCGCCAACACGCAGGCCGGGCGCGTGCTCGACCGCGAAGTGGAAGCGCTCAACAAAATCCTGCCGATGGGATATACCGCAGAGAAAGAAGAGAGCGGATGGGGTTGGGGTAAGAAAGACAACAGGCAGTATTGGCTGATTGGCTTGCTGATCGTGATCATCTTCTTCACCACATCGGTATTGTTCAACAGCATCAAGCAGCCACTGGCGGTTATTTTTGTGATTCCTGTTTCCTTTATCGGGGTGTTTCTTACGTTTTACTGGTTCAAACTGAACTTTGACCAGGGCGGCTTCGCGTCGTTTATCCTGCTCTCGGGCATTACCGTGAATGCGAGTATTTACATTCTGAATGACTTTAACCGGATTCGTCGCGAACGTCCGGGACTTTCATCGCTGAAAGCCTACATCAAGGCGTGGAACTCCAAAATTATTCCGATTTTCCTTACGGTGGTTTCCACGATGCTGGGGTTTATTCCGTTTATGGTGGGCACAACCAGGGAAGCGTTCTGGTTTCCGCTGGCCGCTGGCACAATCGGCGGGCTGGCCATGTCGATCATCGGGATATTTTTGTTTTTGCCGTTGATGGTGGTGGGGAGGAAGAAATGATTTGGGATTTGGAATTTACGATTTTAAGTCGCTGAAAGAGATAAACATAATTCAAAATAACACAAATATGAAAAACTTTACAACTGATGTTCAACGGTTTTGCTTGATGTGTCTTTTATTGACATCGCAAACCGGTTGTTCCAATAAACAATACAACCCAACTGATAAAAATAGATGTAACGAAAAATTACCCTGAAAAAAACTGTACATTCAGAACATAGCGGATGTTGAATATGTATCGCTTGAAACCGATGATAACTTGTTGTTTTCCTATCTTTTGGGCATAAGCGATCATTTTATTGTTTGTGGAAACCACGTTGACAACAGCTTTGTCTTTTTCGACCGGAAAACAGGAAAGCCCGCAAGTAAAATAAGAAAGATGTGTCTTTACCTCAACTAAAACCTTCTGTGGGCAAATTGTGGGCAAATAAAAAATCAGGAACTTTAGATTTTATCTTAAGTTCCTGATTATCAAGTGGGCGTTGACGGATTCGAACCGCCGACCCTCTGCTTGTAAGGCAGATGCTCTGAACCAGCTGAGCTAAACGCCCGATTACTTTTTTGCTTTTGTCCGCGCCCGGAGGTTGCTTTCTGAAAAAGTGATGCAAAGATAGGCTGTTTTTATTTTGCAACAAAATTTTTTGCAAATATTTTTATCAAAATTTTTAAGACTCTATAATTATCCGTATTTTTGTACCGTAAATGTAAAGGGCTATCTTTTTTAGAAGAAGCACAAAATCAATGAAGCAATGGTGAATGAGCAGAAAAGTGATTTCCCGCCATTCGTAAAACCGATAATAATCCGCATCACGCACAAAAAATGAACTTAAACCAACTGACAGCCATTTCGCCAATAGACGGCAGATACTGGGATAAAACCAAAGAGCTTGGAGCTTTTTTCTCTGAATATTCACTTATAAGATATCGTGTGAAGGTAGAAGTGGAGTATTTTATTGCACTTTGTGAATTGGGGATCTCTCCACTTGACAAGGTGGATAGCTGTGTGTTTGCTGATTTAAGAGATTTGTATGAAAATTTCAGCGAAGAGGATGCATCAAAGATCAAGGATATTGAAAAGATTACCAACCACGATGTAAAAGCAGTTGAATATTTCCTGAAGGAAAAGTTTAATGTGTTGGGTTTGTCGGAACACAAAGAGTTTATCCATTTCGGATTAACATCGCAGGATATTAATAATACTGCAACACCAATGATGTGGCAGGATGCATTGCAAACGACTACCATCCCCGCCATGGAGTCGCTTATATCGCAGATGAATGCTCTTGCTGATGAGTGGAAGGAGATACCGATGCTGGCACGCACACACGGGCAGCCGGCATCGCCTACACGCTTGGGAAAAGAGATAAAGGTATTCTCTTATCGTCTGTCTAACCAGCTGGAGGCTCTGAAAAAGATTCCTGCAAAAGCAAAATTCGGAGGGGCCACAGGTAATTTTAATGCCCACAAAGTGGCATATCCGGAAATAGACTGGAAGAGATTTGCGGAAAAATTCCTTCAGCAGAAGCTGAGCCTGCATAGAGAAGAATATACCACCCAGATATCTAATTACGATGCTTTCGCGGCATCTTTCGATGCATTGAAAAGGATCCACACAATCCTTATCGATTTTAACCGTGATATGTGGCAATATATCTCAATGGAATATTTTAAACAGAAAATAAAGGAGGGTGAGGTGGGATCATCAGCCATGCCACACAAGGTAAATCCAATAGATTTTGAAAACGCCGAAGGGAACCTGGGTATTGCCAATGCTCTACTTGAACATCTGGCAGCCAAACTCCCAGTTTCACGATTACAGAGGGATCTTACCGATTCTACTGTTATCCGTAATACAGGTGTACCTCTTGCGCATGGGTTAATTGCCATTAAAAGTACAACAAAAGGGCTGAATAAATTGTTATTAAACAGAGAGGCAATCGACAGAGACCTTGATAATAACTGGGCAGTGGTTGCCGAAGGAATTCAAACAATATTACGACGTGAAGGATACCCGAAACCCTATGAGGCATTGAAGGCCCTTACCAGAACCAATGTGCATATTACGCGCGAAAGCATCGCGCAGTTTATTGAATCACTTAATGTTAGTAGCCGGATAAAGGAAGAACTAATGGAAATAACGCCACAAAATTATACGGGAATTTAAAATTTGAAAAGTAAATAATTATTGTATGAAAGTCCAATTCCGGTAGTTTTTATATGAAGGCCGGCAGTGTTTTAGGAAAATTAAAAAAACCGTGAGGTTTCATCAGTAAAACAAAAAAGTAATAAGAGTAACATGACAACAAACAACGAAGAATCGCGTCCGAAACGAAGTTATCACAGCGCGAGCAATGAGAGACACGCTTCTCCAAACAGAAATTACAACAATGAGCGAAGAACACAGGAGGGTTATACCACCTCAGAGAGGCCCTACAATCAGAATTATGGAAATCCCCAACAGGGAAATACTGATGGAGGAGTGAGAAAACGCCGCCCGAGAGTAGGTGAACGCATACAGTCGCAGCAGAGAGGAGCAGGGGGAAACTACCCCAATCGCAACAGGGGAAATCAAGGCCAGGGTGCATATCAGCAACAACCGGTGAGACCGGGAGCAAAAAAGCTCAAAAAGAAAAAACCGTTCAAACAGATTAAATATAAAGAGAATGCCGACCCCAACGCACCTATCCGTTTGAACAAGTATTTAGCCAATGCCGGAGTTTGCTCACGAAGAGAGGCAGATGAGTTTATTCAGGCCGGAGTAGTGAAAGTGAACGGTCAGGTGGTTACGGAACTGGGTACCAAGATTACACGTGCCGATGAGGTGGTGTTCCACAATCAGCCGGTACAACTTGAAAGCAAGGTATACGTGCTTTTGAATAAACCGAAAGGGTTTGTAACTACAACCGATGATCCTGAAAACCGTAAGACGGTTATGGAGCTTGTGAAAAGCGCCTGCTCAGAACGTATTTATCCGGTGGGCCGGCTAGACAGGGCTACAACAGGTGTGTTACTGCTGACCAACGATGGAGACCTTGCATCTAAATTAACACATCCTAAATATGAAAAACGGAAGATCTATCAGGTATGGCTCGATAAGCCCGTAGCTATGGAGCATATGCAGATGATAGCGGATGGCATTGAGCTGGAAGACGGAGAGATCCATGCCGATGCAATCAGTTACGTGACAGAAGAGGATTTATCACAGGTGGGAATTGAAATACACTCTGGGAAAAACCGTGTCGTGCGACGCATTTTCGAAAAATTAGGTTATAGGGTGATGAAACTCGATAGGGTATATTTTGCCGGACTGACCAAGAAAAAATTGTCGCGCGGTAAATGGCGTTACCTGACAGAACAAGAGGTTAACATGCTTCGTATGGGGGCATTTGATTAACAAAACAGTTTCTTTGCACCTTCCCGGGAATGCAGTGGGTAAAAATAGTTGCCTTTGAATGCGCCTGGAAAGAATGATTTGCAAAAACAAAAACGGAATCAGAAAAATCTGATCACCGAAAGAATGATAATAATCCTGCATCCGCATAAAAATGTGGATAAATTATAAATATGCAAACAGAACAGTCTCTTGGATAGAGATATTGTGTTGATTATGAAACAACTAAAGCGAACAAAGATTTCGGAAGCCTTACGGCTTAAAAACTTCGGTGAAGAAGTAAACGTAAAAGGGTGGGTGCGTACCCGCAGAGGAAACAAAAACGTTGGATTTATTGCTCTTAACGACGGCTCGACAATTAATAACATACAGTTAGTCATTAATATAGCCGATTTTGGTGAAGAGTTTCTTAAGCCTATAACTACCGGTGCATGCCTCAATATAAACGGAAAGTTAGTGGAGTCGCGGGGACAGGGGCAGTCGGTGGAAATTCAGGTTGAGGAAATTGAAATTTATGGTTCTGCAGATCCTGTAGCCTATCCACTGCAGAAAAAAGGGCACACCTTGGAATTCCTGCGTGAAATAGCTCATCTGCGCCCTCGTACGAATACTTTCGGTGCCATTTTCAGGATGCGTCACCATATGTCGTACGCCATACATAAATATTTCAACGACAACGGTTTCTATTATTTCCACACACCCATCATTACCGCATCAGATGCTGAAGGTGCAGGTTCAATGTTCGAGGTTTCTACACTGGATATAAATAATCCGCCACGCGATGAAGAGGGGAAAGTGGACTTCACTCAGGATTTTTTTGGCCGTCAGACCAACCTTACCGTTTCCGGACAATTAGAGGGTGAGCTGGGTGCTATGGCATTGGGTGCAATATACACCTTTGGCCCCACCTTTCGTGCCGAAAACTCAAATACACCGCGTCACCTGGCTGAGTTCTGGATGATTGAGCCGGAAGTAGCCTTTTACAATATCGATGATAATATGGATCTGGCAGAAGATTTTCTGAAATACCTTATCCGGTATGCTCTGGATAACTGTATGGAGGATATAGAGTTTCTGACAAAGATGTATGACAAAGAATTGACAAGCCGGCTGAAATTTGTTCTGGAAAATGATTTTGTAAGGCTCAAATATACTGAGGGAGTAAAGATACTGGAAGAGTCAGGACAAAAATTCCAATATCCGGTTTTTTGGGGGGCTGATCTTCAGTCCGAGCATGAGCGTTATCTGGTAGAGAAGCATTTCAAACGGCCGGTTATCCTGACCGACTACCCGAGGGAGATAAAATCGTTCTACATGAAACAGAACGATGATGGAAAAACAGTTCGCGCCATGGATGTGCTCTTCCCGAAAATTGGAGAGATTATAGGAGGATCGGAACGCGAGACCGATTACGATAAGCTTATGAGCCGTGTGAATGAGACCGGTATGAATACTGAACCAATCTGGTGGTATCTGGAAACCCGCAAGTTTGGTACAGCCCCGCATTCCGGCTTCGGCCTTGGTTTTGAACGGTTGATGCTATTCGTAACCGGAATGACCAATATTCGCGATGTGATCCCGTTCCCGCGTACACCGAAAAACGCGGAATTTTAAGATTGATTAATAAATAAAATATCCATCGTGGCACCTTTCATTATCTGACATGAAAATCAGAATAAGGAGGGTGCCTGTTGGTGATGGATCTAAAAAAAATAGATGAAGAATATACGTAATTTTTGCATTATTGCACACATCGACCACGGCAAAAGCACGTTGGCAGACCGTTTGCTTGAGTATACCAAAACTGTTGAAGGAAAAGACCTGCAGGCGCAGGTATTAGACAGCATGGACCTCGAGCGCGAACGGGGTATTACCATTAAAAGCCACGCCATACAGATGGATTACGTACACGAAGGGGAATCCTATTCGCTCAACCTGATTGATACTCCGGGACATGTGGATTTCTCGTACGAGGTGTCGCGTTCCATTGCTGCCTGTGAAGGGGCTTTGCTGGTGGTTGACGCTGCACAGGGAATACAGGCACAGACCATCTCGAATGTATATATGGCCATAGAACACGATCTGGAGATTATTCCTGTTTTAAATAAAATTGATCTGGAGAGCGCCATGCCTGAAGAGGTGGAAGATCAGATAATTCAACTTCTTGGTATTCCACGTGAAGATATAATTCGCGCAAGCGGTAAAACCGGCGTTGGCATTGATAATATCCTTAAAGCTATTATTGAGCGCGTTCCGGCACCACAGGGAGATCCTGAGGCACCGCTACAGGCATTGATCTTCGACTCGGTATTTAATTCGTTCCGAGGAATTATTGCCTATTACAAGGTTGTAAATGGAAGTATCAAGAAGGGCGATTCGGTGAAATTTATTAATACTGGAAAAGAGTATGATGCCGACGAGGTGGGAATACTAAGGCTCAGCATGGTCCCTAAAGAAGAGGTGCGCTGTGGCAATGTAGGTTATATCATTTCAGGCATAAAAACATCGAAAGAGGTAAAGGTGGGTGATACCATCACTCACGTAAAACGACCTGCGGCAAAAGCTATAGAAGGGTTTGAAGAGGTGAAGCCGATGGTTTTTGCGGGAGTCTATCCTATTGATACCGAAGATTTTGAGAACCTGCGCTCTTCACTCGAAAAGCTGCAGCTGAACGATGCTTCGCTCACTTTCCAGCCAGAGTCGTCGGTCGCCCTGGGATTCGGTTTCAGATGTGGTTTCCTGGGATTGCTACATATGGAAATTATACAGGAACGACTCGACCGGGAATTTAACATGGATGTGATTACAACGGTACCGAACGTTTCATACCGTGTCTATGACAAGAAAGGGGTGATGAAGGAAGTACACAATCCAAGCGGCTTGCCTGACCCCACACTTATCGATCATATCGAGGAGCCTTTTATTCGTGCCTCGGTGATAACCAATACTACTTATATTGGCCCTATTATGACGCTCTGTCTGGGGAAAAGAGGTATTCTGGTAAAACAGGACTATATTTCAGGCGACCGGGTGGAGATAATTTACGATTTGCCATTGGGTGAGATTGTAATCGACTTTTATGATAAACTGAAGAGTATTTCTAAAGGATATGCATCTTTTGATTACCATATGCATGACTATCGCCCATCGAAACTGGTTAAGCTTGACATACTTCTCAATGGTGAACCGGTGGATGCGCTCTCAACGCTTACACACTCCGACAATGCTCAGTCCTTTGGACGGCGTATGTGTGAGAAACTGAAGGAGCTGATTCCACGGCAGCAGTTTGATATTGCCATTCAGGCAGCTATCGGGGCAAAGATTATTGCCCGTGAGACAGTGAAAGCCGTACGTAAAGATGTGACAGCCAAATGTTATGGTGGTGATATCTCGAGGAAGCGAAAATTGCTGGAAAAGCAGAAAGAAGGGAAAAAGCGCATGAAGCAAGTAGGGAACGTGGAGGTGCCGCAGAAAGCGTTTCTTGCAGTGCTTAAACTGGATTAAAAAATATAGTATCTGGTTTAAGCCTGGTTTTCGAAGCGTTAATCAACAAAAGCACGGGTATTAATAATATAGTATTTGGTTTTGACAGGAATCGGAACTGCGAGCAGAACGAGGATCATAACCGATACCAGGAAGAGGATCGGAACCGCGAGCTCAGATTGGAAGTATAAATAAAAGGCGCTCCAATCACTTGGAGCACCTTTTTCTAAAAATAATAAAAAAGTAGAGAGAATGCAGCCTAGCGACTGCATTTTTTTATTCACTTATAACCGCTGTAATATCATCAATACAAAAATAAGAAGGAGTATTCATTCCCCAGTCTCCGTTATCGGTGGAGGAGAGTTCAAAATGAACACTTTTCACTTCTCCAAGCCCCATGAGATCAACCCATTTCCATTGATTAAGCAGTTCTGACTTGCCGTTACGGAAATCGGCAAGGTAAAACTCCACTGCCTGCGTGTCATTCCCCGCTTTATCTTTTCCCTTGATCTTGAGTTTAAACCAGTCGCCTTCCCCGAATTTTTTAGCAAATTGGTCCCCATTTTTCATGGAGAAATAGGCGTAGGTACTGTTGGTAACATACATTCCCTTAACCCTGCAGGAAGTGCCTCCTTTGAAAGAAATTACAGCAGGATTATAATCTGTACTGTTTGCCGTAAGGTAAACTTTTCCTGTATATGCTTTTCCGGTGATGGCACTATTGTTAGCATAACTTGCAGTTGTGACATCACTTTTATTAGTGTACATGAATCCACTCCAGGAAGAATCGGAAAAATAGTTGTCAAAAACGAAAAGATTATCCGCACCGCTGAACTGGTTTTTCCATATGGGACCATAATCGCCGGGAATTTCGGTTCCCGACTTGTCTCCGGTCCACTCGGTTTCGACTCCAGTTAGCTTGTTTTCCAGATCAACAACTTTTGTAACGGTTACATCATCATTCTCGCATGAAACCATCAGAAGAGAGAAAAGAGAAATTAAATAAAACAGGTTTTTTTTCATTTTGATACAATTAATTGGTTCAACTTTAGCATGTGTTGCTCTTAGAGCTTAATAGTTCTACATTGTATGTTTAGCTATACACCCATCGCATTAACACATGCGAAAGTTCAGTTATTTGATTATTTGACATATAAAAATATACTGTATTTCCTGTAATGATTACTTAGTTGAACAGGCATTACAATTGTTTGGCATATTAAAATCTACTGTTGTTGGAGCAGGTGCAGATCAATTACTCCACTTACTTCGGTGGAAGACTCTCCAATGCGTCCATTAAATTGGTTCACACCCGTATATATTTTAACAAAATCTATTCCGTCAAGATGTACTTTCTTACGGTTTGTATCTACAGCCCAGTCTATATCGAACTGAGCTCCTGAGCTGTTGTTAGGCATATTGTCGGCATAACCCCAGTCGTAAGAGTGCAAGGTGTAAGTATCGTTATCAACAGTGTTGTTGTCGGGAAGCCTTGTCCCGATAAACTGCATTTTATCACTGTCTATCCATTGCGGGTAATAACTTTGCTGGTGAAAGGTAGTCTTATAAACATAACCCTCGCCATTTACGTTAGCGGTCCATTTGATATAGGCTGCATCAGTCACGTAAAAGAGCGATGGGTGAAGGACAGGAGTTTTATTTTCATCGGGCCTGTAGTAAGTGATTTCATAATTGTGTATGGTTTTCTCATTGTCATGTTCGCTTCCGGCAAGTTCGTACCATGGGTCATCGGGTTTCCCGTTTTTGTTGATGTCGGCAGATACCATCACAATACCCGGTTCACTATTGCCGGCGTAAGCATTTCCCAGTACTGCAAAATCGGCTTTACCAGGCACATTTTCAATGGTATGATCAAACCCCACTACTACATAACCGCCAAACCCGCCCAGCGATATCAGCCCACCTCTGTCACCGGCGATTTTTTCTTCGGCTTTTTTCGCCATTGTTTCGAATGTATCGCCTTCCTTATATTCCGGCAGTTTGTTCACAAACTGGCCCGGAGCAGGCATATACTCAAACACGCGGGTGAGATAGGGAGAGTGTTTTATTCCGGGGCCTTCTCCCTCATCAGTCACATCTCCTTCACTGCTGCAACCCACTGGCAGAAGAATAAAGAAAAGGAGAAAGAAAAATTGAAAAAGCTGCCTTTGTTTTGTCATAAGAATAATTTGATTTTTTTATTATTGCATATAAACCTTTGCCATTCCTAATATCTATAAGGATGGAGCAATTAGTTCGATTTTGTTTATCTTCTCTTGGGGAGTAAAGCAAAATGCGCGGGAATATCTCCCGTTTGTATGCTCCATCGCTTTTTCCCTTTCCGGTTGAAACAATACAGAAATCCCGGATTAATATAATCTCCCGCATCAGTTATGTAGATATCTTTTGTTTCGGGATGTACCATTATACCGTAGGGAGTCTCAAATTGCCTCTCAGTACCGTCTGTAATGAAATGCGTATTTATAACTTCACGGGTAGTTGTATTAATGATGGTGAAATTGAACTTATTCACATTTGATGCTGCTCTCTCTTCAATACCAAAAAGATACAGTGAATCACCATCTATCTGAAAATTATTGACAGAAAGTAAAACAGAATCGCTTACTATCTGCTTTTGCCGGTCGATAAAAAACAACCTGGAAGAATTGCCCCGATGATCACCACGTGAGGTGACCCACAGGTTACCTCTTTTATCTGCTTTGATCAGGTGAAGATTGCAGCTCACATCAATACGTTTTTCTTCTTTAAATGTCGCAATATCTATCACAGAAACGGTTCTCTCATAGTTTGCACTTTTTCCTGCTCCCTTGTAACCGCCGGAATTTGCTACATAAATCTTACCGTGAGAAATGGCAATTCCATCAGGCTGATATCCTACAACACATCTTTCTTCAACTTGCAGCGTCGCTGTATCAACCCTAGCCACATAGCCTCTTTGTTTATATTCGGGATCTATCTCGATAGGGCCTGCATAAGATGTAACGTAAGCATACCTTTCGTAGAAGGCAATGTACCTGCAGTTGGGAATATCCGCCTGCCCGATTCTTTTTGCCGTATGTGCATCCATCACCTCAATTTTATTGGATGCGTTAATGACAGCGTACAAGCGGTTACCATAAAGCTTAATGTCATTACCAACATCACCCAGCTCTTTTGGAACGGATGGATTCTGTACGGCGTAGATATTACGATTGTAGCTTCCGGAAACAAAGTCGTAATAATCTAGCGTTGCTTTGTTACTCCCCATATTTCCCTCATTCAACAGGTAAAAGCCGGCAAACCGGCCGGCTCCTGAGGCCCCGGGATCGGTAACGACAGCCTCAGAGAGCAGCAGCTCCACATCTTTTCGGCAAGAAGCAACAAGCATCGCAAAAACCAAAAGTGATAGTATGATAATCTGTTTCTTCATATTTCCACTGTCAGTGTAATTCTATAGTTTCTTTTTGGCATTGGGTAGTTCAGAACCACCTCATAATCCTGACTGAACATATTATTCACTTCTAAAGAGAGTTTTCCGTTGAATTGTTTCCGGGTGAATGAGCGGGCCAGCGATAAGTCGCTCGTGTACCAGGGTTGTTCATAATTCTCACGTATATTGGCTGAGGAACGGTAACGCTCGCCTACATAGATAAAACTGTAGTTCAGATGCCACAGGCGATGACTAAGAGTAGCAACCACAGAACCGCTATGCCACGGGATGTAAGCAATTTGTCCGCCATAAGTAATCTTTTCCAGCTCCTTGTTTGTCCGGCGTGTAAGATCCTGTGCCTGCTGCCAGGTATAGTTAAGCTTTATGTTCAGGAGCCATTCTTTATTGAGCATTGAAACCGTTGAAACAGCAATATCTAACCCTTTTATCTCCACATTCCCCACATTCATCATCATCCAGCGGTACATTCCATTTCCTTTAGGTACCGCGATAATCTTGTTGGTAACCAGGTTGAAATAGCCATCGGCCTGAATATCCCAATGCCGGATAATACCGTATGTGTAGCTTTTGGTATACTGTACGCCAATATTGTATTGACGGGTATCTTCAGGTTCGAGGAAAATGTCCCCGATATCTGTATAAAAGAGATCGTTGAATGTAGGCATCCGGAATATATGTTTATAGAAAGCCCTGAGATTCAAGTCATGCAGAAAGTAAGGTTTGTATGAGACAAACAAGGCAGGGGTAAACCGCTGTATGTTTGGGCCGTTGTCCGGTGCTGAGGTTTCTGTTTCTGTATGGCCACTGATAAATGTGCCTAAAATGCTTCCCTGCATCTTCACCTTTCCAAGATCAACAGCAGTAGCAGCAGCAACCAGGTAAGTGCAACGCGAAGGCTGCACAAAACCATCGAGCTCGGAGCGTAGACCGTTCCATTGTAAATCGGCAGCCAGTGAAATATCCCAGTTCTTCAGAGGTTTATATTTGTTTACCAGAGAGAGATATGCCTCCTGCTGAGTGAAGGTGTTGTCGATATATATCAGAGTGGTATCGGGATTCAGGTAACGCATATGGTCATTAGCGTATTTTCCATTTATCAGTATATCATATTTCGATGATACCGATTTTTGGAAAGTCCCCTGAGTGAAGAAATTACGGTCCCATTGCCTTTGAGAGCGTTTCCATACGTTATTGACAATAGCACCGGGTATACCTCTTTCAGAAGTGTAGAAATAAGTTTTCAGGTTCCAGTTACCTCCCGGAACAAAACCATGCAGTCCTGTTTCCAGTCGCCATGCATCAACATCACCGTTTTGCCGTATAGCTGTGGTATCGTAAACTGCTTCTTTTGTGACAGGGTGAACACGCTTGTACCGGTACTCGTATTTACCGTTTGCATGCACCCACTCCGCATTGAAATAGCCGGCGAGCGCCGATGCAATTTTTTGTTCCCATAATAACGATGGGTTCAAAAGCCCGAACGATCCGGTACGTAAAATTCCTCTCAGATTGTACTGTTTTCCTTTTTTAAAGCGCGGGTAGCGTGTACGGAGATAGATGCTTCCTGATGAGCCGAAATCTTTGGCGGATTGAAAAATCTCACTTTTCTGTCCATTATAAAGTGTGATCGATTCAATATTATCAAGTGAGAATTTTCCGAGATCTATCTGTCCGTTTTGTGCATTCCCGAGCTGAATGCCATCGTAAAATACGCCCATATGGTTTGTACCCATACTACGTATATCTACTGTCTTTAATCCACCGATGCCGCCATAGTCTTTTATCTGTACACCCGAAAAATAGCGGATGGCATCGGCAACAGACAGGCTGCTTAATCCTTTCAGTTCCTCTCCCGAAAGCTTTTGTGCAGGAATGATTTCGCGAGAGGACTTAGCGGTCACAATAATTTCAGGCAGTTGTTGCAGGCTGTCAGTATTATACTGAGCATAGATAGGGCTATGAATCACCAATAAGGCAGCAAGAAAACAAAAAAGCGCTATTTTTATAAATGAGTACATTTACCGAATTTTATCCGGCGAAATAAATGCATCAACGAAAGCACGTTTAACAAAAAAACCAGAAGAAAAGTATGATCTGAAAGTCGTGTCGTTTGCAAGCCTTTTTCCCCGAAAGCCGTTTAACTTTTTTGAAACGCCGGCAGGTCTTCTGACTTACTCCTGTGTCTGAACGCCTTCCCATTCCGGTCTTTCGGAACAGTGGTCATAGAGATGTTTGTTCAGCACATATATGGAGTTCACAGCAGCGGGCCTGTTCAGGATTTGCACCTGATTCCCTTTTAATCACTCATTCGGTGATAATCACAAATAAGTGAAACCGTTGTTTCGCGACAAAGATATAGAAAAATTTCCAATATTTCTTTTTTTATGTAAGAAAACAAATAAACACGTCAACAACCTGAAATGTCTTTGAAATTAAAAACAAAAAGTAGAAAATATAAATAATTTATAAATAACAGGTTTGTGTTTATGTTTGCACAGAGTAGGGCTATGACTGCATGCGGAAGGTAATATCGATAATATCCTCTTTACTGATTCGATACAACCTCTGATTGGTCGTTTTTTTGCTTAACCCTCCCAGCGCTTCCAGATAGGGGCCTGTTTTCACATAATCAAAACGACCGGCAGCCATAGGATGCAGGTTGCTGTTTCCTGAATACCAGGCCGTTTTGAGCCATTCTCCCCAATTCATCCGGATATAGTATGCCAGCCGGCATACTTCTTCGGCATGAGCATCGCCCCCCATAAAACAGATGCAGGTGATTGAATGCTCATAGAGCTGCAGCAGCCGCGAAATGGCCTCTTCGTTCAGTTCTTCACCTATGTCTTGCTGCAGGTGGGGACTGTGACACCCCTTGCAGCGGTGTGGACAACCCGACAGGTTGACGGCTAACGTCACCTCATCGGGAATTTCCTGAAAAACGATATCATAGTCTGTGTATTTAAGCATAAAAATTATCTTATGGTTGAAATATTAGCTTTTCTGTAATACCTTTATGGCATCTCATTCTCAAACATAGCTTTGGTATGCTTGAGACTAATGTACAGCCTTAATAAATAATAGGTTCCTCTTTAGTCTTCTCTGTTATGTCCGGCTTTCCGTAATGTCTTCTTTCCGCTTCCGCCTGCCGAGCAGCCGAGAAGTTGCTCACTCTCTTCATATAACCGATAATGCGTGTGAGGTAATCCACATTCCGGGAGCCACACTGGGGGCATTCCTTCAGGTAACGCTTGTCGATGGCACCACAATCGTTGCATACAGTGTTTGGAATGTTGAAGGTGAAATAGTTGCAGCCCTCGTGGGCTGCTACACGCAACAGCTGTCGGTATTGTGCTTTTGAGAGGTGTTCCTCCAGGTTCAGGTGGAGTGCCGATCCGCCCGTCAAATGTTCAATATAGTTACGTCCGTGCAGTCGGAACTTGTCGATCACATTTAGCGATGGATCTTCCACCCGGTAAAAATAGCTATTGTAGCAGTCGCGCGGCACGAAATAGCCGTCCTCCCTGTCCCATTTGGCATGTTTTACGCCTACATTTTCGGCAGGGATCATCTCACAATTGAACATCAGTTCTTTAGATCGGTATTTTTTGTTGTATTGCTCAATAATTCCGAGCACCTCCTGCACGAAGGCCTTATATTGAGGATTGTGATTGATGGCTATCCCCAGCGATTCGGCTGCTTCCACTAATCCATTTACGCCGATTGTAAGGTATTGGCGTCCGAGGTTGATGTATCCAGCGTCGAACAATGGCAGCATCCCTTTTTGTTGGAACATCTTCAGGTTTTCATTATAGGCGATCTGCACCTTGTGTGTCAAATCCACCACCTCTTCAAGGAAAGTACCATAGGGTTGTCCCGTACGTTTTGCAAACTGAACACAGCGGTTAAGGTTGATGGTGAGCACGCTTTTGGAACCGGTGGATACTCCACCCGCACCTAAGGTGTAGCTGAACCCGTTGTCCTGAATCTCGTTGCGCAGGCGGCAGCAGCTCGATAACGAGTCGGCATTGTCGCTCATATAGGTAAAGAAAGAGTGTCCTTCAGCATACATTTCGGCGGTAAAATCGGCATATTCTGTATCAATCACATCCTCTTCCCGCGAGAGCAATGCCATCGTTTCCACCGGAAAAGTAAGTACGGTTTTGGTGCGTTCCTTGTTAAACCATTTCATAAAGCGTTTCTGCAACCAACTGAGCGATTCCCATACGGGGCGTGAGCCATCGGGGAACCGGAACTCGCCGAACAGGCTTTCGAAGTAGTACCTGTCGTAATAGGAAATGTTCCAGAAGACAGCCTGGAAATTGCGTGCTCCTGTGGGCTGGTTGATGGAGTAGACTATCTGTTCGAAACAGTCGGTAATTACCTTGTCGAGTGTACGCCTTCGTCTTGACAGATCTACTACCTCTGTGGTATGTAAAAAATAGTTGTCGCCATACTCTTTCCGGATAAAATAATCAAGGTACATCAGAAACTCAGGAGTGGCGCAGGCACCACTAAGCATGCTCGATACAATGAATACCATATTGATGAATCCGCCGCAGAACGATTTCAGGTTGGTGGGTGGGGTGGAGTTGCCCCCGACAGACAGGGTGCCGTTCAGCAGCCAGGGATACATGGTAATGCTGGCGCAGTAGTTGGCCAGGCTGGTTTCGTCGTTTTTATAAATGAAATGTTCTTTCAGCATGCCGATGTATTTGTCGGCAAGCTCCTTCCCGTACATCTCCTTCATCCTGTCTGTTATCATCTTCCTATTCAGGTCAATGAAGTTCTTTTTGGGTAGCTCGCCGATGAGTGTGGCAATGTTTTTCTTCTCTACATTGGCATTGGAATCGAACTTGCTTCCCGTGGCAGCATTCTGAGCGTTGCAATAGCTCATCAGGAAGTTCATCTTGCTCTGGATCTCACGTGTTTCGGTATGTTTCTGCCGGTAGAGCATGTATGATTTTGCAACAGCAAAGTATCTTTCCCGCATCAATGCTGTCTCCACCTGGTTCTGGATCTCTTCCACAGTCATTCCGTCAGAAATATGAAGGTGGGCAAGGAGAGTAGTGAAGTCCTCTTCTGTAGCAAACGAACCTACCGACAAAAATGCTTTCGCAATGGCATTTTCAATTTTTTTGAGGGAAAATAGCACCCGTTTCCCGTCGCGTTTCACAATCTGAATTTCATTGTTACCCATTTTTTTAGACCGTTAAATAGTTAGATAAATAGATTGTAAGACTTTTTGATTATTGAATTTTAAAATGTTGGGAGTGGGGCAGTCCTTCAGTCTATTAGTCTGAAAACCTCATGTCCAATAGTCTAAAACAATATGGATATTATGTGTATATCAATATTTCGACTGTCTTTTTACCCGAAAGAGATCAAAAAGTGTATAACGCACCTGGCAGGTCTTCTGACTTACTCCCGTGTCTGAACGCCTTCCCGTTCCTGCTTATCGGAACAGTGGCTATGAAGATGTTTGTTCAGCACATAAAAGGAGCTTACAGCAGCGGGAACTGTTGCTGATTTTCACAGCATTCCCTTTTCATTTTATTTATAAAAGACGACTATAAATAAAAACCAGATGTTGTCACAAAGGTAGATTTACTTTTTTGAAAAAACAATAATGTTTTCCTAAAAAGTTATCAACAGTTATGATTTGAAATCCTATACATTTGATTATTAATTTATTATATATTTTAGCAGGAAATTTGCATTGATTAATAAGATTAAAAGTTGTTCGTTTTGGTGAATAATAAAAATTCAGTGGAGGATAAATAAGCCAAAGATAATTGCCTGCACGGGTTACTTTTTTAAAACGGATTACAGAAACATCAAGATCAATATCAATATCTGCGCCGAGATCACCCAGAGGAACATGGTCAGCGGGTAAACGGTAGAATAAGCCACTGCCGGGGGATCGTTTCCCGCTATGGAGTTGGAGTAAGCCAATGCCGGAGGATCGGTCATGCTTCCCGACAACAATCCCGTCAAGGTAAAATAATCCAAGTGGAGCATTTTTCTGGCCACGCATTCTGTGAGCAGTAGCGGAACCGTCGTGACGACGATCCGGTGTGAGATCAGCACCTTGTCCAATTCTTTCCAGTCCAGCTCCGTTGTTTCTCCCAGAAACGCCGTGACGGCTTCGGCCGCTGCTCCGGCGGTGATCAGTACAAATGTCACACCTAGGGAGATACCGAAGATCCTGATCTTTCCTAATGCCACTCCCGCAGATATCGTCAACGCGTATAGCAGGACGGTATGGGCAATACCATCCTCGAAAAGAAGCGAATGGAACCACTCCATAAAGCTTGTCAATTAAATTCAATAATGATTTTTAAGGCAGATGCCTAAGCCATGCCATTTTTATATTTATTCCACTATTGATGCAAAATCGGTATTACCTGAGTCCTTTCCGCATTTGCCGGGCGGCTTGCACCATTCTGGTCAACGATTCTTCGGTTTCTTTCCAGGTTCTTGTCTTCAATCCGCAGTCGGGATTGACCCATAACTGTTCCTGAGGAATGACATTAGCAGCTTTTTTCAACAGATGAACAATCTCGTTCACGCTCGGTACGCGAGGTGAATGGATGTCGTACACCCCGGGACCGATATCGTTCGGATATCTGAACCGGACAAAAGCATCCAGCAGTTCCATTTGTGAACGGGAGCATTCTATGGTGATCACATCGGCATCCATCAATGCCATGTGTTCGATAATATCATTGAATTCGGAATAACACATATGCGTATGGATCTGCGTTCGGTCTTTAACTCCACCCGAAGCAATACAAAACGATCTCACCGCCCAATTTAAATAGGTTTTCCAGTCGCTCTTCCAGACCGGCAATCCTTCCCTTATTGCCGGTTCGTCGATCTGTATAATTCCTATTCCGGCCTGTTCCAAATCATCAACTTCATCCCTGATAGCTAATGCTATCTGCAGACAAGTCTCGGAACGTTTCTGGTCGTTTCTTACAAATGACCACTGCAAGATTGTAACCGGTCCAGTGAGCATTCCTTTCACCGGCCTGGATGTAAGCGACTGTGCGTAGCTTGTCCAATAGAGGGTCATGGGGTGGGATCGGGAGACATCTCCGTAAATAACGGGAGGTTTTACGCATCGTGAGCCGTAACTTTGCACCCATCCGTGCTGTGTAAAGGTGAATCCGTTGAGTTGTTCCCCAAAATATTCCACCATATCGTTTCGCTCGAATTCCCCATGTACCAGAATGTCCAGTCCTATTTTCTCCTGCCATTCGACGGCCTTTCGGGTTTCGGACTTCAGTCGTTGGTCGTATTCCGCTGCCGATAATTCTCCTTTTCTAAATTTTGCTCGCCAGGCGCGTACTTCTTTGGTCTGAGGAAAAGAGCCTATCGTTGTTGTTGGATAGAGGGGGAGGTTTAGTTCCTTATGCTGGATTTTTTTTCTTACTGGAAACGGGCTTTTCCGTTTAGCATCATCCTCCGATATGGCTTTGCAACGATTCTCTACATTTTTGTTGTGGATTAGGGAAGATGTTCGTTTACTCTCCATTGCCCGCTTGTTTTCTTTTAGTTTGTTCTGAACGGACAGATCTCCTTTCGCCAGTTTCTGTAGTATGGTTAATTCTTCCGTTTTTTGTTTTGCAAAAGCCATCCATTGTTTTATTTCAGGAGTAAGTATGTTTTCATCCGTTTCCTGTTCCAGATCGTATGGCACATGAAGGAATGAAGAGGAGCCTGCAATCATCACCCGGTCGGGACCAAGTTTGCCTATTGCTTTGACGATTATTCTCAAAGATTGTTCAAAGTCGTTTTTCCAGATATTACGTCCGTCAACGACACCCAAAGATAATATCTTGTGTGTCGGAAATTGTTCCAATACATCGTCCAATTGAGATGGCGAACGAACCAGATCAATATGTAAGGCGTCTGCAGGCAAGCCAACAGCAAGCCTCGTGTTATCCCTCAACCCATCAAAATATGTAGCAATCATCAGTTTTAACTGTGGACATGCCTCTTTTATGGTCTTGTAAGCTTTTATGTATGCCTTTTTTGTCCATTCGTCGATATCGGTTACCAGGTAAGGTTCGTCAAGTTGAATCCATTCGGTTCCTTCGTTCTTCAGTTCCTTTAGTAATTCGATATATGGGGCTGTTCCAAAAGGACAGCTCCTTTTTTAATTTTTCATGCTGCTATTTTCTGATTGTTGTTATTAATTGATGAGAAACTTTTAGAGTTGATCTCTATTTTTATAAAAAACAGAATAATATCTCCTTTATGACCATATTTCTCCAAAAAATAGAGTATTTCTTTATCGGCTAATCCCTTCAAGTGTAGTTTTCCGAGGTTAAACGCGATAGCGAAGATTGCAAAGTCCATCAAAACCTTGTCTTTATTAAAGTGTCTGAACCTATTGTAGTGTTTGTTGGATTTAATTTGGCCGAACACTGACTCCGGCTCTATAGGACGCTGACTTCGATGATAAATTCCTTCTTCGCATGTCAACAGTTCCCTTGCTTTCTGTTTATGGCGGTTAAGGTTATGATTTACTTCCACCCTTCTATTGCCTTTTGCATTACTACAGAGACATTTCAAAGGACAACCCTTACAGTTTTTCGCCTCGTAAATAGTTGTTGTTGATGTGTACCCACTAGCTGTTTTGCTTCTTTTCTTTCCTACCTTGTTCATGTGCTGACCCATGGGACAAACATAGTAATCTTCATCCGCGTTATAATAAAGGTTTTGAGAGAGAAAGCCGTTCTTTTTAAATGCCCTTTTCTGTTCTTTATGAAAGTAGCCCTAACTTTACAAATGGCTCAATATCATTCCCCTGCATAAACTCATAGTTTTCTTCACTACCATAACCTGAGTCAGCCACAACCTTGACGGGCAAAATATTATAACGATTCTCAAATCCATTCAAAAAGGGAATCAGTGTTAATGTATCGGTGGGGTTTGGATAAAAATCATAATGGCTTATAAACTGGTTCTCTGTACTTATCTGAACATTATATGCAGGCTTTAGCTGTCCATTGAGCATATGATCCTCTTTCATACGCATAAAGGTTGCATCGCAGTCTGTCTTGGAATAACTATTACGATTTGCCAGAGTATCTAAATGCCGCTCATACTCTTCAAGTTTAGGTAAAAGCTTGTTCTCAAGTGTCTTTATTGCTTTTTGTTCTTCTTTGCTCCGGTTCTCTTTATTAATCTGAGCAACACGCTTTCTTAACTCTTCGCTGTTGAATGGTGTAGGTGGATCATCCTCAGGGTTATTATCCTGGGCGATACCCTCCTCAATCATTCCAAGGACTTTAAGTATCTTTTCTTCGAGTCTCTCTTTGTATTTTTCAATGGATTTACGCCAGACAAAAGTGTAGCGGTTGGCTCGTGATTCAATTTTTGTTCCGTCGATATATGCAACTTCAAGACTTAAACAACCCATTTCAACAAGCATAACCACTACCTGGGTAAAGACCTCATGTATTGAGTCTTTTAAATGGGATGAACGAAAACGGTTTATGGTGTTATGGTCAGGTGTTTGATTGCCTGAGAGCCACATGAAACTAACTCGATCAGTAAGTGCCTGCTCGATCTTACGACTTGAATAAATATTGTTCAGATAGCCGTATAGAACAACTTTAAGCATCATGCGTGGATTATAGGCAGTTGTACCCCCACCTTTATACGTGTCGAAGACTTTACTCAAGTCCAGGTTATCCACAATTTGATTAATGATACGGGCAGGAGAGTTTTGAGGGACCTTTTCATCCAGAGTGGGAGGGAAAAGACTTACTTGACCTTGATTATAGGATTTAAACTTAGGCTTAGCCATATCTTATGTGTTTGATATATAGACATAAAGATATGAAAAAGTGGTTTAAATAACAATATTTGAGGAGGTTTTTTTAAGAAAAATTTGATACTAAAAAAAGAGGCTGCCTTTCTTTTGAGACAGCCCCCTAGCAGTTCCAGACGGTGGAAGCCCTCTTCTTTTTCTTTTCCAGATAACAGGTAAGAGACCGGTCCGGGCAGTACCGGTTTGGTTTCGATCCCTTGCTCTCTCCCTTCCTTATACTCCTCAAGTGCTTTGTTATAAATAAGAGAAAATGCTTGTGTTTTGGTAAATTCAGGAACGATATAGTGATAATTTGTGTCGAACCATTTGGTCATTTCCATTGCGGTGATATCTTTTTCTCCCTGTTGATATCCGCGAGCCATGGCGAAGTAGAGCGCCAGCTTATCATCCCGGAGGCAGTCATAACGTGTCGGAATGGCTCCTACCGCTAGGGTGGTATCTAACACCTGATCATAAAAAGAGAAATCGTTCGAAGGGATAAGGTCTATTCCGGCCTCTTTTTGGAGAATGCGGTTTTGTTGCCTGATGGACCTTCCCGTACTGAAAAGTTCATCTTCCGTGATTTTTCCTGCCCAGAAACTTTCGCAGGCTTTTTTCAGTTCGCGCCGGTTGCCGATGCGAGGGTAACCGAGAATGTTTGTTTGCATTGCTTTTAATTTTTTAAAGTGAATACCCATGAAGCTAAAAGCTCTTTTCCCGAACTTTCGCAATACAACGGCTAATAAAAGAAGGATGAAGTAAACGCAAGGATATATTTCTTCCTATCCGCATAGGAAGGAATGGATGAGTCTGACAACATACTTTTATCGCGAAGCATTGTCAATCCGAATTAAGGCAGGTCTCCTGACTTGCACAATTTCCGCCATCCTTCCCATTTCGCAAAGCGGAACAGTGGATTTTAACGGGCGGAAACGTTGACCGTGCTTACAGTTGCGCGACAGTCCACGATTCTCACGTGGTTCCCTATTATACCCTTTTTTGGGGGGCACCTTACCGGTTGAAGAAATGATAAAAAGAACTTTAGTACGGCAAAGATAGAAAAAATAGGTAGATATTCCAGCTTTATCCTATCTTATTAATTTTGCTTGCCTGGCAGGCGGCGCCGTAGCCGTTATCTATATTTACCACACACAGCGAAGAACAACTGTTGAGCATGGATAATAGAGCGGCGATGCCGTTCAGGTTCGCCCCGTAACCCACGCTGGTGGGAACTGCTATGACCGGACTGCTTACCAGGGCCGCCACTACCGATGCCAAAGCTCCTTCCATGCCGGCCACGACAATCACCACCCTAGCGCCCCTAATAAGGTCGAGTTTATCGAACAGGCGGTGGATGCCGGCAACCCCCACATCCATAATTTTCTCTACCTTGTTGCCTAAAAATAGGGCGGTTTCATACGCCTCTTCAACTACCGGCAAATCGGATGTGCCGGCAGACACAATGGCAATGTAACTGTCGGTTGTTTCCTCCCGGTTCCCCATCAGGCGGATCGTTTTGGCTACTGGGTTGTATACAACCCCCTCGACACGAGTGGAAACGTAGTCATACATTTCTCTTGTCGCTTTTGTACCGAATACGTCGTTCCCGTTGCGGAGCAGGGATCTTATTATACCCACAACCTGTTCGGGGGTTTTTCCCTGACAGAAGATCACTTCCGGTTGTCCCGTCCGTTCTCGGCGAAGATAGTCGACCTTGGCAAAGTCGATGTCTTCATAACCTTTGTCTTTTTGTTTTGTCGTCATTGTAAATTCCTGTTTAAACTTCCCATGGAGTAGCCCTCCAATTCCATACAGACATAGAGGAACCCGTATTCTTTAAGTTGCCGCGACACCCTGTCCAGGATTGCGGGGTCGCAAAATCGCGCCCTCTCTTCCGGCTCTAGTTCGATACGAGCGATCAGATCGTGGCTGCGTACTCTTACCTGCGCATATCCGAGGGAATGCAGGTATTTCTCCGCTTTTTCAATGCGGTTCAATTTCCCGGCCGTGATCTCTTCACCGTATGATATACGGGTTGCCAGGCAGGCGTAAGCGGGTTTATCCCAAGTGGATAACCCGAGTTGCTTTGACAACAGCCTGATCTCTTTTTTATTCAGGCCGGCCGTTTTTAGCGGACTGATAACGTTTAACTCTTCTATTGCTTTTGTACCCGGACGGTAATCTTTCGTGTCGTCCGCGTTGGAACCGTCCAATACGGCATTGAATCCTCTTTCTTTGGCTATTTCCACGATTGCCCGGAATGCTGTCTTTTTGCAATGGTAACAACGGTTTTCAGGGTTCTGTCTGACAACCGTATCAATCGTCGCTTTTTCTAAGAGGATATGTTCTATTCCTATTTGGGATGCGATTGCTTTCGCATCGTCTAAGTCCCAAGCGGGAATCATGGGTGAGACAACGGTAACGGCAATCGCTCTGTCGCTCAACACTTCCCGGCAGACTTTCGCCAGGAAAGAACTGTCCACTCCGCCCGAGAAAGCCACAACAACGCTTTCAAGTTGTCCGAGATGATCTATCAGGGATTGGTATTTAAATAGCGTATGGGTATCCATGAGAAGGATATTATGTATTGAGATTCTCTTTGATCGTCCACAAGCCGGCCGACGGCGTGCTGATAAAGTATATCTCTTCTCCGCCTGGCAACCGGTTGAATCCGTTTCGTAACTTGTCGGGAGAATACACCTCCATCGCCTGATGATAATCGAGGTAATTAAAATTGACCGATTCAATATCCTCCTTCGACAGGTGTCCGGGGGCGTAAGTGATTTTAAACCGCCCTTCCGACGAACCGTGTATCAAGTGGGCCGTAGCATGGGTCAGATCCTGCAAGTCTTCATTTTCTTTCCAGAGTTTCATTATTTTTTCAGTTCCCGCATACCCGTATTTCCGGATGACCTTGTCCACCTCATCCTGTTCGCCGAAACGTTTCAACCCGGGAGCGATGATGATGAGTTCCCCTCCGTTGGCCATCGCCTTGCGTGTCCGGTATATTGCCTTGTTGGCTACCCACGTACTGAAAAACTCATCTCCCTGCATGACGGCAACCACTTTTTTTAACGGAGGAACAACGGTGATATTTTCGGCCATTGATTGTTTGGCAGCCTGTAAGTAAGTATCCAGGTCGTTGCCGCAATAAAATCCTGTGTGTACAAGTTCTCCTTGTTCATTGTAGGCCATTACCACCTGGATATATACATCCGGCAAGCGGTTCATAAATTCGTTCTCGGCTTTATTGAAACAATGCCTCAGGGGCGTCACCAGCGAACCCAGGTTATTTTCAATGCCGTAACTGGCCGCCGCCATATGCGAGGCGCAAATGGTATCCTTGCCGCCCAGCCCGATAAAATAGTTCTTGTTGTGGTTGGCAAATCCCAGTACCTCATGCGGTACCACATGCCCTACATTGATGATCATATCCCAGGGTTCTTCCATCACATACCGGTTTATGGAGATAGGAATATCCCAATCGGCACAGCCTCCGGTGATTTTTTCCACGTAGTTCCCCGGCACGATGCCCAACCGTTTGCCGTCGCGGAGCCAATCGTGTTTCAGTATTTTGTTTTCGGGGATATTCCCGAACATCCATCGGTTTTGCTCGACGGTATGGGGAACATGCTGTCCCAATGTGGGAATTACATATACATCAGCCATCGGTTCAAAAAAATGATACAATATTTCGGTCATCCAACCGGCCCCGCTGTGGGCACGCGTAATATCCGGAGGAAGTAATAAAACCCGTTTCGGATTTTTGCAAACACGGATTAAACATTCGTTTGCACTTTTTACAACAAGAGCTTCCATCTCCTTCCAGCCAATCTCTTTTTTCCTTTCAAAAAACCAAGCCATAATCAATTTTGTTTAGTTAATCACATAATTAAAACACTCCGCTAAAATTAGCTAATTTCCTGCCACGCCATGACTCAAACATACTTGGCTTTGACCGCACTATTTAACGCAAATAAATTGCTTCGCTTGTGTTTAAGCGCATAGATATTTGAAGTAGTGAGGCGAAATTACTAAATGATCGGAAAAGAAACAAAGGCATATCACGCATTTCTACTTTCAAAAAACGGCCCAATGGATGGATTGATGAAATATAATGAGAAATAGGCTTGTCTTACGTATCCTTCCTCTCCCAATTTTGAGGGTGTATACGCAGCCCGGGAAACCACGAAAGCGATATTTCGAATAACCCGAAGAGGGCCGTCGAATATACCAAGTCGCCCAACACCGTGTTTTTAAAGAACGGGATTCCCGCCGCATAGCAGGCTGAAAGACCGGCTGCGGTTTTGGGATACATTGTTGTGGAAAACCACACGCCGAAGTTGGAGACCAAAAAGAAGATGATGGACGCGCCCAAAGCAGAGAACAGCAAGCGGGGAACACGCACTTTGCGCAGCGTGAATGTACCCATCAGCACGATAAGGGCAAAAGCGCCGTAGGTGAACAGAGAGCCGGAGTAGAACCAGACAAACCGGTCGAAATATTGCGCGTAAACCACATTGTTCAGGATTAAATCGCTTATCCACATGGCCGCGATAGGCACTAAATACGCCCACCCTTTGCGGGTGTAATACGTCGCCCCGAAAAGAGCCATGCCGCCAATGGGCGCGAAGTTGGCGGGGTGGGGGATCAGGCGGCTGAATGCCGCAAGGAGAATTATCACCGTTATGACGGAAAAACGAAGGGTTAATTTTTTGTTGTTCATATTATTTGTGAGTTTTGGCTGTTGGTGTAGGCAATCAGCCATCGGCTTTGCGCGAACCTATTGAGCCGTTGGTTTAAATTAGTTGTTTGACGAATACTTGTTTTTCAATATCCTGGTTTGTGAAAAAACCGCTTACCAATGTGAGATATTCGGGGAGCACACCGTTGCAGCTCCACTTCATTTTAATAACTACGGTTTCACATATCGCCCGGCTTTCAGGTCTTCGAAAGTGGGATTGTACGCATTATCGTGAACGGTATTGCCGTTCCATTTCTTTTCGGTGATAGATCCTGATTCTACCGCTTTTTTCAGTCCGGAAAAGTCGGTCAGAAACTTACAAAACTTGATCTCTAATTTTTCCACCGAAGTGAGCGCTGCGAGAAAACTTAAATCGGTTAGTTTCTCATTTTGCCAACCCGACCAGGATCCGCCAACTTCTAAATTCCCCACCGATGTAAGTTTAGGCAGATAAACGGCCTCTAAAAATTTTCCAAACAAACTTAGTTTGCCTATGACTTTTTCCAAATTTGGGAACGACATAGAAGCCAACTCGTTGGATGAAATGGATATCTCACCAGCCTCCAGTAGGTTCTCTCCCGAAACAGCGGTTACATTACTATACGAGGATAAGCTGTTGCTTATTTTCTTAAGAGATGCAGGCAATACTATTTCTGTAATTCCCGGTGCATTTTGTACTCGGAAATTTTCACACTCTTCCAACCCTGTTATCAGGGGAAGTTGCGTTATGGAAGGATCGGATGCAAAATTAAGTTCGAGTGTTTTTTGAATCAGCTTAGGCAGTTTAATTTTGGTAACATCTGCAAGAGATCCGACAAACTCCACCGATCCGTTTATGGTAACCCCCGATAAATCTATTTCACCCTTATGCGGTATTTTATAAATCCGTATATTTCCAATTAATTTTAAATGCGATAATAACGGGTCGATAGAAGTGATTTTGGGGCATTCCGAAATTCCCATATATTGGTTAACTTCCTCAAGCATGGTTGTTGAAATGTTCTCAAGGTTCGGACAATTACTGATAGTTATCCTGTCATTAACCGATTTTAAAAGGGCGATTTTTAAGTCCTTTAACTCTTCGCACCTTTCCACATTTATTTTATTGGCCGTTTTCATCAATCCCATATTTAAGAGGGACACCATTTTTAGATTGGCAATATTGACGTCTCCGGCGTTTTCCAATTTTTCCAAATCAATCGTTTCTAAATTCAACAGATTTTTTATATCTAATTTTTTACAACTCTGCAGGTTTGGAAAGGATATCTCTTTAATCGTTGACACGTCCACTTCCGACCATCCCTCTTTTCCGGAGAAAGACATTTGCCCGGCCCTTTCTAATCTAGGGGCGGAAAATTCTGCCAGTTGGGTAGATTTAACCGTTATGTTTCCAGCTGAAGTAAGAGCATCAAACGAAATTTTGGAGATGTTGTTGGAACGAGAGATAAAATCTTCAAACAGATATTGCAGGTTGGGCAAAACAATCTCTTTAAGTTGCTTTGGCTCGCCGTTGACCATAATTCCGCCTACCGATCTCAAATTTTGCAGCGGTTTCAAGTCTCCTTTAAAGGTGGGGTTCACAATCAATTTGTATTTTATCTCGTTCAGCAGATTCAGAGCATCGATATTGGATATGGAGTCCGTCCCTTTTTCAGCGCCGATAATTAGATTACCGTTTATGATATTGATTTTTTTCTTTGCAAACACATCCACCTCCTCATCGGTTTGTAAAAAGACGTTATCGCCCAAAACCACATCCTCTTTCAATATTTTTACCTTATAGTCGCGTTTCGTTCCGTTATACGATGTTACCGTTAGTCTTTGTTCGCCGCTCCACTCTTTTATCGTCTCGGGTTTGGGATCAATCGTCGCTAACTCGCTGAGCATATATTTTGCCGTAAGTTTGTCCATCTCTAAATTCTTCGGCATTGATACCTCTATGACATTGTCTGTGATTTTTCCCTCATATACCATTTTGTCCGCACTCTGCAGTGAAAATTCCAAAAAGTAGTTATCCAACCCTTCGAAAGGCTCTTTGGTACATCCGGAAAAAAGCAAAGTGCCTATAATGACAGCCCCAAAACTCTGTTTTATTGTTTTCATCTTTTTATTCTGTTTTTTATTGTTTTACGTAGTGTCCGGCCTGTAAATCTTGAAAAGTCGGATTATAGCCGTTATTGGCAATACTGAAATTCCTGTTCCAAATCTCTTTTGTTATTGAGCCGTTGGTGATTGCTTTTTTTAAGAATGAGTAATCATTAAAATTACTGATATTTTTAAGTGTCAGAAATTCAATTTTTTCAAGAGAAGATAGCCCATTCAGATGGGTCAACTTCTCGTTTTTATCTTTCCAGTCACTTATTGATAGGGTATTTATCTCTTGCAGCATCGGACATTCGATTGTTTTCAAAGAGAACATTTGAACGCAATTGAGTTTATTTAACTTAGTTAGCTTTGCAAAAGATATGCTTTCCCAATGTTTACTATTTCTATCCTCTCTAATCCATAATTCTTTGGCTTCTTTTAGGTCGGGAGCCGAAAAACTTTTCAGATTCATACTGTTTTTGATAAATATTGAACCCGATTCCAATCCCGTTAAAACCCAATCTTGAGGCTCTGACAGGATTAGGTTACTGATTTCAATTTTTTGTTCTACCTCTTTTAAACCGGATATCCGGATCGGTTTTTTACGAGGAGCATTCGTGTCCCCTCCAACGTATAACTCTTTCATTACCTCCGGCACAATAATCTCTTCCAAGTTGTTGCACTGATCCAACAGAACTTGTTCCACGCCCGTTTTGCTGACATCCACAACTCCTTCGCAAAGCACGAAAGTCATTGAGAGTTCAGAGAGATTAGTCAGGTTTCTAAAAATCGGTGATATGTCTTTTAGTGATGGGAGGTTGTTAGTAATCAATTTACCGTCAATACTGTTGATGTTAGCCATATCTTCAACAGAAGTTATTGGTATGGAACGGAGTTCCAAATTTCCCTTTACTGTTTTTAAGTTTTTGAGAGATATATTTTTAAGATTATTATTGTTGACGATAAACAGGTCACCCGTTTCTGTTAATGAGGGAAAGAGGGCTGAAGTGATTTTTGAATTATTGATGTTCAGGTTGCCTCCTACCCGGGTTAAATTATTCAACTTTAACCCAACCAGCTCGGGCCCTTTAATGATTAAATCTCCGCGAATTTCCTTCAATTTCGAGAGGTCCAAGGTTGTGAGCGATGGCACTTCCTGCAAAATAATGGAGTTGAGTGTCTCTTCCAGCTCTCTTAGTTTTAAAATGCCGAGGGAGCTGCCGCTTATCTTTATATCTCCTCCTCGCTTAAGTATCGGCAACTGTAAATCCGTGAGCTTGTTGGAGGAGATGAACAGCTTACTGTCTACTGTCTCCAGCATGGGTAGAACTATTTGTTTTACACTGTGGCTGTTCACAAAGAGGTCCTGTCCAACCTTTTTTAAATTCTTTAACGTGATATCCGAAAGATACTTATTCGCATTAACGATAATAGACCCGGTCTCCTCAAGGTTTCTCAGCCCGGAGAGGTCTTTTCCTTTGTATGTGGAATTGATAATCAGCTTATATCCTACCTTTGTCACGTACGTTAACGCGTCTATATTACTGATGGAGTCCGTTCCCGTTTCATTTCCAATAATCAGATCACCCTCTACGGCTGTGATGTTTTTTTCGGCGAATGCTTTCACGTCGCCGTCGGTTGCCAATAAAACGGTTCCCTCCGCTTGCCCGAGTTGCCTCTTGATATGAATCACATAGGTTCGTTTCACGCCGTTGTATGAAAAGACGTTGAACACCTGCTCATCGTTCCAGTTGGTTATTTTTTCGGGTTCGGGAAGGATAGTGGCATTTTCACTGAGAGTGTATGCGACTTTGGCGTTGTTCAGATCGGTCTCCACCGGCAGTGATATGATTATCTCACTGTTTTTCACCGCCCCTTTATACTCTTTCCCTCCGGTTGTTAAAGAGAAGGATAGCAAACGGTTATCCTCACCGTTAAAAGGGCTTTCGGTAGCACATGATAGGAGCATGACCGCAAAAAAACCCGCAAGTAATCCAATATATGTTTTTTTCATCTTCTGTTTTGTTTAAATTATTCTACTTGTATATCCACAAACTTGAATACCTCGGTGGAATTTTCACCCAACCAGCCGGCTTTCACGTTCAGCCCTGTTTGTACTTTAATAAAATCGATATATTCGAGATGAATCTTCTTTCCCTCGAAGGTAATGGCGTTGCTTATTTTAAAGTGGTTCGAGTTTGCCGCCGCCCCGTAGTTGATGTCGTCCGTAAGGCGGTCGATGGGACTGAAATTATCTGCATATCCCCAATCGAACTCCTTGTTAACCCAATAAGTGCCTTGCCCCGATTCATCTTCCGTTCTCGCTTCTAGTCGGGTTCCCCGCAGCGTATATGTGTTCTCCTTTACCCAGTTGGGGTAATAGAACGGTTGTTGGTGAAATCCCAACCAATCCACTTTACCTTTTCCTCCCAGATTGTCTATCCACAAGGTGTTGGATTTTGGAATGGCAGGACGAAAGTAAGTCGCCTCGTAATCTTGGATTGTTCCCGGTTTGCCGGTCTCGCTCCCTTTCAGCTCATACCAGTTGTCGTCGGGCAAACCGTTTCCGTTCTCATCCTGCATCACCCACACGATACCCGGCTCGGAACTTCCTTTAAAGGAGTTTCCCATAATAGCGAAATCATATCCCGCTGCAGTCGTGGTGCTGAGGTTGGATTGGCTCCTATTTTTGATGCTGTGGTCGAATCCAACCACAATATATCCTCCGAATCCCCCTAAGGAGACATACGCCTTCTGCGCTAAACGACCTTCCGCGTATTGGCAGGCCTCCTCCATGGTGTTTGCGGTGTACCCCTCGTTCACGAACTGTCCCGGTGCCGGAAGAAATTCATAAACCTTTGTGGAGTAGGGTGAACTTCCCGGTTGGGCGGCCCGGAAATGTTGCTCCGGATTTACCGTGTTCACAACGATGGAGGCTTCGCCTTTTTTTCCGCCCTTTGTGGCGACCACTTTTATATTTGTTTTCCCAAGCGCCGAAGGCTTATAGACATATTTGTCAGAAGTTTGTGTTGGGTCTTCTTTCCCATTCACAAACCACTTGAATGTGACATTTTTGGTGCTCGACATATCAGGAATGAGCCGAATGGCTCTTCCCAACGATGCCGACTGTTCGGGATAAGCGAACGATAGGCTTAACGGCACCTCTTTAACCACCAATATCTGTATGAGGTATTCATCATCACCGTCATCATTCTCAGCTTTGAGAATGATGAAAAAGTTTCCCTCTTGTTGTGAGCTGAAGGCATATTCATCAGCCGTGGAAACCTCTTCCCCATCTATCTCCCAGCTTAACTTCAAGCCCTCTTTGTTGGCAATCTCCGGCTTGAAAACGTACTCTTCGCCTGTTTCCAAGATAAACCCGTCACCCGTTTCGTCCAAAGAAATGATGGGTGGAATCAAATCAGTAACTTCAACTTTCACCTCTATTTGCGCTGTCCCGTGTTCGGTGACGGTTTTAAATTTAAGGTAATACTCTCCCGTCTCTCTCTCTTTAAACAGGATATTTTTTTCTGTTCCTATTATTTTGCCATTAAGAGACCACGAATAAACCGTTCTCTCATCAACATTCTCCACTTTGGGCTAAATAAGCACGCTGCGGTTCGGTTTAACGGTAAACGTTGTTTTCTCCATTTCAATTGTTGGCGGAACAACGGTCTCTATATCGTGACATGACGTGAATGCCGCTATCAATACCGTAACCCCGATTAAAAAATAACTTCGTCTTTTCATGTTTTACATAAATTAATGATTATTAAATCTTTGTTCTATTCGAATAAAAAGGCAAAATGCCCGGGAATGTCTCCGGTATCCACTTTCCATTTCAACTTGCCGAATTTGTTGTAGCACAAAAGGGTTCCCGGCGTGACATAATCAATGGCATCGGTCACATAGATGTCTTTGGTAACGGGATTCACCTTCACTCCGTAGGGAATGACAATATCCTTGTCTGTGCCGTCTTTAATAAAGTTTCTCGACACTATTTCCTTGGTTTTTATATTCAATATACCGTAGGTAATGGTGTTTTTTTGAGTGTTGTGGCTCCACTCCACGGCATAGATGTAAGCCGAGTCTCCCACTATATCCAAGTTGCTGACCGCCATCTCGATGGTTTGAGTCACCTCCTCTCTGTCTAAGTCGATCACAAACAGCTTTGACGGTTCATTGTAGTAATCGCCCCTGCTGCTTACTATCAACTCATGGTAAGGGGTTTTTCGCAGGCGGTGCAAGTTGATGCCCACATCTATCTTCTTCTCTTCTTTAAATGTCTCCAAATCGATAACCGATACCGTGCGGTCGTAATTGGGAAACATATACCCTCCCGAGTTGGCAACGTATATCTTGTTGTTTGCGATTACTAACTCTTCGGGCTGGTAGCCTACATTTACCGTACGTAGCACCTCAAGTGTTGCGGTATCTATTTCGGCGACATAGCCCACGCGGGCGTTTTGGTCGAATTTTACCGGAGCCACGTAGGACGAGGCATACGCTTTTCCGTTGTGGAATTTAATATAGCGCACATTGGGTATTTCGATTTTACCGATATGTTTGGCGGTTTTGGCCTCCATCACTTCAATGTAATTGGATACATTGATGACCGCATACAGCTTGCTTCCATAAATTTGGATGTCGTTTCCCACATCCCCTAATTCTTTAACAATAAAGGGATTTGCCTCGGCATATATATTTCTGTGGTATATACCCGTTGCGAAGTCGAAATAATCGAGGCTAGCTTTGTTACTACCCATGTTTCCCTCGTTTAAGAGGTAAAAACCCTTTAAATTTCCCGTATTCTCTTCACCTAGGCTTGTTTGGGTTTGTGAAGAGTGGAGGATCTCATACTCTTCCCTGCATCCAAGAAGAATCAGCATGAGACTGATAAGTATGAATTTTTTTCTAGCCATATCCGCTTATATCATAAAAGTTACAGTTAGACGATAATTTCTTCCCGGCATCGGGTAATTGAGCACCACATCGTAGTGTTGATTCAACAGGTTGTTAATATCCAAAGCAGCCCGTAAACCTATTCTGCGGCAAACGGCGGAAAAATCTTTCCTGATACTTATATCACTTGTGTACCACGGTTGCATGTGGCTGTTTACATCGTTGTACTTGGCATTGTATCTCTCTCCGGTGTATATAAAACTGTAATTCACTCCCCAGTTTTTGTAGTCAGCCGAAAAGATGATTGAACCGCTATGGCGCGGGATATACACAATTTGGTGTTTATAGTTTTTCGCTTTTTCATCGGTTATGTCCAACGCCTGTTGATAAGTGTAATTCAGTCTCAAGGAGGCAAACAGCTCATTGATGGGTTCCACAGTCGTGTTTGTGTTTATCTCCATCCCTTTTATTTGCACTTTCCCTAAATTCAGCATCATCCAACGAAACATGTTACCTGCAGGAACAGCCACAATTTTATCGTCTATCTCATTATAATACACATCGGTTTGCAGATAGATCGTTTTAAAAACGGACTCTTTAGGCGATACGGTATAATTGAGACCAATGTTATATTGGGTGGCGTACTCGGGATTTAATACCGAATTTCCGATAAAGGTGTAATACAAGTCGTTAAAAGTGGGTATCCTGAATATTTTTTTATAGAAGCTTTGCAGGTATAATTGGTGCTGCTTGAATGGCTTAATGGAGAGGATAACCGCCGGAGTGTAGATGTCCTTTTTGGGAGCGGCTTTGTTCATCTTCACCTTCTCGCGGACAAATGTTCCGAGCAGGCTTGCCTGGAGGGTGAGCCTATCAAAAGAGAACTCTCCCGCGGCGGCGGTTAAGATTGTGTGACGCGTGGGGTTGGCGAAATTAACCAAGTTTGCCTTCATCTTATTCAATTGATAGTCGGCGGAGAGATTGAAGCGCAGCCATCTGGCAATTACGAACTTGTTAGCCGAGGAGATATAAAAATCGTGCTGCAGGTATTTATTGTCCACATATAACGGGCTTGTCCACTCGTTGTCAATATAACGCGTATAGTCGTTGGCATATTTCGCGTTTAATTTTAGACTGTATATGTTGTTGAACTTTTTCCTGAATTTGCTTTGAATGAAAAAGTTTTCATCGTGCAAGCGTTGCCCGTGTTCAAAAACATTCTTCACGATAGGACCGGGCAACCCTCTGTGCGATTTGTAAAAATAGCCGTGCAGATCCCATTCGCCATCGTTCAATGCTTTGTAAAGGGAGCTCTCTAATCGGCAGGCTTTGATGTCACCGTTTTTTCGGATGGCTACGGTATCGTATGCCACTGTCTTGTCTTCAAACACTCTTTTGTAACGAAAAGGATACTTCCCGTGTGAATAAATCCATTCGGCATTAAAGTTAAAGGCATAATCGGCAGGCAGTTTTTGTTCTATCAAGAGCGAGGGGTTGACAAGTCCGAACGACCCTGTTTTGAACGTGAAACGCGCATGGGTTCTCTTTCCCCTATCGAATGTGGGGCGTTTGGTCTGTAAATAGATCGTTCCCGCCGACCCGAAGTCTTTGGCCGGTTGAAAAATATCGCTCTTTTGTCCATTATACAAAGTGACTTGTTCTATATTATCCAATGAGAATTTACCCAAGTCTATTTGTCCGTTTTGTGCGTTCCCCAACTGAATCCCATCATAGAAAACGCCCATGTGGTTCGTACCCATACTGCGGATATTCACGGTTTTTAATCCCCCCAATCCTCCATAGTCTTTGATCTGCACGCCGGAAAAGTAGCGGATGGCATCGGCCACGGAAAAACTGCTTAGCTTTTTCAACTCCTTGCCCGATAGTTTTTGGCCGGGTATCACCTCTTTGGGAGCATCAGCCGTAACCACCACTTCGGGTAAGTGATGCAAACTGTCGAGTTTATTTTGAGCGAACGTTTTCCCTGCCGCAACCTGAAAACAGATTGCAGCAAAAAGAGTGGTTTTATTACATATATTCATCTTACCGAAAATTTAGCTTTCGGAAAGTGAGATTTGGAAGTAGAGTTAACACACAATTGAAGTGTTCTTGTAAACAGAGTGACCCAAATAAAGAAAAACGGCTGTAACGCATGTTTGTTCTTCAAGCTCCAATCCCCGAAAGCTATTAAACGTCAATGAATTTGGCAGGTCTTCTGACTTACTCCCGTGTCTGAACGCCTTCCCATCCCCAGGGGGACAGTGGCAATTGAGGTATTTGTTCGGCACGTAAGCGGAGCTTACAGCAGCGGGTCTGTTCAGGATTTTCACCTGATTCCCTTTTCATTGTTCACTTCGAAGCCGTGTGAAGTGAGCAATACCAAAATTCTATGCAAAGTTAAAATTATATTTTTACATACGAAAAGGTTTAAGGTAAGATTTCCAGAAAATATATGGCACCTTTTTGACAGTCTTTTTGATTATCATTAAAATATTTTATCAGGTATTTAATGATAACAGTCCGGTAAAATAGTGCCGAGAAGCCATGTAATCCATTAATTAGCAACTAAATAGATCTATCCAAAACTCAGTAGTACTTTTTACTATTGCCGCCTGCCTGGCTAAGGCACGTATAACATGCAATAGTTCAAGGCAGAGGAAGAGGAAGAGGAAGAGGAAGATCCATAATACCTTAAAATCCCTCTATCACTCCCGTATAAAAACCCTTAAGACACCTGTTATCATTAAGAGCCAGAGAATATTTAAGGTTACAGGTGCCAGCCCCGTCAAGAATGCGGATCTTAACATTTCCACTCTGGAAACCGTTTCTGCTTGAACGATTACCTGTATATAGGATATTGTCTGCTTTTCCCTTCACACTCCACTCACCTTTAGATAAAGGTATAGTGAAAAGGGTGTCTTTCATTGTTTCGGGAAAGGACAGTTCTATAAAAAAATTACTTTCGGACGAGTCGCCATTTGAATACAAATAAAATATAAACGAACCGTCGGATCTGATTGATTTTGAATTTCTGATAGGAATTTTCTGATCACCCAGAGTGAAATAATTATTGTTGCTTATTCCCATCTCTTCACCCAATTGGTCGCATGCTGTTACAAGCACTAAAAGGGCAGTCAATAATGTGCAAACAATTTTTTTCATAATTTAATTGCTTTTTTGTTTGTATGATAATTGTTTTTCAGTTTGCTACGTAATATTTTGAACATTTAATATAAATCAAACTCACGGAAGTAGTTTATTACAGAAAAATGCAATAAATGAATTTTGATATTCAATGTATTATAAATATAATGAATTTGATTCAATATATCAGGAGCCAGACTCTATGTTTATATTTTTTTGTAATGTAACTAAATAATAATTGAATTATTTAGATCTTTAGTTTTAGTATTTTTATGTGCTTTGTTGAATATATCCGGACAATGATCGCGCATACTCAAAGCCGGAATATTTTATTTTACTGTTTCCTGCTTTCCAGATATTTTATCAACGCCTCGCTTTTTTCCTTCTCCAGCTTGAGCTGCTCAATGTTTAGCAAAAGTCTGGAAAGCTCAAAGGATTGGGAAATCCCTTTTTTTGAAGCATTACTGAGTGTAACGTTGATGGTGCGATTGCCTATAATATGCACTGTCAATGGCTCATCTTGAAAAGTATAAATAAACTGTGCCACTCCATTTTCGTCTGTTCCGCTATATCGAACTATCTCATAGTTCCTGTCAATTGTGTTAAATCGATAATTCAGCCCATCAGAGGTCACAGCAAGAGTTTCTGCAAAACTGCCATCGCGTGAGGTGACTCTTATTTTATTATGTTTTATTCCACTGCCCAAAACTATGCTCTCTATAAAAAAGACGCCCTTTTCCCGCACTCCCGAACGAAGCCCGTTCCTGTTTAAGGAGCTATGATAGGGATAGGACTTGGGATAATACTCTCCAAACTCCTGGTAGCGGCCGTCTCTCACATAATCAAATTTTGTGAGCATCTCATTGAGCGAGTCATAGCTTTCACGAAGCATTGAATCACAAAATACAATATTTCTTATGTTCTCGGACATTCGTATTTGTTGCATAAGAGAAAAACCGGCATTAATCTCATCAAAAGATTTAGGATAGAGCATTTTTATGCTGTCTATCTTCAACTTAGCCAGTGAATAGTTCCCCTCTTGATATGCGATAGCTGCATCTGAAAGATATTTTTTTGCACCGTTGCCTCCGGAACAGGAGATTAAGAGAACATTGATAAACAATAAAATATGGGTTCTAAAATAAAAACGCATCATTAATAATATATTGAATGTACGATTATAACCCCGTTATCGACTTATATCTTGCAAATTTACTAAATATATTCATCATAAAAAGCTGTTTTGAAGTACAATTATTGTAATTTTGTAATTTGTAACAGATAATTGGCTGATGGAAAATAAATTACACAATAGTTATTCTAGGCCGTAAAGTTTAAAAACCAAAAGGTTATGGATATATCTCATGAGGAGATACTGTCATATTTAGATAAAAAAATTTTTAGGATTATTTCAAGTGCTGCAGATGAAATGGAGCTGGAGTGCTATTTAATCGGAGGATACGTACGAGATTTTTTTCTCTTCCGCCCATCGAACGATATAGATATTGTGGCAGTGGGAAAAGGAATTGAACTGGCTCAATTGGTAGCTAAAAAACTGGGGAAAAATACAAAAATTACTGTTTTTAAAAACTTCGGTACAGCACAGATAAAGCATAAAGGGTACGAAATTGAGTTTGTAGGTGCCAGGAAAGAGTCGTACAGCCACGATTCCCGAAAGCCGATTGTGGAAGAAGGCACTCTTGAGGACGACCAGAAGCGGCGCGATTTTACCATTAACGCCATGGCTTTCTGCCTTAATAAAGAGCAGTATGGGAAGTTGGTTGACCCGTTCGACGGCCTTAGTGATCTGGATAATCTGATTATAAAGACACCTCTTGATCCTGACATCACCTTCAGTGACGATCCGTTGCGTATGATGCGTGCCATTCGTTTTGCATCACAACTTGGATTTGATATTTTTCCCGATACGTTCGATGCCATAATCCGAAACAGGGAGCGTATTCTTATAGTATCGATGGAAAGGGTGGCTGATGAGCTCAATAAAATTATATTGTCACCCAAACCTTCTGTCGGATTTATTTTACTGGATAAAACAGGATTGCTGGATATCATCTTTCCTGAACTAACAGAGCTGAAAGGAGCGGAAACCAAGGATGGGGTAGGGCATAAAGATAATTTCTATCATACACTTGTTGTCCTTGACAATATTGCAAAGAATACCGATAATCTTTGGCTGCGATGGTCGGCATTACTTCACGACATAGCCAAACCGGCTACCAAACGATGGGATCCGAAATTGGGATGGACATTCTACAACCATAACTATTTTGGTGAAAAAATGATCCCTAAAATCTTCCGGAGAATGAAACTTCCGCAAAATGAGAAGATGAAATATACGCAGAAGATGGTTTCACTTCATATGCGACCCATGCAGCTGGTAGAGGAAGAGGTTACCGACTCGGCGGTTCGCCGGCTCCTTTTCGATGCGGGTAACGACATTGATGATTTGATGATGCTGTGCGAGGCTGATATAACTTCAAAGAACCCTGAAAAGGTAAGGCGGTTCCTGAACAACTTCAAAATTGTAAGGAGAAAGCTTCAGGAGATAGAGGAGAAAGACAGGGTACGCAACTTCCAGCCTCCTGTTGATGGCAAAGAGATAATGGAGGTGTTCGGACTTCCGCCGGGACGTGAGGTGGGATTGCTGAAATCGGCTATAAAAGAGGCTATCCTCGATGGTGTAATACCCAATGAACATGAAGCAGCCTTCCTTTTTATGATGGAAAAGGCCAGCGAACTCAATTTGAAGCCGATTAACATTGATCATAAAAAAGGTCAGCAGGAGCAGTAAATGTATTATATACCACTGCACTACCGTTACATATAGCTATTGCATATAGCAAGTACAAGTACAAGTACGAAAGTTTTTTTAGGTTATTATATTATTTAAATTGTTTATTAGATGGAAGTTAGTTCAAAATTTTGGGTTGGGTTTATCATCCTGATCATTACCCTTCTTTCCCTTGACATGTTTGTTTTTCACAAAAAAGGAGAAGTCGTAAATATAAAAAAAGCATTATGGTTAAGTCTGTTCTGGATTGGTTTTGCACTTATTTTTAATGTTGGAGTCCTGTTTATCTTCGGTAAAGAACCTGCCTTGGAGTTCCTTACTGCATATCTGATTGAAAAGTCGCTGAGTATTGACAATCTTTTTGTTTTTATTCTCATATTCACCTCGTTTAAGATCGATTTCAGGTATCAGCATGATGTACTTTTCTGGGGAATCATTGGAGCTCTCATTTTCAGGGCGATATTTATCTTTGCCGGTATCACGCTTATTGAAAGGTTTGCATGGATTATGTATCTGTTCGGCGGATTTCTGGTTATAACAGGAATAAAGATGATTACAGACCACCTCAGAGAAAAGGCAGGAATAAAAAAGGAAAAAGAGAAGGATCTGAATAAAAGTTCATTTGTGAAATTTATCCGCAGAATTTTCCCCGTGACTGACGACATGTCAGAACCAAAATTTTTCACAAAGATTGATCATAAAATGGTTGCAACACCTTTTTTTCTTGCGCTTCTTGTAATTGAGATGACCGATCTGGTATTTGCGATAGATTCAATTCCGGCAGTGCTGGCAGTCTCTACCAATATGTTTATCGTTTATACATCCAATATTTTCGCTATTCTGGGCCTTCGCTCACTATATTTTGCTCTAAGAGGAGTAATGGACTATTTCATTTACCTGAAGTATGCGCTCAGTGCCATCCTTGTTTTTATAGGCAGCAAGATGATTATCAACCACTATTCTGATGCCAATGGCACGGAATTTTATATTCCAACTGCTATGTCGCTTCTCATTATCCTTTTTTTGATATTGATATCTGTTGCAGCATCGATTATAAGGAGTAAACAAAAACAAAAGATTGCTGTAACAAAGAAGTTTGATAAATGAAAAATTAAGTTTATTTCCCTTAATATTTTCCATTCTATCCTGTTTTATGCAATTAATTTTATTACTTTGCAGTTTATTTGGAAATGGGCTCTTTTGTTGAATTTTCGCCTCTCGTTATTGCAATCACCTATGTCTAACAAAAAAAAAGTATCCACGGCAAGATTCCTGAATGCAAAAATAACATCAACAATCAGTATTTCGCTGGTTTTGGTGTTGTTGGGTATTACTATTTTAATTCTGTTCATGGGGAATGAGATGTCGAAATTCCTGAAAGAGAATATGAGTTTTAGCGTAATGCTCTCTTCCAATGTAACAGATTCACAAATAAGCGCTATCAGGAAAAACCTCGATGGACAACCATTTGTAAAATCATCGCGTTTTATTAGCAAGCAAGAAGCAAAAGAACAGCTTATTAAAGATCTGGGCGAAGACCCCGAAGAGTTACTAGGGTACAATCCTGCACAAGACTGCATTGAGATTTTTCTCCATTCGGAATATGCCAATAGCGACAGTATTGCCGTTATAAACAAGTTGGTCAGGCAAAATACCAATATAACTGATCTGCTTTATCAGCAGGAGGCGATAGATCTTATCAACAACAATCTTGCCAGGGTTATGACTGTGTTGCTCATTCTGGCAGCTGTGCTCCTTTTCATATCATTCACACTTATTCGGAATACAATCAGGCTAAGTGTCTATTCAAAACGATTTCTTATCAATACAATGAAACTGGTAGGTGCCACAGGCGGTTTTATAAGAAAACCATTCGTAATAAGTAATATTTTCACCGGTTTGATTGCCGGAATTATTGCGGACCTAATCATTTTATCGCTGATAACCTACTTCGGTAAAGAGTACGCTGAGATTCAATCTGTTGTACCTTTTTCCGGTTTGTCTGTAATTTTCGTCATTGTGATAATACTGGGTGTGATTATTTCCACCGTAGCTACCGCTTTTGCTGTAAACCGATATGTGAAAATGAGTTCTGACAAGCTTTATTATGTATAAATTTTAAAATATAATATGTCTAATAAAAACGTAGCCCTAAGTAAAAAAAACCTGATCATATGCGGCATTGCTGTTTTGCTTATTATTATCGGATTTGTATTGATGACCGGCCCATCAACATCTTTCGAAAACGGTTTCGAATCCGAAATTTTCAGTGCAAGGCGCATTAAACTTGCTCCCGTTGTATGTCTTGCCGGATTTGTACTGATGATAGTAGGTATTTTGTATCCTACGAAAGAGTATAAAAGTGAAAAAGAAAAATAATCACTTGGAACATCGTACAAAAACATCATCTTCATGAGTATTTTAGAAGCGCTCATTATTGCTGTAGTGGAAGGGCTAACTGAATTTCTGCCTGTGTCATCTACCGGTCATATGATTATAACCCAGGCGTTGCTGGGAATGGAAATTACCCCTTTTGTGAAAGCCTTTACTGTAATTATTCAGTTTGGTGCTATATTGTCGGTAGTGCTCCTCTACCATAAACGTTTTTTTCGCCTCAGGCCTGTTCATATATCCCAAAAAGAGGATGTTGCCGGAGCGAAGGCAGGAAAAAAAGTATTGAACCGGCTCACTCAGTTCGTTTATAAATTCGATTTCTACTGGAAATTGTTCATTGCTGTTATTCCTGCTGGTGTTATAGGGTTGCTTCTTAGTGACCGGATAGATGCTTTGCTGGAGAATGTGACAGTTGTGGCTGCGATGCTTGTACTGGGAGGGATCCTCATGCTTTACGTGGATAAATGGTTTGACAAACCGTCAGAAGACCAGGAGATGGGATGGAAGAGGGCATTGAAGATAGGTCTTTATCAATGTATTGCCATGATACCCGGCGTATCACGTTCAATGGCAACCATTGTAGGAGGTATGACAACAAAGCTTTCCCGGAAAAACGCTGCTGAATTTTCTTTTTTTCTGGCTGTACCAACTATGGCGGCAGCATCGGGTTACAAACTGTACCAGCTGATGAAAGACCCTATCAGTGCCGAAATGCTGAAAGAAAACATGCTGTTGCTGACAATCGGCAGCATGGTTGCATTCATTGTAGCAATTTTTGCCATAAAATTCTTTATTAATTTCCTCACCAGATACGGATTCAAGGCATTTGGCGTATATCGAATAATTGTCGGTGGTATTTTGCTGGTGCTAATTTTTTCAGGTGTAAGCTTAAGTATGGTGTAGCAATATGGATTTTATCGAAGGTGAAATTTTACATATCGATAAACCTCTTCACTGGACATCATTCAGGGTTGTTCGTGTTGTTCGTGCAAAGCTGTGTCAAAAGCTGAAGATAAAAAAATTGAAGGTTGGTCATGCAGGCACACTCGATCCATTGGCGACCGGTGTAATGACAATCTGTACTGGTAAAAAAACCAAACTTATAGAGGAGCTGCAGTCACAGACAAAAGAGTATATTGCAGATATCCGTCTTGGAGCAACTACACCGTCGTTCGATCTTGAGACGGAAATAGATGCAGAATACCCTACACAGCATATAACAAAGGAAATGGTGGAGAAAACTCTTCTTCGTTTCACAGGATCTATAGAACAGGTACCACCTCTGTTTTCGGCTGTTAAGGTTGATGGTAAAAGGGCTTACGAATTTGCCAGAAAAAATGAAAATATTGAACTAAAACCCAAATTATTGGTTATAGATAGTATCGCATTGATTTTTTACAATATGCCGTACATCACTATCCGTGTAGTCTGCAGCAAGGGTACTTATATCAGGGCACTGGCCAGAGATATTGGAGAAGCTTTGAACTCAGGTGCTCACCTTACAGGGCTTGTACGCACGAGGGTAGGAGAGATTACGTTGGATAAATGTTTGAAAATGGACGAATTGGACCATTTTATAGACGAGAATGTCCAGCAATAAGATGATATTTAGATTGACTATAAAATATAATTGATACAGGATTTATTTAACTTATGAAACTTTCGCAATTCAAATTTAATTTGCCGGAAGAACTCATTGCGAAATACCCTTCTTTTCATCGCGATGAAGCCCGGCTGATGGTAGTACACAGAAAATCGGATAAACTGGAGCATGTAGTTTTCAAAGATGTTCTTGACTATTTTAATGAAAAAGATTTTTTTATCTTTAACGACACTAAGGTTTTTCCTGCAAGACTGTTTGGTAACAAAGAAAAAACAGGTGCAAAGATTGAGGTTTTTTTATTGAGAGAACTTAATCCCGATCAGCACTTGTGGGATGTGCTGGTAAATCCGGCACGAAAAATAAGAATCGGAAACAAACTCTATTTTGGAGAAAACGAAGAGCTTGTTGCTGAGGTGATTGATAATACAACATCGCGTGGACGCACACTGCGATTTCTTTATGACGGGCCATACGATGAGTTTAAATGCCAGCTGTTTGCAATTGGGGAAACACCAATACCTGAATATCTGGAGCGAAATGCTGTTCCCGAAGATATGGAAAGGTACCAGAACATATTTGCCAGAAACGAGGGGGCTGTTGTTGCTCCTGCAGCCGGGCTGCATTTCAGTCGCGAGCTGATGAAGAGGATGGAGATAAAGGATATTGAGTTCGGTTTCCTCACTCTACATAACGGTCTGGGGGCATATCGCATGATTGATGTGGAGGACCTCACTAAACATAAGATGGAATCGGAACAGATGATCATTTCAGAAGAGTTGTGCAGTAGAGTAAACAAGGCAAAGGATGAAGAGAGAAGCATTTGTGCAGTAGGCACATCTGTACTACGCGCTGTGGAAACCACTGTAAGCACCGACGGGCATTTGAAGCCAAGGAGCGGTTGGACAAATAAGTTTATTTTTCCTCCTTACGACTTCACACTAACAAACAGCCTTATCACCAACTTTCACCTGCCATACTCCACGCTGCTAATGATGGCTTGCGCATTTGGAGGCTACGAAAAAATAATGGAAGCATATGAGGTGGCAATTGAAGAAAAATATCAATTTGGCGCATATGGTGATGCCATGCTGATAATAGATTAACTATACATATTGCAATAGTTGGAGCAGGTATGGAATACTCTCTTTTTTTAGCCCTAGGCTCAAACCTTGGTGATAAACAAAAAAATATTGAGGATGCTTATCAAAAAATTGAAGAGCGGATTGGAAGAATATGTTCCTTCTCCGCTCTTTATATTACAACACCAGTTGATTTTCAGTCGGAGAACAATTTCATCAACTGTGTATGCGAAGTGGCAACATCTTTAGAGATTGATAGTGTATTCTCAATAACACGGGAGATTGAAATAGAAATAGGTAGAACTGCAAAAAGCAGTAATTGCAGATATGTCGACCGTTTGATTGATATAGACCTGATTCTTGCAGGAGATTTGGTTATTAATACTCCCGGCCTGGTAGTTCCTCACCCAAGGTTTCATACACGCAGCTTCGTTCTCGAACCGCTATGTGAAATAGCCCCAGAAGTAATCCATCCGGTATTGGGAAAAACAATACAACAGCTGAAAAATGATTTGAAACTCCTTTAGTCTGATATTCTCTAGAAAATAGTTTTTTAATGGTTACAGTGTTAATAGATGAGTCTCCTCCGATAAGTCTTTTTTCTTGAAAATTTCACAAGATAAACATTGATTTTCAATAAGTTACAAACAGATAAAATTGGGTTTTGAGGTTTTCGGAGAGGACTCATTGATAAATCAAAAAAAAATTAGCATATTTGTAAAGTATAATAATATAAGAAGATTTGATTATGGCAATCTTCGGAAAAAGCTATGATTATTTTTTAGGCTATGCGCTTAGTGGAGGAGGAGCCAAGGGTTTCGCCCACCTGGGGGCGTTGCAGGTACTTGAAAAATGCGGATTAAAGCCAGATGTAATTTCAGGTACAAGTGCAGGAGCTCTCGCAGGTGTTTTTTATGCCGATGGCTTTCATCCCGAAGAGATATCCGAACTTTTTAAAAAGAAAGAGTTCAGGGAGTTTGTCGAATTCACTTTACCCAAGACTGGTTTTTTTAAAAGTACCGGTTTGCACAACTTCCTTAAAAAAAATCTCAGGGCCAAACGATTTGAAGAGTTACAGATGCCGTTCTATGTTGTAGCTACAGACTGGGACAGGGCCTGTACGGTTACTTTCTCAAACGGAGATAATCTGATAGACGCAGTGGTGGCTTCCTGTTCCATTCCAGTTATCTTTCATCCTCAGATAATTAACGATGTTTCTTATGTAGATGGAGGATTGCTAAAAAATTTCCCTGTCTCTGTCATCCGAAAAAAATGTAAATATGTTATAGGTGTGAATGTGTCATTAATGATTCCTCCGGCCGGAAAAAACAACATCCGCACTATGCTGGAACGAACATTCAATTTGATGTCAAACTCCAATACCGTTTTCGATAAAACCTACTGTGATATACTCATTGAGACAAAAGGACTTGAAAAATTCTCCATGTTCGACCTTCATAATCAGAAAACCATAATTGAGCATGGATATAATTTTGCCGCTATGAAGATGAGCGAAAAAGAGTCGTGGCAGGTTGTTAAAAAGTGCCATAGGCATTATGAACTGACCGAAAAGGTACGGGCCCAGATTAAACGCTTAAGACTGGCAAAGCGTGATAACTCCCCTAATAAACAAGATTTATGAAGCTGACATAAATAATAGAGTTTTGCTCAGTTACAAGATTGCAGACTGTAATTAAACCATAAAGCAAAAACAGAGTATCTGAAAACAAACGCTGAGAAATAAAATCTGTTCCGTTTGATATATCATATCGTAAATATTAACCATTTGTATGCAAAATAATAAACTGTTTATTTATCAATTACTACCAAGGCTTTTCGGAAACAGTTTTTCCGAAAACAAACACAACGGATCAATTGAAGAGAACGGATGCGGAAAATTCAATGATATCACGGACAAGGTGTTAAGGCAGATCGGGGAGAACGGATATACGCATGTGTGGTATATTGGTGTGCTGGCACATGCATCAGTTACCGATTATACAGCTTTCGGCATTCCTGAAGAGTACCCGGGGATCATTAAGGGAAAAGCAGGATCGCCATATGCTGTTCGTGACTACTACGATGTAGATCCAGATCTGGCGGTTGACATTCACAACAGAATGGATGAGTTTGAAAACCTTATTAAACGCACTCACAAAGCAGGACTAAAGGTAATTATCGACAATGTTCCCAATCATGTGGCAAGGAACTACCGGTCTGTCAGCAAACCGGATAATGTAAGAGATTTCGGGCAGGATGACAATACATCCATTGCATTCTCTTCGAAAAACAATTTTTATTATATTCCCGGGCAATTGCTGGAGATACAGCTTTCGCACGTAAAAAAGGCAGAGTGTGAATACCTTGAGTATCCTGCTAAAGCGACTGGCAACGACTGTTTCAACAGTAAACCTACTCATTACGACTGGTACGATACGGTAAAACTAAATTACGGTATAGACTACCCTGGAGGAGGTACTTCTCATTTTAATCCTGTTCCGGATACATGGATTAAGATGAGAGACATATTTATATTTTGGGCAAAAAAGAAGGTTGACGGCTTCCGTTGCGATATGGCAGAGATGGTACCACTGGAGTTTTGGCAGTGGCTTATTCCACAGGTTAAAGCAAAATTCAAAGAAATTATCTTTCTTGCCGAGATTTATAATCCTTCAGCATACCGAGGTTTTCTGGGCAACAACATTTTCGATTACCTGTACGACAAAGTAGGTTTATACGACGTATTGCGTGACGTTGCATGCGGTTACAGGCCCTCATCAGATATAACATTTGCATTAAACAATGTGGGTGATATCCAGCATAAGATGCTTAACTTCATGGAAAATCATGATGAACAACGAATTGCTTCCGATTACTTCCTGAAAAAGGGTGAAAAAGGTAAAGCCGCAATGATTGTTACGTGCACAATAAATACTAACCCGGTTATGATTCATGCAGGGCAAGAATTTGGTGAAAGGGGAATGGATGAAGAGGGTTTCAGCGGGAAAAACGGACGTACTACTATTTTCGATTATTGGTCGGTGGATACAATACGACGGTGGAACAACAACGGAAAGTGGAACGATGAACAACTCTGCAAGGAAGAAAAGGAGCTTCGTGATTTCTACACCGGGCTCATAAGGATATGTAATAAGGAAACGGCCCTTTCCGAAGGCCTATTCTATGATCTGATGCCGTACAATTATGACAATCTGGAATTCGACTCTACCCGGTTATTCGCATTTTTACGAGGTGACGGGAAAGATCTGCTCCTTATTGCAACAAATTTTGATAATGAACCGAAAGAGTGCACTGTAAATATTCCACCACATGCACTGTCGTTTTTTGGGATTGATAACACCGGAAACGGTAAAATCACTCCCCTGTTGAACAAAGCGAGCGAAGTAATAACATTTTCTTCGGTTTTCTCTTTAAAAATGAGACTTGAAAATAACTCTGGAGAAATATACCGAATTTCTTTTGATTAAATTATTCTTTATTGAAGTTAGTTTTTGTAATTTTGTCGAAACTTTCACATTTTTCCGAAGATAAAAGTTGTATAAAACCTATATATTTAGTTCTTAGAAAATTATAAAACATGCAGGAGAGACCATTTAAAATCTTTTCGGGAAGTAAATCACGTTACTTCGCTGAGAAGGTTTGTAACAGTTTGGGTTGCCCGTTGGGTAACATGATAATTGAACATTTTGCCGATGGTGAGTTTGCCGTTTCATACGAAGAATCAATTCGCGGCAAGCAGGTATTTCTTATCCAATCTACCTTTCCGAATTCTGATAACCTCATGGAGTTGCTGCTGATGATTGACGCTGCAAAACGTGCATCAGCTAAATCCATTGTGGCAGTAATTCCTTACTTTGGATGGGCAAGGCAGGACAGAAAAGACAAACCACGTGTAAGCATAGGCGCAAAGCTTATTGCCGATATGCTGGCAGCAGCGGGAATTAACCGTCTGATAACAATGGATCTGCATGCTGACCAGATCCAGGGATTTTTTAATGTGCCTGTAGATCACCTATACGCTTCAGGTGTATTCGTGGAGTATATAAAGCAGCTTGACTTAAGAAATATGGTTATTGCGACACCTGATGTGGGCGGTACCAAACGCGCCAGCGCTTACTCAAAGTTTCTCGGCTGTCCAATGGTGATTTGTTACAAGATCAGGAAGAAAGCCAATGAGATATCTGATATGCAGATTATTGGTGATGTGCGCGGAATGGATGTCCTGCTTATAGATGATATTGTAGATACCGCGGGGACCATTACAAAAGCAGCCGATCTTATTATGGATAACGGTGCCAGTTCCGTGAGGGCTATTGCCAGCCATGCTGTAATGTCAGATCCGGCATCTTCGCGGATTGATAAGTCGAAACTTAAAGAATTAATATTTACAGACAGTATCCCATACCCCCGTAAATCAGATAAAGTAAAGATCCTTTCAGTAGCAGATATGTTTGCAAATTCCATTATTCGCGTATGCAATAACGAGTCCATAAGTTCCCTTTATGTGGTTTAACCAACATTTGTTTCACGAACTGTACCGATATAATAATAAAGTAGGTTACCGGAATTGATTGTAGAGGGGGAGTAAGTTTGAAGCGAAAATGGCCTGTTAAAGAATAGAAAAAGAGAGGTACGGATCAATAAAAAAACAGCTGAATTTCAGCTGTTTTTTTATTGCTTAAAACAATGAACAATCTTTCTTTATGGCTTGGAGCAGCCCTTCACAGGCATCCTCCAGTAAATCCAGCACCAGTTCAAATCCTGAAGACCCACCGTAATATGGATCCGGAATATGATCATAATAACTGTACTGCAAAGAGTAATTGGCCATCATGTGAATTTTGTTGACCTGTTCGCTGGTTGAAGCCATCGACTTCACATTATTGTAGTTGCTATCATCCATTACAATGATATAATCGAAATCATCGAGATCAGATTTTCTGAATTTCCGTGCACGACTGCAGAAATCGTACCCCCTTTTCTCGCCATGTGAACGCATGCGTTCATCGGGGAGCTCTTCTTCATGCCATCCAGATGTACCCGCAGAATCAACCTCTATTATATCCTGAAGATCATTTTTTTCCACAATCCTGCGCATGATGCCTTCGGCGGCAGGTGAGCGGCAGATATTTCCAAGACATACGAAAAGTAGCCGGATTTTTTTCATCTTCTCTATTTTGGGATCCATATGCTCTATGTAGATTTCAATTCTAACCTTAACAATTTACGCAAAGATAGTAGAAATTAAAATGACTGCAAAAAATTATATTCCTGAAAATCATAGAGGTTTGAATAATACAGGCTTGGGCATTATGAATATTTAATTAACTTTGCAAATTCATGATTTTAACACGAAAAAACAAGTTTATTGATGGAAAATGGTTTTAATGAACATAACCGTCCGGTAGCGCGTGATATCTCTATAGCTTTGTCTGAAAAAAAAGTAAATTCGGAGATCAAAAAAAACAGAATTACACGTGGCCTGTATATTGCGGGGGGTACTCTTTCCCTTGTATTGGCTACCCTGGGCATTGTTGTGCCAGGGCTCCCGGTTACTCCGCTGGCATTATTGGCGGCTTTCCTATATGCCAAAAGTTCCGAGAAACTATACAACCGGCTTATAGATAATAAAATATTGGGCCCAAGGATAAAAAATTACCAGCGCAGGAAAGGGATAACCCGCAAAGGAAAGTTAGGTGTAATTGCCTTTATGTCTATTATGGTATCGTTCTCCTCTTTTGTTGTGGTAAGCGGAGGAGCGCTCAGGTGGGTGATTCTGTCCCTTGGAGTAACCGGCAGCATTGTTGTCTGGTTTTTTGTCCCAACAGCAAAAAATGATCGGGCAGTCACAAGCAATGACAATAAATACAAATCAGCATCTTAAGTAGGCAAAATAGTATTTTACAACTTTTTTCGACAGCAGCTCAATATTCAGCATGTCTGATGCCACGGATATATCTTTCACCATACCGTTTTTATAGAGTATATCAATACTATCGTCTTTTTCGCTGTACATATCTGTAGTAACGATGTCTGACGAGATGAAATAAGAAGCTTCGTGAAGAGTGAGGCCATACTTTTTCATGTATGATTTCAGATAATTGCCAACTTTCTCTTCTCCTGCTTTTTCATCAGTTATTTCAATCTTGAAGAGCCTCCGGTTTACCATTCCGTCGCTTAATATCGATAGCACAGTGTCAGGATGTGAAGTCCACACTTTCAGCGCCGACCATATATCATTATCATCGAGGTCGACAAATTGGCGGAGTGCTTCGCCGTTATTTTCAAAATCGGCAATTGTGGTCTCATTTGACAAAAAATAGGAGAGGGCAGGGGAGGCAAAAAGATGTTCGCCGTTCATAGAGAGCTCCTTGGCACGCCTGAGCGTGTTAATCATCATTTTCTCTGCAGCCACGGCCGTTTTATGCAGATATACCTGCCAGTACATGAGCCTGCGTGACATAAGGAAGTTCTCAATGGAATAGATCCCCTTTGATTCAACAACAAGCTCATCATCCTTCACATCAAGCATCTTTATTATACGCGCCGAACCAATATTACCTTCAACCACACCGGTAAAAAAACTGTCGCGGCGAAGATAGTCAAGCCTATCCACATCTAATTGACTGCTAACCAACTGGTAAAGGAAGCGTTTTGGGTAGCTGTCGGTAAAAATATCGATTGCCACCTGCAATTCTCCTCTCCATTGCCTGTTCATCTGATGCATAAGCTGTAAAGAGATGGCCTCATGATGAATAGTGGTGACAAGTGTATTTTCCAGTACATGCGAAAATGGACCATGCCCGATATCATGCATCAGGATTGCAGCCAATGCACCGTTATATTCATCGGGCGATATTTCATGCCCTTTCTCTTTCAGAGTTTTAAGTGCTTCGTCCATAAGGAACATAGCCCCTATTGAATGATGAAAGCGTGTATGTTGTGCTCCCGGATAAACAAATGGTGCAAGTCCCAATTGACGGATACGGTTCAGCCTCTGCAGATAAGGATGTTGAATTATATCATATACAAAATCGTTCGGTATATTTATAAAGCCGAAAACCGGATCGTTAATTATTTTTCGTTTTTTCACTGCCTTACCTTGTCTTCTGATCTTACAAATATTTCTCCAGCATCTTCATCATCTGCTGCCGGAGTTTCATTGCCTCTTCACCTGCTGCACGGGCAAAGTCTTCACCGTTATCAGCATATATTATTCCCCGTGAAGAGTTCACGAGCAAGCCACAGGTTCTGTTCATGCCGTAACTGCACACCTCTTCAAGTGATCCCCCCTGAGCGCCTATGCCGGGAACCAGCAGGAAATGTGTTGGAACAATTTTTCTGACATCTTCAAACAGTTTTCCTTGAGTGGCACCCACCACATACATCATCTGTTCATCAGTAGCCCATCGTTTTGAAATACGCAAAACTTTCTCGAACAAGCGTTCCCCGTTTTCATCTTTTGTTAGCTGAAAATCTAGTGAACCCCTGTTGCTGGTAAGAGCCAGTAGAACGACCCACCGTTCGGGATACAAAAGAAACGGGATTACACTGTCTTCACCCATGTATGGTGCCACTGTTACCGCATCTAATTTTATTTTATCGAAAAATGAGCGGGCATACATCTCGCTTGTATTACCAATGTCTCCACGTTTGGCATCAGCAATAATAAACATTTCCGGGTACCTCTGTTTAATATATTCGACTGTTTTCTCGAAGGAAAGCCATCCACTTACACCTTCGCTCTCATAGAAAGCAAGATTGGGCTTATAAGCAACGCAATATGCCGCTGTGGCATCAATAATTGCTTTATTGAAGTCATATATGGGATCTTCCGAATCGAGCACATGTTCCGGAATCTTTTTGATATCTGTATCCAACCCCACACAAAGGAAAGATTGCTTTTTCTTTATCTGCTCAAAAAGCTGTTGTTTATTCATTTTTTTTTTTTGAAACGTCTATTAATATATTACATTTCAGCCTCTTTCATTCTTTCTGCGTTTTCGCTCACCATCAGCTTATCGATAACATCTTGAATATCACCATCCATAAATGCAGAAAGATTGTACACAGTGTAGTTAATACGGTGATCTGTTATGCGACCCTGGGGATAATTGTAAGTACGTATTTTTGCGGAACGGTCTCCTGTGGAAACCATGGTTTTACGACGCGAAGCTATATCGCCCTGTCGTTTTGTAAGTTCAATATCGTAAAGCTTTGTACGAAGCATTTGCATGGCAATCTCCCGATTTTTAAGCTGTGAACGAGCCTGTTGACATACCACTACAATACCTGTAGGCTTATGGGTAAGTTGCACTTTAGTCTCCACTTTATTCACATTTTGGCCGCCAGCACCGCTGGAGCGGGCGGTATGAAAATCGATATCGGCCGGATTTAGATCCACATCGAACTCTTCAGCTTCAGGTAGCACAGCTACCGTAGCAGCTGAAGTATGAACACGGCCCTGCGTCTCCGTTTGAGGTATACGCTGTACCCTGTGTACGCCCGACTCATATTTTAATGTTCCGTATACGTCAGTACCACTGACAGTAAATATAATCTCTTTAAAACCTCCTGCTGTACCTTCCGTAAAGCTAACCAGCTCAGTGGTCCACCCCTTGCTTTCGCAATATTTGAGGTACATCTTATAGAGATCGCCGGCAAATATAGCTGCTTCGTCGCCGCCCGTACCACCACGAATCTCCATAACTACATTCTTGGCATCTTCGGGGTTTGAAGGAATAAGCAACAGTTTAATTTTCTCTTCCAGCAGAGGCAATTTTTCCGTATTGATTGATAGCTCATCGCTGGCCAATTGCCTCAAATCGCTATCAGATTCATTTTCGAGAATTTTTTTTGCTTCTGCCACGCTGTCCAAAGCTGCTTTATATTCATTTCTAACACCAATAATTTTTTGCAGGTCGCTATACTCTTTGTTCAGCTTAACATAACGATCCATCTCGGCAATGACTGACGGATCGGTAATGAGTGTAGCCACCTCTTCGAAGCGGGTTACAAGATGTTGTAATTTATCGAGTAATGAGTTTTCAGACATAAAAAATCCAATCTTATTTTTATAAAAATCTGACAGGCCCTGTTTTTGATCTGATATTTAGTTATGTTTATGTATCGGCGGTATAAATGTGAAAATGAAATTATGAGTAAATAAAGCGGCCTGATTCGCTTTCTATAATCAGTTCCCTCACATCCGACTTTTCAACATATCCTACAATTTGTGCATCCACATTGAACGAGCGTGAGATGTCGATTACCTGTTGTGCATATGCTTCGGATAAATAAATCTCCATACGATGTCCCATGTTAAATACTTTATACATCTCTTCCCAGCAGGTTCCCGATTGACTCTGAATAAGCCGGAAAAGGGGAGGGACAGTGAAAAGATTATTCTTTACAACTCTAAGCCTGTCACCCAGAAAATGCATGATTTTTGTCTGTGCACCACCTGAACAGTGGATCATTCCATGGATATTAGGGTTTATCTCTTTGATTATCAATGATATAATTGGCGAATAGGTGCGGGTAGGGGATAGGACCAGTTTTCCGGCGTCAATTCCCAGATCTTCAATCTGATCTGTCAGTTTCATCTTGCCAGAATAGATAAGATCTTCAGGGATAGAGGCATCATAGCTCTCAGGATACTTTTGTGCCAGATAGTTGGCAAAAACATCGTGCCGGGCCGATGTTAGCCCGTTGCTTCCCATACCTCCGTTGTATTCCTGTTCATATGAAGCTTTCCCGGATGATGACAGCCCAACAATAACATCACCGGCCTGAATATTATTGTTGTCTATTACATCGGAACGTTTCATGCGGCAGGTAACCGTACTGTCTACAATAATTGTACGCACCAGATCGCCTACATCGGCCGTTTCACCACCTGTGGGATAAATATGAACCCCCATGCCGGAAAGCTCTTCGCATAGCTCATTGGTCCCGTTTATAATGGCTGAAATCACTTCACCGGGAATTAAATTTTTGTTGCGTCCAATGGTCGAAGAGGCCAGGATGTTATCGGTAGCACCTACGCAAAGAAGATCGTCCACATTCATAATCAATGCATCCTGAGCTATTCCTTTCCATACGGAAATATCACCGGTCTCACGCCAGTAAATATATGCAAGTGACGATTTTGTTCCGGCACCATCGGCATGCATGATATTGCAGTATTGCGGGTCGTTGCCCAGGATATCGGGAATAATTTTACAGAATGCTTTTGGGAAAATTCCCTTGTCGATGTTTTTTATGGCGTTGTGCACATCTTCCTTCGATGCAGATACACCTCGCTGATTGTATCGTTGATTGATTGTCATAAATTATATGTTTCATATGCCGGCGTCAAATGATAAGTTATATATAACGGGCAAATTAAATTAAAACTTTTTTTTTTTCTTTTCTAATGGCTGAAATTGCCGATCATTTGATCTCAAGTGCAAAAGTAATAAAAAAGTATGAATTCAGGGTAATGATACATAATTCAGCATTTAACTTCATATTTAATTTTTCCTATAATTACTATTATGTTTAATCGTCTTATGAAACAATAATCATTTTCTCCTTTTTTCTCTCGCGGTTGAAGCCCTTTTTTCATTACTTCCCTTTTAGTTGTTCGTCCTCTTTTTTATTTCCATTCCGGTTGAATATCAAATGTTTCTTTCTCTTCCGGTTTTGTGCTTACTTTATTCGTTTTTTTGGAAAATTAAAATCAGGAAGAAATAAAAACATAAATCAAACAGAATTTTAACATTGTATGCTGTATGCTATTGACAATTATTTTTTTATTTTACGACTATTTTTTTATTTTACGACGATAAAAAGTCTTGTTTCCTTCAAAATTTCTGATTAAACATTTTTTGTGCATTTTAAATTGGCAATTACAAGTAGTGACTAAAACGAGAGCAGGAAGAAAACCAAGTGGTTTTCTTCCTGCTCTTAATAATGTTAAATGTTATTTGAAAGGTACCTCAAAAAAATTGATTATGAATATTTTGAATCAATTTGAACCATTATTGAGATTCAATTGACTTTCTATGACTTTCAATTCTGCTGATTTATCAACACCCATTACGCTTAAATTATAATAGACATTTCTAAGTAACAAAAGAATTCCATTGACTTCACTATCAGTAGCATTCCTTTCTTTTAATAGTCCATCTAATTTTTCCAGCAGAGGAAGTGATTTTTGATACAACTCAACAGTTATTTTATCGTTTTCTACTTGTTGTTGCCTATTTGTCAACATTGCTGTTTTCTCCTTGATGTCCTGTGCCTGGAGAATATAATTTCTGGCAAGATTTTCAAGGGCTCTTTCGCAATTGGGATCCTGAGCAAGAGCTTTGTTGTATTCAACCTCTGCTCCGTCGTAATTACCCTTTTCAGCCAATAAAGCACCTTTCACACTATTCAGGTCGCATGCGTTAGACGGATCGTTTTTGATAGCCTGGTCCAGGTATTGCATAGCTTTTTCAGAGTCACCCTGGCGAATAAATATATTTACCAGGTTTGGAACAAAATATTTACTCTTGGGGAATTTTTCAGCTCCATCATACAGGGCTTTAATGTAACTAACCGAATCTCCAATATTTAAATATTCGCTAGCCATCAATTCATATATGTCACTTTCCTTATAAGCACTGTTTTCAATGAAAGGCTCCTTGGCTGCACGTTCCAGCATAGCCAATGCTCTTTTGTGATCTTCTGCCTGTATAGCCGTGATTATTGCATAGTATTTGATTGTCTGGTAGGTGCTGTCGAGCACAAATGCATCTTTCTGATCTTCATACATTGGTAATGTTGGAATGTCCCAATATATCTGGAAAAAATCGGTTGATTTCTTGTAATCCTTTTGCTCGTTGTAAAATACACCTCCATTGATATAAAACTGATGGTTGGCACGAAGAATTCCGGCAATATCTTTGCGGTATTTATTCTTGACTTTGCCTTTATTATCCGGGAGTTGTCCCAGGGAATCAGCCTTCAAATAAGGCTTATATGACTCCAATAATCCATCGTACATCACCTTATCTTTAGATTTCTGACCCAGCATTGTTTTGGTTCTTTCGTTATCGAAAGCTTTGTTGCCTATGTCGCCCATTATCTTCCACGTCTCTGCATCAAGGGCAGTTTCGTCGTTTGTTGACGCCTGTTTGATCAATGTCCTTGCCTCATTCAGATCGTCGCGGCCTAATGCTCTCTTTGCATCTTTAAGTGCCGATTTCTGAGCAAAAATGCCACCTGCAGAAAAAACGGCTACCACTGTTAGGAATAGGATCTTTCTCATTTCATTCATATTTTTTGTGATTAAACTAAATTCTTTATCAGATTTTGATTGTTTTATCTTTTTTGACTAAAATGTACCAAAAAGTTTAAATTGGATTATATTATTCTACACTGTCCGATTCCTGCAGATCATCATCAGGCTCCGTAGATTTATTGTTTATCTCATCATCTGAATCTTCAGAGTTTACCTTACAAACCGAAGCAATCTGATCATTTCTTTTATCCAAATTAATAAGGCGCACACCCTGTGTAGCTCTTCCCATTGTGCGAATATCGGAAATTTTCAGACGTATCGTTATGCCTGATTTGTTAATTATCATTAAATCATTTTCATCGGTCACACTCTTGATTGCCACCAGTTTACCTGTTTTATCTGTAATGTTCAGTGTTTTAACACCTTTACCTCCTCTGCGTGTGATACGATATACAGGTTCACCATCCTCGTCATTGAGGTAAGTTCTCTTTCCATATCCCTGTTCCGATACCACAAGAATGGTATTTTCGGAATCGGGAGCCATACAGATCATTCCAATCACACAGTCTTCCCCATCTTCATCAAGAGTCATACCTCTGACTCCCGTCGCAGTACGTCCCATCGGCCTTACATCATCTTCACTGAAGCGGATGGCCCGACCATTCCTGTTTGCCAGGATCACGTGTTTGCTGCCGTCGGTCAAACGAACAGATATAACCTGATCGTCATCCCTTATGGTTATAGCGTTTACACCATTCTGTCTGGGACGGGAATAGGCTTCTAACAGAGTCTTTTTAACCACACCCTGCTGGGTGCAGAATATAAGATAATGTGAATTGATGTAATCTTCATCCGAAAGGGTCTCCACACGAACAAATGCGGTAACTGTGTCATCAGAATCGATATTCAGCAAGTTTTGAATTGCCCGTCCCTTAGAAATTTTGGTACCTTCGGGAATTTCAAATACACGCAACCAGTAACATTTCCCTTTCTGTGTAAAAAAGAGCATATAGTTGTGATTGGTAGCCGGATAGATATATTCCACGAAATCCTCTTCCCTGGTATCGGACCCCCTGGCCCCTACTCCACCCCTGTTTTGAGTATGGAAATCTGTAAGAGGAGTACGTTTGATGTATCCCATATGCGAGATAGTAATCACCATCTCTTCGTCTGCATAGAAATCCTCAGGGTTCATCTCTTCCGATGCAAAGATAATCTCTGAACGGCGTTCATCACCATATTTATTTCGGATCTCTATCAGTTCATCCTTGATAACCTGCATACAAAGCTCCTCATTGCTCAGTATCTCATTCAGATAGGTGATCAGTTTCTGTATCTCATTATATTCGGCATGCAGCTTATCCTGTTCCAGCCCGGTTAGCTGTCTTAAACGCATTTCCACGATGGCACGGGACTGAATCTCACTAAGTTCAAATCGCTCCATCAATCGCTGAATGGCTTCCTGCGGAGTGGAAGAACTCCGGATGATGGCAATAACCTCGTCAATATTGTCTGAGGCGATAATCAATCCTTCAAGAATATGAGCCCTCTCCTCAGCTTTGCGCAGATCATACTTGGTACGCCTGATCACCACCTCGTGACGATGTTCCACAAAGAGTTCAATCATCCGTTTAAGTGATAGTAGTTCGGGGCGTCCATTTACCAGCGCTATATTATTTACACTGAAAGAGGACTGGAGTGCAGTCATTTTATATAACTTGTTAAGCACTACATTGGCGTTACCGTCTCTTTTTATATCTACCACTATGCGCATACCGTCCCTGTCGGACTCATCATTGATATTGGAAATGCCATCAATTTTCTTGTCTGACACCAGATCGGCAATATTCCTTATCAGGTCGGCTTTATTCACCAGATAGGGTATTTCGTATATGATGATTCTATCGTGTGTCTTACCCGATTCAATCTCGGCTTTACCACGCATAACGATGCGCCCCCTGCCAGTTTCAAAAGCCTCCTCAACACCTTTGTATCCGTAAATATAGGCTCCGGTAGGAAAATCGGGAGCTTTAATATAATGCATCAATCCTTTGGTATCGATATCATTGTCGTCGATATATGCAATTATACCGTTTATACACTCCGTTAGGTTGTGAGGTGCAATATTGGTTGCCATACCCACGGCAATACCTGATGAACCGTTAATTAGAAGGTTGGGGATTCGTGTGGGGAGAACAGTAGGTTCCAGTAATGTATCGTCAAAGTTAAGTTTAAAATCGACAGTCTCCTTGTCGATATCCCTTAGCATCTCTTCAGCCAGCTTATTAAGCCGTGCCTCGGTGTAACGCATGGCAGCGGGGCTGTCTCCGTCAACACTTCCCATGTTTCCCTGTCCATCCACCAGGGTGTAGCGCATGCTCCAATCCTGAGCCAGGCGCACCATGGCGTTATACACTGATGAGTCGCCATGGGGATGGAATTTACCCAGAACTTCGCCGACAATCCTCGCGGATTTTTTATGTGGCTTATCTGATGTGTTTCCAAGTTCAGACATACCGTAAAGGATACGCCTGTGGACCGGTTTGAATCCGTCACGCACATCGGGAAGAGCACGTGAAACGATCACTGACATCGAATAATCGATGTATGACGATTTCATTTCATCTTCGATATTAATCTTGATGATTCTGTCTTGCTGATCAATCATATTAAAAAGTGATTTTTCTCTTCAAAAAATATTCTCTATGTAGTTTATTTACAGGTAAATAATGTTTTATTATTACTCACATTTTGACTACACTAAGGTACTGCTTTTCTTTGAATTTCACAAAAAAACAGGGAGATAATTTCTCCCTGTCTAAATGTTTTAAAGGCTTTGCATTCAGTCCTCTTATCTGCCGTGGCAGTTTTTGTATTTCTTGCCGCTGCCACATGGACAGAGATCGTTACGGCCGACTTTTTTTTCTACCCTGATAGGTTCGAGTTTCTGCTTGCGCTGCTGTTGCGGTGAACCGTTGCCATTGCCATCTCCATCCCCGCCAGGTATTCCTCTTCCTGATTCATCCTTCTGCGTGCGGTATTTGCTGTAATCGGTTTTCTGTTCGGGAGCAGCCCTTCTTACACTTCCTGGATCCTGTATTGGAATCTGCCCGCGCATTAGAATAGAGACCGCCTTGGAGTTGATATCGTTTACCATTGAATTAAAGAGGTTGAACGATTCCAGTTTGTAGATCAACAGCGGGTCTTTCTGTTCGTAACTTGCATTTTGTACGGAGTGGCGCAGTTCGTCCATCTCGCGGAGGTGCTCCTTCCAGTCTTCATCGATAGTAAGAAGCAATATCGATTTTTCAAACGCTTTTACAAGTGCCTTCGAACCCGATTCATAGGCCTCCTTCAAATTGCATCCGATATTATATACTCTTTTGCCGTCGGTTATAGGAATCAGAATATTCTCATACATTGCACCTTGATTTTCATAAACCTGCTTTATAACAGGCTGAGCAATCTCGGCAAGCCGTTCCGTTTTGCGCTTGAATGTTTCAAAAGCTTTGTCTGTTACCGCTTCCAGAATTTCATCGTCCTTCATCTTTTTCATATCTTCCTCTTTGAAAGGAATTTCGAGTGCCATTACACGAAGAAGGTCGAGCTTCATATTAGTGTAATCATCTTCATTTAGCTCAACAATATTTCTGGCAGTATCAGAAATCATGTTGGCCACGTCATTATCGATACGTTCACCCATAAGAGCGTGACGGCGGCGTTTGTAGATAACCTCGCGCTGCGAATTCATAACATCGTCATATTCGAGCAAACGCTTGCGAATTCCGAAGTTATTCTCTTCAACCTTTTTCTGAGCACGCTCTACCGATTTGCTCAACATACTGTGTTCCAGAACATCCCCCTCTTTGAACCCCATTCGGTCCATCAGTCCTGCAATTTTTTCGGTAGCGAACAAGCGCATCAGGTCATCTTCAAGAGATACGAAGAATACTGATGATCCCGGGTCTCCCTGACGTCCGGCGCGCCCTCGCAACTGCCGGTCTACACGTCGCGACTCATGCCGTTCCGTACCAATTATAGCCAAACCTCCTGCATCTCTTACAGCAGGTGTCAGCTTGATATCGGTACCACGCCCGGCCATGTTGGTAGCAATAGTTACCACTCCACTCTGGCCGGCATTGGCCACAATTTCGGCTTCTCGCTGGTGAAGCTTGGCATTCAGCACATTATGTTTGATCTTACGTAGTGTGAGCATTCGGCTTAGCAGCTCGGAGATCTCCACTGATGTAGTACCCACCAGTACCGGGCGTCCTTTTGAGATAAGGCTTTCTATCTCTTCTATAACAGCGGTATATTTTTCGCGTTTTGTCTTATATATGCGATCGTTCTGATCGTCACGAACAATAGGTTTGTTGGTAGGTATCACCACCACATCAAGTTTGTAGATATCCCAGAACTCGCCTGCTTCGGTCTCAGCTGTTCCAGTCATACCTGCAAGCTTACTATACATCCTGAAAAAATTCTGCAGTGTAATGGTCGCAAAAGTCTGTGTGGCCGCCTCCACCTTCACCCTCTCTTTTGCCTCAATAGCCTGATGCAGGCCGTCGGAGTAACGGCGTCCCTCCATCACGCGTCCGGTCTGCTCATCCACTATCTTAACTTTGTTGTCGATCACCACATACTCATCGTCACGATCGAACAGTGTATAAGCCTTCAATAACTGGTTAACAGTATGTACGCGTTCCGACTTAATGGCGTAGTTCTGGAGAAGTTCGTCCTTTTTGGCTGCTTTCTCTTCATCGTTTAGCGATGCATTTTCCAGATCAGACAGCTGAGACGCAATATCGGGCAGGATAAAGAAATGCGGATCGTCAGATTTCCCGGTCAGCATATCTATACCTTTATCTGTCAGCTCAATACTGTTCATTTTCTCATCAATAACAAAATAAAGCGGATCAGTAACGATATGCATATTACGCATCTGTTCCTGCATGTAGAATGCTTCGGTTTTAAGCATTGCAGCTTTTACTCCCTGTTCACTGAGATACTTGATAAGAGGTTTGTATTTAGGCATCCCTTTATATGAACGGAAAAGCAGAAGAGTCCCTTCCTCCTGTTCCTTCTGATCAGATGATGCCATCAATGTTTTGGCTTCGGCAAGCAGGCGTGTTGTAAGCTCCCGTTGTGCTTTCACAATCAATTCAACACGCGGGCGAAACTGATCAAAAAGCTGATCATCACCTTTGGGGACAGGTCCGGAAATGATTAACGGTGTACGGGCGTCATCAATCAGCACCGAGTCAACCTCGTCCACTATCGCGTAGTTGTGTTTGCGCTGTACAAGGTCCTTCGGAGAGATAGCCATATTGTCGCGAAGATAATCGAACCCGAACTCGTTGTTTGTACCGAATGTGACATCTGCCTCGTAAGCTTTGCGCCGAGCGTCGGAATTGGGTTCATGCTTGTCGATGCAATCAACAGACAACCCGTGGAACATGTACATTGGCCCCATCCATTCAGAGTCACGCTTGGAGAGATAGTCGTTCACGGTAACCACATGTACCCCCTCATGGGTTAATGCGTTAAGAAATACCGGAAGAGTAGCCACTAGCGTTTTACCTTCTCCCGTTGCCATCTCTGCAATTTTCCCCTGGTGAAGTACTACACCTCCAAAAAGCTGCACATCGTAGTGAATCATGTCCCAGGTGATCTCGTTTCCACCGGCAATCCAGTGATTCTGATAAATAGCCTTATCACCTTCAACACGTACAAAGTCGTGTGCAGCAGCCAGGTCACGGTCGAAATCGGTAGCAGTAACCACTATCTCCCCGTTCTGTGTAAAACGGCGGGCTGTATCTTTCATGACAGAGAAGGCCAAAGGCAATACTTCACTTAAGATCTTTTCATATTTCTCAGTGATCTCCTTTTCCAACTTGTCTATCTGGTTCCAGACAGCTTCACGTTCATCCAGCTCTATCTCTTCCATGCCGGCTTTCAGGTTATCTATCTGGGCTTTCTCTTCGGAAACATATTCTTGAATACGTTTCTCCAGCTCTTTGGTCTTTGCACGAAGTTCATCGTTAGAGAGGCTCTCTACTTCTAAATAGGCTTCTTTAATTTTTGTTACAACCGGATTGATTTCGTTCAGGTCGCGTTGTGCTTTATTACCAAATATTTTTGATATAATATCGTTGAATCCCATAGTTTTATTATTGTGAGGCAGGGCCGTTTTATTTTATATGTAATGGTTGTTGGTTTTTGTCTCCTGTATCTTTTCCTTTTACTAAATACTGAAAACCTATATCTGCCCTGGACTCCTGTTATATTTTCATTAACTTTTAAAGCTGTGCTTTCTAAAATAACTCTTCCAAAATTTCACCTTTTGCAGCGTTGGGAGCGCGGATTCGTAACCTGTATGCCACGCTGGGTGCAATCTCAGTCGCTTCTATAGTTCTATTAATCCTTTGTGGTTTGATGTCGCTCCCGAAAAAAATTACCGGAGATATTACGGCATTATTTCGCACTCGCTCTTTAATTGGTTTTTGAGGCTCAATAACCCTCCATCCGGACTGCAATTCAATGAACAGATCCCCGGAAATGCCATTGTAGTATCCATTCCTGTGATACTGCACATTTTGATTATATGCTCCATGCAACATCTGATATGAAGTAATCACATCCTGAACTCCAGCCGATTGCACTAAAAATTCAGCTGCTTTCTGCTGAAACTCCCTCAAGTCGATCTTCTTGTCTTCAATCAGTTTTCTATCGAAGAACAGTTCTCTGTTATAATATTTTTTAATCCACTGTTCCCTTCCATACAACGCCATCAGGTACATATTAAGAAGTGCCACGCTTCTATCGGGATAAAAATCCCCCCCGGATGTAACCACGCCTTCTGGTATTATCTCCTGTTCATTGAAATATCCGGTAGACACCACAAAGACCAGAGTGTTTTTAAGTCCCACGGAGGAATCGATGGCTTCAAGCAGCCTTTCCAGCTCTTGGTCGAGGCGGTGATAGGTATCCTGCAGTTCGATTGAGTAATTTTTATCAAGTGAATTTTCATAGTTACCAGCGTAAAAGGTAACAGCCAGAAAGTCCGGATTCATTCTCTTGCCCAGAGATCCTGACTCAATCACTTTTATTGCCATATCGTTCACTTCCCTGTTTACGTATGGCGACTGCTTAAACAGGCGTATATTATCTTTTTTATCGACTCCGAAATAGTGCTGAAAATTTGTCCTGTTTTTGGTATATGGAAATGCATTGTAATGCGAGATATCGATTGCCGGGCGCCATGTAATGCCTCCTATGGTATTGCTGAGCGACTGAGCACTTCGGTTGTGCTGATCAACGACAGGTTGCCTGTTATTGTAAAACGTGCTTGTAGCCCATTTTCCTGTAATATCCTCAATCCAGTATGCTCCATTGGCTGCATGTCCCCCCGAAGCCATTGCCTGTGAGGCATCAGGAGCAAAGGCAAAAATATCGGACTGTCCTCCTGAAGCTATTTTCAGTTCATCAGCTATTGTTGAGACCTTTATCGGAAGCGGGGACATTTTATCGGTTGTAAAATTCCCCAGATAGTTATTATCAAAAAATGATGATATTTCGCTGTTCGTCGCCGTGGAATATTTTTTTTCACCTGTTATACCGTGATTAGATGGATTGGCACCGGTATAAATTGTGGTAATGGCAGATGCTTTGTCGAGATTAGGGAAATCATAATATATATTGCTGTAAACAAGGCCATTATTCAGCAGCCTTTGAAACCCCTTGTTGCCAAATGTCTTTTTAAAAATTTCCAGGTAATCGCCACGAAGCTGGTCGATAGTTATTCCCACAACCAGTTTAGGAACATCGCCCGAAGGATTTTGTGCAAATAGTGCCGTTATTGAAAAAAAAGCTACTAAAGAAGATAATACTTTGATCATTGATGAATATTGGCCGTTTATCGTTTTTATAGTCCCCACCCCGCTTTAAGTTCCCTGCTTGATGAAAACCGCTTGTCTTTTAATATTTTTTTTCTCCGCATAAACAGATGCGTACCCGATCTGAACCACAAACTCATTGAAAATGGTATTGTTGCTACCGGTAGATGTTGCGGTATAAATAGCCACAACAAAAGAAAAACTGTTAAGAGTGCAAAGTTAATAAAATGATAGATATAAACAGTCCTGTTTGCCGATTTTGCCCAAAATAAAATGGCTGCAGCAAGAGCAAATATATTTAGCCAGACAAAATTCCAGTTAGGACTGGTAGCTGGATGTTCTGAAAAAAAGATTGTAACGCTCAGAACCAATCCACCCAATCCGGCGATACCGAAAATTGCAGTATCATAAATTTTGGGGATCTTGGTTATATTGAGCTTTGTAATCTGTATCAGACTGACTGATATGGTTAGGAAGAGAATTGCGAATGCCACTACAATCGGAGAATATAAGCTCTCTTCGCTTATTTTATTTATCTCATTATTATTATATAACAGAATTTTTGTGTTTTTCACCAAAGGATAGTCAGATGTATCGTTTTTAAGAATCAGCGCCTCCTCAAATGAGTTCTTAAGATAGGCTGGAATAAACATTTTTTCCCTAACGCCTATTGTTACATCTGCATCGCTGCCAATGATCAGGTCTATCCCGAATTTCAACCATGGGTATTTTTCCAGAGATTCATGTACCAGGTCCCTAAACGACTGGTTTTGAGATGCGGGCTGATATTTAATTTTTCCGTCAGTGAATTTTTCTACCATGTCGCGCGGACGTGTAGCACAATTATCGTAAAAATAGTTATATCGGTACCCCCTGTTTTGAGGTAGTGCATTAATGTACAGTGCATCATACAGCTGTCGCTTTTCCTCTGCAGAGAGGTTCAACTCCTGTTCAACCACCTCCTGCCCCCTGTATTCATACTCGAAAAGAAAATCCTCAAAAGTTGTAAACCCAAGTATATAATCTGTCCTGCCAAGTACAAAATTGTAAATAAAATTAGGCTGAGACGAATCAAAAAATCCATAATTGTATACAGCATTAACACCTGTGGAATCGTCACTCACCCGCAAGGCGGTATGTCCAAAAAGAGCATAAACAGCGCCATTCCACTCCGATGCAGTAAGCATGCTTATTTTCGCACTGTCAGATAATTGAACCTGGGCTTTTACAGGTAATGCAAACAAGACTGTAAGGAATGCCAGGATTGAGAATATTTTTCTGTTCATACGTAAAAAACTATTGATTTTCAATTAAGTCAGGTATTCGCCTGTTATGGCATTGCTTAAGCAAAATTAGCTTTGCTCATTCAGCTGAAAGCGAATGGTACGGACATAGTGTATGGAAGTTGTATATTCCTCTTACTTCAACATTGTGAGTCTTTAAAAGGAATAATTGTAAACCTTTAAACAACAAAAATAGTCAAAAATGGGCTTAATCAATGCATTTTCATGAATAATCGTTCTGCATGGAGATTTATTAACCTCTTTTCAGAAGCAATGATCTGGTATTTTTTTAAGAATAGTTGCTTATCTTTCGCCTGTTTCATCTTACTGATACCCCTTAAAAACATCAATATGTCTCAAATTTAGCTGTATGGGACAGTAATGCATGCACAACTTAGATTACTTATATGTTCGTGGTTATGAGTATTTAATATGATTTACAAAGCAATAAGCATAATTATCTGATTATATGACAATTAACTAACAGCCTGGCAAACTGTCACATAAGAATATAAACGAAAAAAGGCGACCTGTAAAGATCGCCTTTCTTTATATCATACCGCTTTACGGTTCTTATTTTTTCTTATTACGGTTTCCGTAACGGTTCATAAACTTATCTACGCGTCCGGCCGTATCTACAAGTTTTTGTTTTCCAGTATAGAATGGATGCGATGAACTGGTAATTTCAAGCTTTACCAATGGATAAGTAACACCATCTATTTCAATAGTTTCCCTTGCATTAACGGTGGAACGTGAAATAAAAACCTCATCGTTCGACATATCTTTGAAAACTACAGGGCGATAATTTCCTGGATGAATATCTTTTTTCATTATATCTTGTTTTATTATTTCAAATTCAGTCCGCAAAGATATAATATTCCATCTATAAAAAAAAATATATAACATTATTTTTTCATTTTCAGAAAGATTGTCGTTTATTTGCAATATATTTCATTGTAGTTTAATATGTACATTACCTCATGGTAAAAACAACTATAAAAACAGATAAATATGAAGGTTGAAATTATTACCATCGGAGATGAAATTCTTATCGGCCAGATCATGGATACCAACGCCGCATGGATGGGCAGGGAGCTTACCAAGCAAGGTTTTGAAATAGCTGCCATCTCTTCCGTAGGCGATCAGTACAAAGATATTACAAGGGCGATAGATATCGGTTTTGAACGTGCAGAGATACTGCTGCTCACAGGTGGTGTAGGACCAACAGCCGACGATATTACCAAGCATACACTGTGCACCTATTTCCATACAGCCCTGGTGTTTAACGATGAGGTAATGCAAAACATAGAATCCATTTTTTTAAAAAGGAATCTCCCGTTAAATCAACTCACCCGAAAACAGGCGTATGTACCTGCAAACAGCAGGGTTATAATGAACAGTGCAGGAACAGCACCAGTACTCTGGTTCGAAAAGGAGTCAAAAGTGCTTGTATCCATGCCTGGTGTTCCTTTTGAGATGAAAACAGCAATGACAGACAGTATCATTCCAATGTTACGTGAACAATTTCAGGTGAAAGAGTATCTGCGCCGTTCATATATTGTTTCGGAAATCACCGAATCGGCACTGGCTACCCGTCTTGCTGAGTTTGAGAACCGACTGTCTAAAGGCATTTCACTGGCATATCTGCCCTATGCAGGATTTATCCGGCTGCGGTTATCTGCCTGGGGCGAGGAGCATAAGCCTGAAATGAAACAGCAAGGCCGAAAACTTAAAAGGCTGCTCGGAAAGAACTTTATAGCAGAAAGCGAAAAGATGCCAGAAGAGTTGCTTGGTGATAAACTACGAAAGAAACACCTGACTGTTTCTACGGCAGAAAGCTGTACCGGTGGTTTTATTGCACACAAGATAACATTATTCCCGGGCGCTTCACTCTGTTATAAAGGAAGTATCGTCTCCTACGACATCCAGATAAAAGAAGAGATACTGAATGTAGGCTCAAAGACGATAGACGAATACGGGGTGGTAAGCCGTGAAGTGGTGGAGCTAATGGCATTGAATGTAGCGGGACTGATGAAAACCAGCTGTAGTATCGCTGTTTCGGGTGTCATGGGTCCCGATGGCGGAACCAAAGATAAACCAGTAGGGACTGTTTGGGTAGGCACCACTTACAACAGTGTGATTAACTCCTGCGAATACCATGTTGGAAACTGCCGGGAAGAAAACATTGAGCGTACGGCCAATCTGGCAATCCTCCAGCTGCTAAAGATGATTGAGAGGAAAAAGTAAATTACCTTATCATATCAAACCCACAGTATGGGACCAATACCTCTGGTATGCATATTCCATCGGGTGTCTGGTTGTTTTCGAGCAATGCAGCCACTATGCGGGGAAGAGCAAGGGCGCTACCGTTGAGGGTATGACAAAGTTGTGTTTTGCGGCCCTCGTCACGATAACGGCACTTAAGACGGTTTGCCTGGTAGCTTTCGAAATTAGATACAGAGCTCACCTCAAGCCATCTTTCCTGTGCGGCAGAAAAGACTTCAAAGTCGAAAGTCAATGCCGATGTAAAGCTTGTATCACCCCCGCACAGACGTAATATACGCCACGGAAGGCCCAGCTTTTCAACTAGAGTCTGTACGTAAGCTACCATTTCGTTGAGCCGCACATAAGAATTCTCAGGTTTTTCAATACATACAATCTCAACCTTGTCGAACTGATGCAAACGGTTCAGTCCGCGTACATCTTTCCCGTAAGAACCTGCCTCACGCCTGAAACAAGCAGAATATGCGGTGTTTTTTACAGGAAGGTCTTTCTCTTCAAGTATTACATCGCGGTAGATATTGGTGACCGGAACTTCGGCAGTGGGAATCAGGTAAAGGTCGTCAAGGCCAACATGATACATCTGCCCCTCTTTATCGGGCAGCTGGCCGGTTCCAAACCCTGAATCGCTGTTTACCACATATGGTGGCTGCACTTCAAGAAATCCGGCATCACGAGCAGAATCAAGAAAAAAATTTATCAGTGAACGTTGTAGTCTCGCACCCTTACCTTTATATACAGGAAATCCGGCACCGGTTATCTTTACACCAAGCTCAAAATCAATAATATCATACTTTTTAGCCAGCTCCCAGTGCGGAAGAGCACCCTGAGGCAATGTGGGCAACTCTCCTCCACTACGCTCAATAACATTATCTTCTGCTCCTTTTCCTTCGGGTACCGAGTCATGTGGCAGGTTTGGTATCGTAACCAGCAAATCAGAAATTTTCGCTTCGGTATCTTTCAACGTTACATCGAGTCCTGCGGAAGATTCTTTCAATAGTCCCACTCTATCGCGGGCAGCATTTGCCTCATCTTTTTTCCCTTCTTTTATTAACATTCCGATAGATTTGGAAATACTTCTAATCTCGCTTAAAACAGAGTCAAGCGATGTCTGGGTATTTCGTCGCAGTTCATCCAGGCTAATAATTTGATCAATAATCTCTTTTGCATCGAAGTGCTTTTTCGACAGGCGCCTTACTACCTCTTCCGGGTTCGAATTGATTGTTTTGAGTGTCAGCATAAAATATTCAGACAGTTTTTTAATATTGCAAAGGTACAAAAAATAGATGCAAGAAAACTGCCGGATTCAAAATTAATTCAGCAAATTAAACAGAATTTAAAAAAGTTGAAAGTGAAGGGTCTCACGTAATTCCCTCTCTCTTTGTTTCTTGTGCTTGTAATAACGTGATATGTAAAAAGCAACTCCTGCAAAAGCCCCCACAATCAAAATGTCTTTAAATGTACTACTTTTCATTTGTTTAATATTTTAATCTATGATTAATTCATAACGGTTTACATGTAACTAAGTTTAATTTACACCATAATTTAATTCCATTTGCATCTGCTATCATTAAGCGCGTCATGTACAACTCACTCTAATCTATCAGATGGAAAATTGTAAAAAACGCTGCGTAAGATCAAAGGAAAATTGATTTTCCACATAAAAAAAGATGTCAGCACCCCCTATATTCCACCATAAAAGCATTTATACTCCTCTCGGTGATCCTGAAACGGTTGTCGGAACGTTCACCCACAATCCATACTATATCATCGCCTGAAAGCAATACCCAAACATCCTCCTTATCCGGCAGGCTAAATTTACGATCGGTAAAATAGTCGCTCAACTTCTTTTTCCCCTTCATTCCAAAGGGAACAAACCAATCACCCTGCCTCCACCGCCTTAGCTTAAGAGGAAACTTCAGTTTGTCGGCATCGGCATAAAGATAATTGCTGCTTTTGTCTATTTCAACAGGCATGGTTTTTCTGTGGAAAGCCAGGCAGACAGGATCGGTTATCTCCTCAGTATCATCAGAGATTAAATAAGATTCCCTTCTTGCCAAACCGTCTTCAAGGGAGCCGATAAGAAAACTGTTGCGATCCTTTACCACACGGTACCCTTCACTATAAAAAACTTTCCCGGGATTACTATCCATACTCTGGAGTATATTTTCAATTACGGTTGTATTGAAACCCAGAGGAGATAATATCTCATATAATACTGATTGCGGTGATGCTGTTTGCCGAAGCTGCCTGATATCTATTTTGTTATTATTGCAGACACTCTTAATTATTTTATGGATGTATTCGGAATACACTTTCTCTGCTTCCGAGATATTCCGGGAGGTACGGTTGATTGCTTCACAAACGGAAGGATTCAACTCTTTCAGTAGCGGAATAATATTTATCCTGATATAATTGCGCAAATAGAAATCTTCATTGTTGGTACTGTCGGTTACATAGGGTATGCCACGATTTGTTATATACTCTTCAATCTCTGCACGTGTAACACACAGCAGAGGGCGTACCACGTTTTTATTCTTTGAAGCAATGCCGGTCAGCCCTCTTATGCCGGAGCCACGGATAAGGTTCAACAGAACCGTCTCTACAGAGTCGTCCTTATGGTGAGCAACGGCAACAGCATAAGCGCCGTACTGTTTTCTGACTTTCTCAAACCAGCTGTAACGCAATTCACGTGCAGCCATTTCAATGGAGATCTTTTTGGCGGCAGCATAATGCGCTGTATCGAAGTCGACAGATGTAAACTGGATATCAGAATCACTGCACCATTTTTTTACAAAAGCGGCATCCCGGTCCGACTCATCACCCCTGAGATGGAAATTGCAATGGGCAGCTACGCAATTATACCCCAAAAGAGTGAGAATATCAAGCAGAGCCATAGAATCCATTCCTCCACTGAGTCCGACAACGACGCGGGCCCATGGAGAGAGTAATTTTTCATTATCTATATATCTGCGAACTGTTATAACCATTTTTCTGTAAACCTCTTTATTTAAACAAAAGTACAAATTTAACCTTTACTCTATGCCCTCTTCGGATAAATCTTTTACATAAAACAGGTATAAATAGCAATAAAAAGTGTATTTTTGTGCTACTAAATGATTTATAAGATTCAACAAGATAATGATAGAGAAAATTAAAACTCTCCTTTCTGAAATTGAGCAATTAAAGGCTTCTGACGCCAACGAGCTGGAAACTGCACGCATAAGGTACCTTAGTAAAAAAGGTATTATCTCAACTCTTATGGACGATTTCCGTTCAGTACCGGCCGATCAGAAGCGTGAAATGGGCATGCGCCTTAACGAATTAAAACAGAAAGCAACCGAAAAAATTCAATCATTAAAAGAGCAGTTCGAAACTGCCGGATCTACCAATGCCTGCATAGATCTTTCACGAACAGCTTATCCTGTTCCCTTGGGAACCCGGCACCCGATATCAATCGTAAAAGAGGAGATAAACGACATCTTCAAAAGGCTCGGATTCTCAATAGCCGAAGGGCCTGAGGTGGAAGACGACTGGCATGTGTTTTCATCTCTGAACTTTGCAGATGATCATCCCGCACGTGATATGCAGGACACATTTTTTGTACAGAATGATCCACAGATAGTGTTGCGTACGCATACATCTTCTGTACAGACACGCGTTATGGAAAAAGCGCAACCGCCAATCCGCATCATCTGTCCAGGACGTGTTTACAGAAACGAAGCTATCTCTTACCGTGCCCACTGCTTTTTCCACCAGGTGGAGGCTCTCTATGTAGATAAAGATGTTTCATTTGCCGATTTAAAACAAGTGCTTCTTTTCTTTTCCAAAGAGATGTTTGGTGAAGATACCAGAATAAGGCTACGCCCTTCATACTTTCCTTTTACCGAGCCCAGTGCCGAGATGGATATATCGTGCAACATATGTGGAGGAAAAGGGTGCCCGTTCTGTAAACATACGGGATGGGTTGAGATTCTCGGATGCGGGATGGTAGATCCCAACGTGCTTGATAATTGTGGTATCGACAGCAAAATCTACTCCGGATATGCTCTTGGAATGGGTATTGAGCGCATAACGAACCTCAAATACCAGGTTAAAGATCTTAGAATGTTCTCTGAGAACGACGTGCGTTTTCTTGAACAGTTTCAGCCAGCTTACTGAAAAGTGAATTTAACTAACAACTGAATTTTTGCGATAAGAGAGCAAAAAAACTTGTTTAAACTTTTCCGATTATAGCAAATTTGTTAATCTAAAAAGTAAATTTGAAAACAACTGACAAATGATGAGAGTAAAATATTTTATCCTTCCTGTTTTGATTCTGGCGTTTTCAAGTGCAAACGCTCAGAAAACGATACGGGTAAACGCTATAAAGGCCAATAACTACGGAGTAATCTATTCACTTCCCAAAACATCGTTCGAGATTACATTGCTGGTGAAGAAGACTACCTCGCAGCGGGGTGAATTCTACCCATACGCTCAGCGTTACCTGGGTGCGGAAAAGCCACTGACCGAAAACAGCGTTACATACACGCTTGAAAATATTTCAGTAACAAACAGAGGTATACCAGACAAAACTAACTCGTTTATGGTGGAGTTCCGGGCAAAAACTTCTGAACCTTTTGTCTATCTGAGGGAAGATGGTGTAATTGTGACCGTTAATTCCGACCCTGAGCCTGTTTCCATACAGGTGATAGAGATTCCGGAAGGTGAAACAGTAATCGTGAACCCACGAAGATTCCTTTCACAGGAGACGTTGATGGCAGGCTCCACTGCAAGGCAGGCAGAGCTTGTGGCAAGACAGATTTTCGATCTGCGCCGAAGCAGGACCGATATACTTACCGGCGAGGCGGAAAATATGCCACCCGACGGTAATGCCTATAAAATGGTGATGGACGAGATAGACATGCAGGAAAAAGCATTGACACAGCTTTTTACAGGAACTGTAAACACCGAATTCTTTACAAAAAGTTACACTATTGTTCCTGAAGAGAAGAATATTGACAGGATGGTGATTACCCGTTTTTCAGAAAAACTGGGACCTATTGATGCCGGCAACCTCGCCGGGGAACCTGTTTTCCTGTCGTTAAAAAACAAAACACCGAAGGTGGATATGCAGCTTTCCGAACGCGAACGTCAACGTCTTGAGAGTAAACTAAGCGAAGGATTAGTCTATAATGTTCCGGGCAAGGCCGATCTAACCATTGAGTTCAGAAACAGAATACTCAAAAACGCTGAGGTAGACGTTGTGCAATACGGATCTCAGGATGTGCTCACAAAAAAGATGTTTGAAAATATGAAACAACCGGTCAAAGTGTTGTTTTATCCCGAATTGGGGGCAATAAAACAAATTATCCAGTAAAAAAAACAAACATCATACCCTATACCGTGGGAACTTCAGCCTTTATTGCAGACAGCTGTTGATTTTCAGGTTTCAGGCTTATTTTAAAAATTATCGTTATGAAACGGGCATGTAAACTATTTGCAAATAAGAATATGATTAAGAGCTTCTTCACGGCCATTTCCATTCTCATTGGACTGGGAACACTGACCTCGTGTTTTGATAAGAGAAGTGGAAAATCGGCTAAGATTGAGTACGACAGTATTGTTGTAAGGCAAAATATTCCTCTTTTAAATGATAACGATACTACCCTTCCATATGCCGATGTAAAGGTCTCTTTTACCTATCCTTCAAAATTCAGAGATGCAGAGAGCCTGACAAGGTTACAGCAAATTTTTCAGGGTACTTTTTTCGGTGGAATAGAATATGACAGCCTCACTCCTAAAGAGGCTATGAAGAGGTATATAGACGATTATACGGCCAGATATAAAGCTCTTTCCAACATCTATTACGAAGATAAGGCTCGCCTTGAAGGAAAAATGCCTGTATGGTACTGGTATATGATGTATAACAGCAACAGGATCCTGTTTCAGAATGATGCGTTGTTGAGCTATGCGGTTGAGTATAGTGATTACGAGGGCGGAGCCCACGGTTCATACCGTATTCTATACACTAATATAGATCTTAACGAACTTGTCACGCTGTCTGAAGAAGATTTGTTTGTCCCCGATTATTACAAATCACTTACAGATAAAATACTTAGTTGTTTAATGATCCAAAACAACGTTGATGTACCTGATTCACTTCTGATGAAAGGGTTCTTCACCATTGAGGATATTGTTCCCAACAACAACTTCTGGCTCGATGAAATAGGGATTCATTACTCTTATAACCAGTATGAGATTGCTCCATATTCAATGGGAGTAATTGATGTAACCGTACCCTATTCTTATATTTCGGATATTTTGTTGCCCGATGGCATTATTTCACGGCATTTCATGAAAAATTAAATTCAGGCTGTTTTTTAAAGTAAAGCTTCATTTATAATACTGACAGTCAATAATTTATGTCAGATCCTCAAAAAGTGCCATACTATATTGATATTCAGTGAATTATAAGAACTATTTGAAAAAATTACCGAAGTATTGTTAAAGAAAAAGAGAAAAACTGCATCTTCCGGAACATTTACTCGCATTTCGGTAGAAGATACATCACTCCCGGCTGCATCAGGATTTACAATCGCTAATTTTAAACCCTTGCTCGTCTTATTTTTTTGCTTTCTTTGCCACAGTTTAAACTTGTGAATGAATAAAATGCCTCATCAAGCCCGAATGCTTTAACAATGATAATCTTCTATAAGATCTCAATGGTACCAAGTGTTTCATTACAAGCATGCCGGAACCTTACTTTGCATTGGAGTAGTATACAAGATAAATAATGGTTTAGCTGCTTGATAGGGCCTCGCAAGTTATTAATTATTTCTCATTTTGGAGAGAAAATGGTTACTTTGCATAAACAAAACAACTAAATTGTTGTTATCAATTATCGGATGTGTTATCCGGTGATTTTAAACCGGCTTAACCGGCCGACAAATAGATATCAGATATGCAAGAATTAGATCAAAATCAAATATTAACAGATTTAACCAATCAGGATTACAAATACGGATTCACTACTGATGTTGAGACTTTTGTAATTGAAAAGGGATTGAACGAAGACGTAGTACGACTGATTTCAATGAAAAAGGATGAGCCTGAGTGGCTTCTGGAGTTCCGGCTGAAAGCCTATAATCAATGGCTCAGCATGAAGATGCCTGAATGGGCACACCTGAAGATACCGAAGATTAATTATCAGGATATCATATATTATGCAGATCCTACCAATAAAAAAAGTCCGAAGAGCCTTGATGAGGTGGATCCTGAATTGTTGAATACCTTTGAACGTCTCGGTATACCGCTGGAAGAACAGAAGCAGCTGACCGGTGTTGCCGTGGATGCGGTTATGGACAGTGTTTCCATCAAAACCACTTTCAAAGAGGTACTTGCCGAAAAGGGGATAATTTTCAGCTCATTCAGCGAGGCAGTGAAACATCACCCCGATCTGGTTAAGAAATATATGGGAACAGTTGTTCCATACAAGGATAATTATTTCGCTGCTTTAAACTCGGCAGTGTTTAGCGATGGGTCTTTCGTTTATATACCCAAGGGAGTACGCTGCCCAATGGAACTTTCCACCTATTTCCGCATTAACACCGCCAACACGGGACAGTTTGAACGTACACTTATTGTTGCCGATGACGACTCATACGTGAGTTACCTTGAGGGTTGTACTGCCCCTATGCGCGACGAGAACCAGCTTCATGCCGCCATCGTGGAGATTATAGCTCTAGAAAATGCCGAAGTTAAATACTCAACCGTACAGAACTGGTATCCGGGTGATAAAAATGGTAAAGGCGGCGTTTATAATTTTGTGACAAAAAGGGGGATCTGCAAAGGGAACAATTCTAAGATCTCCTGGGCACAGGTAGAAACCGGATCGGCTATAACCTGGAAATACCCTTCATGCATTTTAGCCGGCGACAACTCTGTGGGTGAATTCTACTCTGTGGCTGTCACCAATAATTTCCAGCAGGCAGATACGGGAACAAAGATGATTCATCTGGGAAAAAACACACGTAGCCGAATTGTTTCAAAGGGAATCTCCGCGGGAAGCAGCCAGAACAGCTACAGGGGGCTGGTAAAGGTGGCCAAAAAAGCTGATAATGCACGTAACCACTCACAATGTGACAGCCTGTTGCTTACCGACCATTGCGGCGCTCACACTTTTCCTTACACTGATATTCAAAATCCTACAGCCATTCTGGAGCATGAAGCTACAACGTCAAAGATCAGTGAAGACCAGATCTTCTATTGCAACCAGCGAGGGCTGGGTGAAGAAGAAGCTGTAAGCCTGATAGTGAATGGATATGTAAAAGAGGTAGTTAACAAGCTCCCCATGGAATTTGCTGTAGAAGCACAGAAATTACTCGAGATAAGCCTGGAAGGCAGCGTAGGGTAAAGTCGGTGTTTTGTTATCACCAGTCGACAGGTTTTTTTCCGTGAGCTTGGAGGTAATCATTTGCCTTGCTGAAATGTTTATTACCAAAGAATCCCCGGTGAGCAGAAAGCGGCGAAGGATGTGGTGATTTTAAAATTAAATGTCTGTTCGCATCAATTGTAGCACCTTTTCTTTGCGCATAGGCACCCCAGAGAATGAATACCAGGTGATCACGGTCTTCAGCTAAATGCCTGATTACTGCATCGGTGAACTCTTCCCACCCTTTTCCCTGATGCGATCCGGCACGATGTGCCTGAACCGTTAGGGTTGCATTCAGCAGAAGTACCCCCTGCTTTGCCCATCGTTCCAGGTTTCCTGAACGGGGAACAGGTTTTCCCAGGTCGCTCTCTATCTCTTTATATATATTTATAAGTGACGGAGGTATTTGCACCCCATTGTTCACAGAAAAGCATAAACCGTGAGCCTGACCCGGTTCATGATAGGGATCTTGTCCAACAATTACCACTTTCACTTCGTTGAAAGGACAACTGTCAAAAGCGTTGAAAATCAATTTTGCGGGAGGATAAATTGTTTTGTTTGAATATTCATGCTTAACAAAATCTGTAAGTTTCTTGAAATAAGGTTTTTTAAATTCCTTATCGAGCTGATACTTCCAGCTCTGTTCCAATTTCACATCCATACTTTATTCATGATTTAAGTTTCTAAAATTATCCATCGAACAAGAGTTCAGCATAATCATAATCTGATAATTACAACATACTCAAGCATTCCTTGGGTAAATCAGAAAGTTCAGCTAAATAAGAAAAACACCCTTTTGCATCGCTTCTTTCCTCATTTCATGTGGCCATAAGCTAGCCTGTATTTCACCGATATGTGCTTTGCGAAGATAGTACATACACAAGCGAGATTGCCCGATTCCGCCTCCTATAGAGAGTGGGAGCTCATTGTTAATAAGTCTTTTGTGAAAATATAACGAAAGACGATCTTCTTTGCCACACAGCTTCAGCTGCTGCTTCAGCGATCTGGAATCAACACGGATACCCATTGAAGATAATTCAACAGCTTTCTCCAGAACCGGATTCCATACCAGCAGATCGCCATTGAGCCCGGGATAACCTTCTGCATTTAAAGTGCTCCAGTCGTCGTAATCAGGTGCCCGCCCGTCATGAGGCTCACCATTGGACAGCGGTGCTCCTATTCCAATCACAAATACGGCACCATACTCCTGTGTGATAGCGTCCTCTCTTTGCTTAACATCCATTTCGGGATACTTCTGTAGCAACTCTTCGGCGTTGATAAAGGTGATCCGAGCAGGAAGCTGCGGTTTGATTGCAGGAAACAGCTCATAAACAAGGTATTCAGTACGTAGCATTGCAGCATATATACGCCTGACTATCTGTTTCAGAAAATCCACAGTCCGGTCCTTTTCATTTATTACAAGCTCCCAATCCCATTGATCAACATAGAGCGAGTGCAGGTTATCGAGTTCTTCATCGGCACGGATAGCATTCATATCGGTATAGATACCGAACCCCTCTTCAATTTCATATTCGGCAAGGGTTAACCGTTTCCATTTTGCAAGAGAGTGCACTATCTCAGCGCTCTTGTCGCCCATATCCTTTATAGGAAAACGTACAGGCCGCTCCACACCGTTCAGGTCATCGTTTATACCTGTACCGCTTTCCACGAAAAGAGGAGCTGTTACCCGGCGCAAACGCAGTTCTGAAGCCAGATTGACCTGGAAAAAATCTTTAATATTCTTTATTCCCAACTCTGTCTGTTTCAGGTTCAGGAGCGGTTTGTAATCCTTAGGAATTTGCAATTTTGACATATTTAATTTACCGTGAGTTACAATTTTGAAAGTACAAAGATAAAGTTTTTATTCATTTTGTCAAATAAAAACCTTTTAAAAAGTGCATAATGATAGTTTTAAGGCTAAATTAAAAACAAATATTATCAAAATCATCTAATTTACAATCATTTTTCCCACTAACTCTTTTATGGAGGAGATATTGTGCCTGTCGAGATAGTTATTGATACCTTCCACAACTTTCACCGATACTGCAGGATCGATGAAATTGTATGTCCCTATTTGCACCGCAACAGCACCGGCAAGTATGAATTCAATAGCATCCTGCCAGTTACTGATCCCCCCAATGCCGATAATGGGAATTTTTACTGCATTAAAAACCTCCCACACCATACGCAACGCAATTGGTTTGATGCACGGGCCTGATAATCCCCCAGTGACTGTAGAAAGCTTGGGTTTTCTGCTCTCTATATCAATAGCCATTCCAAGAAAAGTGTTAACCAGCGACACTGCATCGGCACCTTCATCTTCTACCGAACGGGCAATCCCGGATATATCGGTAACGTTAGGCGACAACTTAACTATCAGCGTTTTAGGAAATACCTTACGTACCTCCCTGGTTACGTGTGCTGCTGAAACACATGATGTGCCAAACGCCATACCTCCCTCTTTCACGTTGGGGCAGGAGATATTCAGCTCGATGGCAGGCATCTTTTCCAGATCGGCGAGCTTCTCCGCACAAGCCACATAATCTTCAATAGACGAACCCGATACGTTAACGATCATATGGGTATTGTACTCCTTGATAACCGGATAAAGATGTTCAACAAAATAGTCCACACCTTTATTCTGAAGCCCTACCGAATTGAGCATGCCCGATGAAGTTTCGGCCATTCTGGGGTAATCATTACCCTCACGGGGCTCAAGTGTTGTTCCTTTCACGAAGATTCCTCCAAGCCGCCCCAAATCAATAAAATCGGCATATTCCGTACCATAACCAAACGTACCGGAAGCAGTCATTACCGGATTTTTAAGCTTTAAATCTCCTATTTGTACCTCTAATCTAGCCATGTGAGTTCTTTTATGTTAAAAACAGGCCCTTCTGTGCAGGCACATACGTTTCCTTTTATAGTTTTTTCAATGCAGCATAGACAAGCTCCAAATCCGCATGCCATAAGATTCTCAAGTGAAGCTTCGCATCCTATGCCTTTATCGTGCGCATATCGTGCAACTGCCATCATCATTGGCTTGGGACCGCAGGTGTAGATAAAATCATACTGCTTCTCCTGCAACAGTGAGTGACTGGTTACAAATCCTTTCTCTCCCAGTGAACCATCTTCAGTTGTAAAGTAAACTGTGCCATAACGTTCAAAATCTGCTCTCTGCAAAATATCTTTTTCTGTACGACCTCCCAGTAAAAAAGATGGTTTAAATCCATTTTCTTTCATTTTTTTACCTAAAAAAAGCAGTGGTGCCGTACCTACCCCTCCACCTACAAGCAGATATTGCCCTTTCTTCAAGGGCATGGTAAATGAGTTTCCCAAAGGGTATATCATGTTTATGGTTCCGCCTGGTTTCGTTTCACATATCTTCCCTGTTCCCTCACCTGCTTTTTGTATAAGAAGCCAAATCTCGTTCTTTTCAATATCTACCAGGTTGATTGATATCGGCCTCCTTAAAAAGACTCGTGGTGAACTATCGACCAGAATCTGAACGAACTGGCCAGGGAACATTTCCGGTAATATTTCTTCGTTAGCCGGCGAAATCTTGATCAAATGATTTCTGTTGTTTAATGCTATATTGGAGCGAACAGTAAAATCGAGCACTTTCATACTATTTCAGCTATTTAATCTGAGAATACAAAAGTACATCTTAATTTTTATTTTCACAACGTTGAATCCAATAATCGATTTCATTCTGTTTACCCGGACATTCATACCAAGATCACTGGTGTGAAGACATAAATAGGGGTGAAATTAACCAACCTATCAATAGCAGGGCGACTCCCATCAGTGAGCCTGTTCCTGTAAATGAGAGGCTTGAATAAAGCATGTAACCGCAAAAGCATACAAACAGAATTGGTGTTACAGGATATGCCGGCACTTTAAACGGTCGTGTTACAAAAGGCTTTTTTCTCCTCAATACAAACAAACTCAACCCGGTAGACAAAAAGAAAAACCAAAATACAGGAGCAGTAAATTCAACCATAGACTCAAAACCATTGCGGGTAAAAGCTCCAAATGTGATAAGTAAAATAGATATAAAACCCTGTAATAGAAGTGAATTTACAGGCGCAGATTTCTCACTGTTCCATTTTCCCAGAAAAGCAATCGTTTCAAAATCCTTTCCAAACGCGTAGTTTGTTCTCGCACCGGTAAAAATGGTTGTATTCAATGAAGTTAGTGCAGAGAGTGAGACTAATACACCTATCATTACAACACCCTTTTCACCAAGTGTGGCCCTCATCATATCAACCCCTGCAGCTTCTGAAGCAGCCACGCCTTCAAGTCCCAGCACATTCAGAAATGCCAGGTTGATAAGAATATATATCAATGTGATAATAAAAATGCTGATAATCAGTCCCAGTGCAATATTACGACTGCCGGTCTTCAACTCGGAGGTGATATATGCAGCTTCATTCCAGCCACCGAACGTTAATAATACAAATATAAGCGCCAAGCTGATTGATGAGCCTGATAACCTGCTTATTTCCGGGTGGCCTCCCGGAATTTCCATTGTAACGGATGATTCTATAAATAATCCTGCCAGCACAATTATTAAAATGCCAATAAACTGCAAAAGAATCATAATCTTTTGCATTCCCACACCAAACTTAATTCCCAATACATTTATCAATGTAAGTGTAATAACGATTACAGCTGCATAAAAAGCTGATGAGAAAACGCCCAAAGGGAGCAGCTGGGACAAATAATCACCGGCAATAAAGGCTAGAATAGCAATGGAACCAGTTTGTGTTATAGTGATACGTGACCAGGCAAAAAGGAAAGAAAATTTTTCCCCGAAAGCCAATTTTAAAAAATTGTAGTCTCCGCCTGCATTAGGGAAGGTAGAACTCAGTTCAGAGTAACAAAACGCACCTAAAAGCGAAATTATTCCTCCAATAACCCACAATACCAAAAACCAAAAAGTGTCAGGGGTGTTGGCCGCAACCACTGACGGTGTTCTAAAAATCCCGGCACCAATCACTATGCCTATAATAAATACGATAGCATCAATAAGTCGCAACGATGGTCCCGGAGCTGCCATTGACCGGCTCTCCGTTTCGTTTATAAAGTTCACCTCACTTGAAGTTAAACACGATTGTGTACCCGGCCTCTTTACTTTCATCATGCAGCATTATTAACGATATACACATATTTACGGTTATTAAATAATATTTAGTACCGTCAATCCAAAGATATAAACATTCAATATACCTTGCAAGCATGGTTTTCGATTGTTTATCATATTTATAGCCCCATTTGAAAGTCGCGCGTATTTATATTAAAAAAGAATAGCCTGCAATCACACCCGGTCAGGAGTTAAGGTCTCAAAAGTATTATCGCTGTAGTAAATAATTATCCGGGTAACTTTTTTATCAATCATTTTGACCTGTTCAACATGCTTGTTTTCAGATATCTGATGGTAATTTACAGCATGTTTTAACTCAAAATCCTTAGGTTTTTCAACTATCTCAGGTACTTTATCAGGTTTTATTTCAACCTGATTGAATAAATCAGGATCTTTGGAAATTAATTCAGATTTATAACCATCTTTATACATTTTTCCCGTTCCATTAATCAACCATTCGGGATTTATGCAGTTTATCTCGCTCAATATTTTGGTAACCACATCAAGACTTGGATTATTTCTTCCGTTTAATATGTGAGAAATAATTGCCCTGTTGATTTGTAACTTGTCAGCAAATTTCGCCGGAGTCAGGTTCTCTTTTTCCATGATAAGTTTGATTCGATCTTTCATAAACAGGCCTTTTAAATGTTACACGATATATAGCAGCATGATTTTATTACAAAAGTAACGCCACAAATGTATAATAAAATATTTACAAATGAAAATAGGACGTGTTTATATTTGTAAATTACAATTGTTTGCGAACTGATTTACATTTGTATAGATACATTTGTACCCTGATTAAAATCCACCTATAAATATATAAATATTATATTTATATATTTGCCGTATAAAGCTGATATAATGTTCATTAAATATAAATTTAATCAATTATTTAACATCATATCTGCAAACAGTGCTTCCATCTATTATAAAACCTGATCCAAACATTCAATAAATCGCACTAATATATTCATCTATACCTATATATATAAATAAAAGAATGGTATATGGTAGTGTTAAATCGCTGAATATAGAAATGTAACTAAAGTAAAAGTGTAAACCTTCATGACGTGTAACATATGTATTGCATTCCTTTATTTACATTTGTTCCAACTGTCCCGGCTTACTTTTTACACATTTGTAATAAAAATAATGCTGATTGCAGTGTTAACAAATCTGTTTTCTCTGAGAATCCCATAAATCTGACATAGATATACATATGTTGAAAATTCGTTACTCTCAGCGATTTAAAATCGAGCCAAAAATTTGACAAATATTGTAATGTCTAAACAAAAATGTTATGCAAAAGCTAAACATTTGCGCGTCGAGACATAATCCAAATGAGTATATGTTTTCTTCTATTTCAACTAAATGCAAATAGTCACCTGGCGGAGTTATGAGATCTATACACTAATCGCCGCTCTTGGCGCAGCATAAATTGCCCAGTCACCTGGCGGAGTTATACGATCTATACCCGCCAGCTATATAAATAAAGTAGAATTTAAAAATCAGGAATAGTGGTTAAAAAGATGAGGGAAGCAGATCCCCTGAAGTTTTTCAGTTAGTTGTTTTATATATGAGTCTCCTCCAATAAGTCTTTTTTCTTGAAAATTTCACAAGATGGTCATTGATTTTCAATAAGTTGTAAACCGATAAAATTGGGTTTTGAAGTTTACGGAGAGGACTCATATATTGTTTTTACAACTGTCAAGTATCACCCCTGACCCATTTTGGAGAATCTCCGATGTGAGATATCTGTCAATGCATGATTTTATATACTAGTTCTTTCATCAACTCGCTCTGCGATGCCGACACGTTGTCTATCCCTTTGGAACGTGCATCATAGGTTCTTAGAAGAGAGATAATCTCCATTACTTTGTTAGCGTTGTAATTTCGTAATCCGGGAATATAATCGCGACGAACAATATAGAGTGACTTTATATTTAGAGCATTCATGATACTCTGTTCATTTTTCTGTGGAAGCCAAAAGCACTCAAGCAGGTTACTGAAATAATTGAATAGAACAGCCACCGTTGCCATCATTGGGTTATCCTTCTGATTTTTGCCGAAATAATCCATAATCCTGTTGGCAACAAGTTTGTTTTTTTCGATAATGGCATTCAGCAATTCGAAATTATTATAGTCCTTGCTGATACCAACATTCTTTTCTATCAGATCCGCTGTAATACGACTTGATCCTTCTGGCAACGAAACCTCCAGCTTCTGGAGCTGCGGAATAAGTTTGCTAATATCGTTACCTGCATAGCCGGCAAGCATCTGGGCCGATTTTTCATCAATTGTGATATCCTTCTCCCTTAGATAGGAAGTGACAAAAGCCGGTATCTGGTTTTCATATAGCTTCTTCGATTCAAATACAACACCTGCCTTTTCAATGCTCTTGGCCACAGACTTTCGCCTGTCAACCGTACCATGTTTGTAGTTAATCACAAGTACGGTGGTGGGCATAGGGTTTTTTGCATAAACCTCCAGGAGCTCAAACCTTTCCAGGTTCTGTGCCTCCTTCACAATAATGAGCTGATGTTCTGCCATCATAGGAAAACGGCGTGCAGTGGCAATGATATTATTTACATCAGAGTCAACGCCGTAAAAGGTAAGCATATTAAAGTCCTTTTCCGTTTCAGTAAGAACAGTTTCAGACAACAACTCTGTCAGCTCATCTATAAAATAGGACTCCTCACCCATAAACAGATAAACAGGACTGAAATTACGTTTCAGAATATCGTTGCGTATAGAATCATAAGAGGATTTGACAGATATAGCCATAATAATAATAATAATAATAATAAAAATTACCTGATGCAGGTTACCAGTCGAAACGTAAGTGTTTGATAGTGGATCCTTTGTTCATAATAGAAGAAAGCGATTTTATTCCTATCTTAACATGCTCTTCAACGAATTGCTCCGTTATCAGCTGATCGCTTTTTTCTGTCTTCACACCTGTTGAAATAAGAGGTTGATCAGACACAAGCAGAAGTGCTCCTGTGGAAATATGATTGGCGAAACCACATGTAAATAGTGTTGCAGTCTCCATATCTACCGCCATGGCCCGTATTTGCCGCAGATAGTTTTTAAACTCCTCATCATACTCCCATACACGGCGGTTGGTGGTATAAACAGTACCTGTCCAGTAATCGCGGTTAAAATCACGCACATTTGACGAAACTGCCCTAAGCAGGCTAAATGCAGGCAGTGATGGTACTTCCGGAGGAAAATAGTCGTTCGATGTTCCCTCACCACGGATTGCAGCAATGGGCAGGATGTAATCACCCAGGTCGCTCCTCAATTTCAATCCACCGCATTTCCCCAGAAACAAAACAGCCGTAGGTGCTATTGCACTAAGCAGATCCATAACAGTGGCTGCATTAGCACTACCCATACCAAAATTAATGATGGTAATCCCGTTTGCCGACGCGTTAGGCATATTGGCATCTGCTCCCACAATGGGTACATCGAAATAGCGAGCAAAAATCTCCACATATTTCTGAAAATTGGTCAGAAGAATAAATTTCGTGAATTCGTTCAACGGCCGTTTAGTATATCTTGGGAGCCAATTCTCCACAATTTCTTGTTTTGTTCTCATAAAAAAGCGGTAATTTTGTTTTATATGAAACCGTAATGATTAAATCATATGGACCGGTTAGTTAAACAAAGATACAAATGTACGAATTAAATTTACCATCATTTGATGCTAAAATCCGAAAAATCAACAACGGACATCAGATATTCGATCCCCTGCGTAGGAAATATGTGGCACTTACTCCCGAGGAATGGGTACGCCAACACTTTGTACATTATCTGATCACTGAGAAAAACTATCCTGCTTCGCTCATTGCAAACGAAACTGCAATAAAACTTAATTCACTCACGCTACGATGCGATACTGTAATTTATAATAACAATCTTAAGCCGTTGATGATTGTGGAGTATAAAGAGCCTGAAACAACCATCACCCGGGAGGTGTTCGATCAGGCTGCACGATACAGCAGTGTGTTGAGGGTGCCCTATATTGTTGTTTCCAATGGAATGAGACATTACTGTTGCCTGATTGATTATGAAAACCGAGCCTACAGGTACCTTATGGAAATACCTGGCTACAAAGATCTTATAAGTTATAATATTTGAAAAAGAATTATAACGTCTTCATGAATTTATTTTGCAAATTACAACATCACCTCAGCAGTACACCTAAATGGTGTAATACTCTATGAAATTAAAAACAGTTGTTTAGCTGATTCAAGCTTGATATAGATCAACGATAAAAATCAATAACTCTCATCTTCCGAAGGGAAATCTGATGATTTAACGTCGTTTATGTATTTTTGCACAGCTGTGGTTATATCACCAAACAGATTGGCATAACGGCGCAGGAAACGCGGTGAAAAGCCCTTGTTTAGCCCTAGCATATCGTGCATCACCAAAACCTGACCATCAACGTGCTGACCGGCGCCAATACCAATTACAGGGATAGTGAGTTCAGACGCCACCCTTTTTGCCAATTCGGCAGGTATCTTTTCCAGAACAAGCGAGCAACAACCTGCTTCCTGAAGAAGAAGTGCATCCTCTATGAGCTTTCTGGCCTCATCATCATCCTGTGCACGCACTGCATAAGTCCCGTATTTATTTATTGATTGGGGCATAAGTCCCAGGTGTCCCATAATTGGTATTCCAGCATTCAATATGCCCTTTACCGCCTCAATAATCTCCTTGCCTCCTTCCAGTTTAAGGCAATCGGCCTGAGTCTCCTTCATTATTTTAACAGCGTTGGAGACAGCCTCATACGGGTTTCCCTGATAACTTCCGAAAGGCATATCTATTACCACCATGGCACGTTTTACTGCATTCATCACAGATTTACCGTGATATATCATCTGGTCTACCGTAATAGGAAGTGTGGTAGTGTTTCCAACCATAACATTAGATGCTGAGTCGCCTACAAGAATCACATCAATTCCAGCAAAGTCTATTACTGAAGCCATAGAGTAGTCATACGCCGTGAGCATTGATATTTTTTCTCCCCTCTGCTTCATCTCCAGAAGGCGATGTGTAGTTACTTTTCTCTTTCCACTGGCAGAGAGATAACCTTTTTGTTCTTCTGACATCTGATCTGAATTTTAAATATTGATTTCCAATGGTGCAAAGGTACCTTTTTTTACCGAAAAAGGTAAAAAAAAGCCGGGATTTTATCCCGGCCATCAGTTTAAAGAGATTCAATTATTTAAAACTTATACCCTAATGTTACCAACCCTCTGAAAGAGTTATTTTTTAAGGTAAAGGGAGTTGCGTCAATCACAAGTTCCTCCCTATTTTCCGTATAAAGGTTCGGAAACGGGTAGAGGTCGTCATTCTGGGTCTTGTAAACAAGTGCCAGATCGAGGAAGAAGTTTCTGTTGAAACGATATCCGAAACCGCCGGTAAAATAGTTCGCATCGCCCTCCATCCTGTAAATGGTGTTAGAGCCGGCAACAGCAGCATCGCCACTATTCCTGAATTCGGCCTTGTAAGGATTCTGCATCCATGCATATCCCAATCTGCCTGAGAATTGAGGAGTAAAGCGATATTCCATTCCTGCCTTAACAGTTGACGCAGGCCTGAAATCGACCGAGATATATTCATTATCGATATCATACCAGCTTGATGAAACCGAAGAGTTGGATGGAACAATCAACTTCATCTTACTATAATCAACAAGTTCATAATCCATGCTAACTATGAATCTGTTATCCAAAACGGCTGCAATTCCTGCTACCCATTTTCCAGGAGTCTTCATATCATAATTGTTGGAAAAAATAGCTGAATATGTTACATCGGGTTTATAATTCGGATCTGAAATATAAGCTCCCATATCATCATCAATCTGAGCGCTATATGTTTCAGTAAGTGCATACCATGTGGGTGTATGGTATGCAAGCCCAAGTCTCAATGTATTTGAGGGCCTGTAAATTAAACCTAATTTGGCACTTACTCCCGCTCCACTTGTCTTCAGCCAGTTTGTTAAAGTATATCCGCCATCTTTAAAATCTTCCAGATAATCGGAAACAAGCCTGTAGTATACATCTTTAACAGAGAGTGACAAACCGATGTTCAGAACATAATTGATGGTGGTACCAACAGTGAAATCATAATTATCAATATAGCCGCTCTCAGATGTTCTGATCTCGTTGAGGGCCCTCTCACCCTTTGTATTTACGGGATCGTAATAGGCTCCGTCATTCACTGGATCTATGAGGTATGAGTTATATCCCAGAACAGATAACCAGTTTTGTGTTTCAAACGGATCAGGCAGCTCATCACCCATCTTTAATTTGTCGGGATCAATTCCCGCGCTCCTGTCAGCAATATAATCAATTAATGTGCTGTTTGGACTTCCTAAAGCCGTAACTTTCTTATAGAACGATTTCATCTTATTATAAGAAAACCCAAAATTTATGAGAGGTGTCACATCGTTTCTTAAAGGGAAATAACCCACAAACCCAAGATTGTCGAAATTAAAATGGGTTTTGTTTGCATCGTTACTTCCAACGGTCGATTTCTCATTATACAGACTGAGCGTCCCTACTACCTCCGAACTGCGGTAAACTGCAATACCTGCCGGGTTGATGGAAATTGCTGTCTGATCACCTCCCAGTGCACCAAACGCTCCTCCCATAGATATGGCACGTGCGGTTCCGTGCAGGTCTTCGCGCGAGAACCTTTGTGCATCAACCTCTCCCTGTGCAAGCAGGGATGCCGAAAAAATGAGTAGTGAGAAAAATATATATGTGATTTTTTTCATACGATTTATATATTATATATACAAGATATGGAACTATCGGTAATCATGTTTCAGATATGAATGAATGATTTATATGATTCGTTAATTCTTTTAGCACAATTATTTTTTTAGTATATAAAAGGCTCCCTCATAAATATTACCTCTGCAATTTTCTGAGGCAGCCTTATTTTGTATTTACAGATATATTCTATACTGTTTACCTGCGGTTCCCGCTGGAACGCCCGCTGCTTCCACTTGAGCTCCGGCTACTACCTCCGCTGCTACTGCTGCTTCCACCAAAAGAGCCTGATGATGAGCTTCTGCTTGGAGCAGAATAGCTGGATGAGCTCCTCTCGGATGAACTGCTTCTGGAGGGTGCGGAGTAACTTTCTCTTCTGCTGCTTGTTGAAGAGCTTCTGTTATATGAACTCGAAGGAGCTGATGAGCTTCTCTGATATGTTCTTGAAGGAGTAGTGGCGTTCCTCTCGTATGACCTGCCTGAACTTCTTCCGCTATTGTATTCATTCGACCAGGAAGATTCTGCCGATCTGTTGACTGAGCTCGATCGGGATGTGGTTCCGGAACGGTCTATTACGCGCCCTGTCCTGGAATCGTACATCCTGCCTGAATTGTCAATTATTCTGGTTCTCGGAGCAGTAGATGATCCTCTGTTGTTGAGGGAAGTTGCTGTTCTTCCCGATACGTTACTTCGAGTGGATGTTCCTGAAGATCTGCCCGATACTACACCGCGTGTTGACATGCCGGAATATCTGCCTGAGAGGCCTGCCGTTGCAGAAGATGCCCTGTTAGCTGAGCTTGTTCTGTAAACGCCTGTGCTTCTTCCCGATCGATTTCTGGTCAGGCTGCTATAAAATCCGTCATAAAATCCGTGAGTGTAGCCTCCTCCGTAATACCATGGATCGTACCATCCGCCGCCATAATACCAAGGCGAATACCATCTGTTGTACCATGGGCTGTGCCATCCGTACCACCCGCCGAAACCGTAATACCACGGATCGTACCATCCGCCGTAATACCACGGGCTATACCATCCGCCATAATACCATGGATCATACCAAGGGTAATACCAGCTGTTGTACCATGGATAATAAGAACCCCATCCCATACCAAGGTAAATATTGGTACCCAATCCGCGGTTATTATAACTTTCATATATATCATCACCTACATATACAATAACTTCATCGGCACCTGTTATTTTGATGCTTGATTCCGGATCGTGAAAACGAACAATCCTATCTGTATATTCATAAGCTTCATATTCGCCGGAACTATCTGTATCTGCAGGCTCACCGTTATTATAACTGCCTCGGCGATTGTATTCGTCTATATCTCTGCCGTTAGCTGTCACATCCATATTAGATGCCTTACCCTGAACAATCACTACTTTCTTTTTCTGTTGCTCCTTTTTCTCTTTTTGAACCTTTACCGGTTCATTCTGAGCAGGATCGGCATAAATATCATCCCATTCCTGGGCGAAACCAAAGAAGGGTACTGCGACCAGCAAAACCGCGAGCATTATTTTTTTAGCTTTCATAGTTTCCCCTTTTTTATATTTGTTTGTAAATAATTTTTATCTCTCACATTCTGAGACTAAAATTCATCTTAATAGTTTAATAGATAAATAATTTTTTTCGATGTTGTTTTAAAGTCCCGGAATTATCAATTTCATAGTTCAGCAATTTGAAAGAGGCGACTCTTAAGAACTTTTATCAATATATCCCTCACTAATTTTTAAGATGTGAACAGTGATAAAACGTTGCATGGAAACAGGTTAAAAAAACAAAAACACTCACCTGTAAAATTACAGTTTCTGCTCACCTGCATGGTTGTAAGTTGTCATTTTAATAACAAGTTGTACTTTATCAGATCATGACTTCCAACCCATCGTATGCAAAGAAAATGTTGGATGGTAGATCGCGCTCAACTTCCGCATGCAGTCCCATTTCATGACTCATATGTGTAAAAAAAGTGCTCCTTGCACCTGTACTCTTAGCTATCTCCAAAGCCTGCTCCAACGTAAGATGAGAAACGTGTTCCTTCTTCCTAAGTGCACTTATAACAAGCATATCCAATCCCTGAAGTTTTTCATATTCCGGTTCGGGAATTGTTCTCACATCTGTCAGGTAAGCAAAATTGTGAATACGAAACCCCAGAATTGGCAACTTGTGATGCATCACACGGATTGGAGTCACTTTTACATCTCCAATGTAAAAATCCTCATTATAATTAATTCTCCCTATTGTAATATCAGGCACACCGCCATATTTATGTTGTGTGAAGCAGTAGGGCATTCTATCCCTGATGGTATTCTCAAGATGCTCTTCCATATAAAGATTCACAGATCCGAAAACTGAGTATGGCCTAAGGTCGTCAATTCCCCCTACATGATCGTAATGTTCATGAGTGATAAGGAGGCCATCGATTTTCCCAAAAGGGAGGGGTAGCATCTGCTGCCTGAAATCGGGTGTACAGTCAATCACAATTACCTTGCCATCTACCTCAATCCACACGGATGCTCTAAGCCTCTTATCGCGTAAATCGGATGATCTGCAAACCTTGCACTTGCAACCAATTTGTGGAACACCGGTTGAGGTTCCAGTACCTAAAAATATAACTCTCATATAATTATCACACAAAAAGCTACCACATTATAGAAAATAACGGGCAGCTTTTATTTATACATTGTCAGAACAAAGCCGGCAGATAAGCGTAGGTCCTATGGCTTAAGATTAGTACTCTCTTTCCAGAATCCAGAGATCATTGAAAGGGACCCCATAGGTTCTTCTCAGATAATCGGTGCTTCCTTTTGCAGAATAAGTACTGTAAATCTCGTCACGCCTGGCTGCTGCCTGATCCTTATTGTCATAACTGGCAACGATTACACGGTACATTCCCTGTTCATTTTGAGCCAGAATCACGTTATAGCCTTCGTTTTCCATACGTGCCTTCAGTGATTCGGCATTCAGCTTCACGCTTAATGAGGCAATTACCACACTAAATTTTTTCAATCCTGCAGCATCGGTCGGGTAAACAGGTTCTACTTTTTCTTTTCTTACCGAAACCTCCACTGGAGGAAGAGGGCTAGCATCTTTTACAACCACTGCGGGCTGAGATGCAGTCTGCTGCATTTCTCTCTCTTTTGCGGCCTCATAAACTTGCTTATAAGCACTTTGTTTAGGTTTGCAGGATGTTCCTAAAACCAGCAGGGCGGCTAAAACCAATGCGAAATGGAATCTTTTCATTCGTGTTCAGTATTTGTTAATTGTTCACTACTTATAGTCGTTTCTCTTGATGGCATACTGGCAAGTCAACTTGTTTTCTGCACATTGCTTTACGTTATTATTTATACAAAGATAATAAAGATGCCGCTTATTGTACATTTGTGATTGTGAAAATAATTTAAATAGAGCCACCAGGTGGCTCCATTTAATCATTTCAGCATGTATTTAATATTTACACTCCTCATTCCTGTTCTTTTCGTAATGGAATATCTCCTAAGTTAAGCATCTCTGGCAATGAAGTCAGACAGGTTTCAATCGAACTGGTTTAGGCCTTATTTCAGTTATTTGTCCCTGAACAATGGTGTCGGTGAAAACCGTATCACGGTAGTTAGCCAGTGGATTAGCGATCATATGTACCTCCCATGTCCCTTCTGCCAGGCCTGTAAACATAAACATACCATCTGCTTCGGGAAGTGTCATGAAAGTATCTGTATCATGCACCACAGCTATGAATGCAGCAGCTTCAACTGGTTCCACAAATCCACGCAACTTACCTCCGAATGTTTCAGAAAATGCCCTTGCCACTGGATATATAAAATAGTTTCCGTTCAATTCACGTACAGACAGAGAGGCGTTTACATCAATAACAATACTGGATATTATATTTGCATAGAGCTCTGCATTAACATTATCTATAATTATCCCTTCCCTTATTTCGGGTGGCAGCTGCAGCGATATTGACTGTGAAGTATTGGAAATCATCCTGCTATTACTTCCGGGTATAAGTTTTATTTTTTGAAGTACTCCCCCCGCAGGAATGTACTGTTCCGCAAGCAAGACAGTTCTGCCGTTCATCAGTTTAAACAAGTTGTATTCACTTCCCTGAAAGCTGACAGGTATCCATTCGCCTTTACTGTTTTTAGAATCGTTGACAAACACCTCTATCCCATTTATATCAAGATAAAGCTCTTTAATGACAGGAGAAGCAGCATCAGTAAGCTTGATTCGCAGCCATGCGGCATTCTCACCGGGGTCATTATTCTGACAAGCAGTGATAAGCAGCAGTAAAAGAGCAACCAACAAACTATTTTTAATTGCGTTAAACAGCATAAGAAGTTGTTTATTTAAACATTTATAAAACACAAAGGTAAATAAATTCACTATCAGGAAGCAAAAAAAAAAACTATAGTACCCCCAATTAGGCAAATTTAATACATTATACGATATGGAGTCGATGTTTTTGTTTAAAAAACCTATATAAAACTTACCGGGAAAGTTGCACTTCTAAATTGAACTTAGCCTATATATCAGTAAATTAAATGTATTTTCAAATTATCTGGTTAGAAAATGCGGGAATTTCAGATATAAACAAACAAAAGCTTTTCTAATATGTTATATATTCAGTTTTCACATATGTTGGTGTTACCGCAAATCATTTCACTGGCAATGTTTTGGGTCAGATGTAAGAAGGCAATAGATGAAATAGCAGAACGTTTTTCATTTGACAGTAGCATTAAAGCATAGTTAAACACCTTATATTTAGATATATATATCGTATGAGTAAATTAGTACTTTACCTGATTACTGTTTTTTCGATACTTTCCTTTTCAGTTGCATGCAACCGGCAGCAAAAAAGCAAAAGTCATCTTGACTCACCCGGATCAACTGCCGGGGTAATATCTGACAACCCTGCTGTTAAAGAACGTATCGCTATGGAAATGCATGAAAAGCTAATGACCTATTTTAGTCCTGACTGGATGGAAAGAGAGTCGGATCCCGATCTTTATCCCGATTACTACGGTGGCTCATTTATTGACAACAGCGGCACTTTTGTTATTGCCGTAACAGCAAACAGAGAGGAGAGCAGGGAGAGGCTTTCAAAGGTTCTTGGTTCTGACGATTTCAAAATAGAGGTTGTTCAATATTCCTACCGGCAGATGATGCAGGTAATGGACAAAATTGATGAATTTCTTGTAAACAAATCTATTCCCGAAGATCATCCCGTGATGGTGCATTTTGCAGGAGCCTATCCCGATGTTATGATAAACCGCGTAAAAGTAATTCTTACGGAAGTGAATGATCAGGTAATAAATAGATTCAAAAAAGACATTTCCAACTCTCCACTTGTGGTTTTCGAGAAAGGGGAAATGCCTTCTTTAATGTAGTTTGCACTGTTATCACTTAACCTCAGCCCAGACAGAGGCAAGGGACAAGATTTCTGTCGCCGTAGGCATTATCCACACGTGCTACATTTACCCAGAATTTGTTCTCAGCAACAAACGGCAATGGATATGCAGCCTTACTCCTTGAGTAAGCATGCTTCCATTCATCGGCCACCACCTCGTATTCAGGATGTGGAGCATTCACAAGTACATTATCCTCCGGGCTATACTCACCGCGTGATACTTCCAATACTTCAGTGTGGATCTGCAGCATAGCCTCCACAAACCGGTCCAGCTCCGACAGGCTTTCACTTTCTGTAGGCTCCACCATAAGTGTTCCATGCACCGGAAACGAGAGCGTAGGGGCATGATAACCATAGTCGATAAGTCGCTTGGCTATATCAGTCTCGGTTATCCCTGATATCTCTTTCAGGCCCCGACAGTCAAGAATAAGCTCGTGTCCTACCCTTCCCTGTGCTCCGCGATATACAATTCCATATATATCGTTCAACCGTTCGGCCAGGTAATTTGCATTTAAAATTGCAGCTTCTGTGGCCTCCTTCAGACCGTCTGCACCCATCATACGAATATATGCATATGTGATTTCAAGTACGCCTGCACTGCCGTAAGGTGCTGCAGAAACCGTATTTGTATCTGATTGAAACATCACCGGATGGCCAGGAAGGAACTGAACCAGGTGTTCAGCCACGCATATAGGCCCCACCCCTGGTCCGCCTCCACCGTGTGGAATTGCAAAAGTCTTATGCAGATTGAGGTGGCATACATCTGCACCTATAGTACCCGGGTTGGTGAGTCCAACCTGAGCGTTCATATTGGCACCGTCCATATATACCTGTCCACCTGCTTCGTGAATAAGACGGCACATCTCTCTTATCTCAGTCTCAAATATTCCATGGGTAGAAGGATAGGTGATCATATATGCAGCCAGCTCATCTTTATATTGTTCAACCTTTTGGCGCAAGTCGTCCATATCAACGTTCCCTTTCGGATCACTTGCAACCGTAACCGGTATGAAACCGGCCTGTACCGAGCTGGCAGGGTTTGTACCGTGTGCCGAAGCAGGGATAAGCACCACCTTACGGTGCCCCTCGCCAATACTTTCAAGATAAGCAGCAATAGTAATCAGTCCCGTGTATTCTCCGGCAGCTCCGGAATTTGGCTGAAGGCTTGTAGCAGCAAACCCGGTGATCTCTGAGAGCATCCTCTCCAGCTCCTCAATTATCTGTATATATCCACCCGCCTGTTCTACAGGGGCATAGGGATGAATACGCTGAAGTTCGGTAAAGCCCAAGGGCAGCATCTCAGAGGCAGCGTTCAGCTTCATCGTACATGATCCGAGTGAGATCATGGAGTGTGCCAGAGAGATGTCTTTCCTTTCCAGCCTTTTAATGTAGCGCATAAGCTCTGTCTCTGTATGGTAACTGTTAAAGGTAGGATGAGCAAGGAACTCCGAACTTCTGAGCTGCTCAGCTTTCAGGGTTATTTTTTCCGGCAGTTCATCTATCATAAACACTTTTGAGCTTCCTGCAGCCATTGCGAACACAGCCAGCAGTTCATGCACACGGTAACTGTTTGTAGTTTCATCAATACTGATACCTATCTCCCCGCCTTTGAAGTAACGCAGGTTGATTGCTCTCATTTCGGCGTTATCACGAATATCCTGTGACGTGATGCCTTCGGGCAGGCCAACCTTTAGTGTATCAAAATATGTTTCATTGAGTTGTGTATATCCCATTGACACGAGCTCATCACTCACATGTGAAGTTGTTGAATGAATGCGGCGGGCAATCTTTTTTAACCCCTCCGGCCCATGATAAACGGCATAAAACGACGACATTGTAGCCAGAAGAGCCTGGGCCGTGCATATGTTCGAGGTTGCCTTTTCCCTTTTTATATGCTGCTCACGCGTCTGGAGCGCCAAGCGCAGGGCCTCTTTCCCATAGACATCTTTTGATATTCCGATAATACGTCCCGGGATGGAGCGTTTATATTCATTTCTGGTAGCAAAAAAGGCAGCTGAAGGCCCCCCGTAGAACATTGGAATACCAAAACGCTGACTGCTGCCAAAGGCAATATCAGCACCCCATTCTCCCGGAGGAGTAATCATCACAAGTGCCATCAGGTCGGTAGCCACAGCAACCATGCAATCGGCAGCGTGTGCCTTTTCCACAAACGTACGGTAATCATCCACGTTCCCATTGCTGTTTGGGTACTGAATTATAGCGCCAAAGAAAGATTTTTCTAAAGAGACAGTTCTGAAATCGCCAGTAACTATCTCAATACCTCTATATTTCATTCGCGTTTTTAGCACGGCAAGAGTTTGCGGGAAGATATTTTCATCGACGAAGAGTGTATCTGCATTATTCCTGACCTGGCCGCGGCTTCGTAATGAATGCATCATAGTAGCTGCTTCTGCGGCTGCAGTAGCCTCATCAAGCAACGAACAGTTTGAGAGCGGTAATGCCGTTAGTTCACTTACCATTGTCTGAAAGTTGAGCAGTGCTTCCAGGCGGCCCTGTGATATCTCAGCCTGATAAGGTGTGTATGAGGTGTACCAAACGGGGTTTTCAAACACATTGCGGTATATAGCCGCAGGAGTAACAGTATCATACCATCCCATACCGATGTAAGATGTGAAAATACGGTTTTGAGATGCTATCTGAGCAATCTCTTCGGCATACTCCGCTTCCGATAGAGCCTTGGGCAGCGACAGAGGCTCCGCCAAACGTATATCCGAGGGAATTGCCTGATTTATAAGTTCTTCCATAGACGACAATCCTATTACTCCCAACATCTTTTTTTTATCGGCCTCATTGATACCGATATGGCGGTTTTTAAATTGTTCCATTTCCATCATAATGAAATATACAGGTAAAATCTGTTTTTATATTATTGTTTATTATTAATAATTCTCGCTTCATGCAATAAATTAATTTTCACTTAAGGTGTCAGGTTGCAATTCCTGCAAAAGAGTTGTTCTTTTTTTCGAACCCTATTGTAGTAGCAGGCCCGTGACCGCAATAGACGACTGTTTCGTCAGGCAGCGAGAATAGTTTTGAATGAATACTATCAAGAAGCTCGTCATAACTGCCCCCGGGGAGATCGGTACGTCCAATGCTTGTGTAAAAGAGAGCATCTCCGCTGAAGACGCATCCTGCATCTTCACTGTAGAACACTACACTACCGGGTGAATGGCCTGGTGTATGTATCACCTTCAGTGATTGATTTCCAAAAGCGATAATATCCTGGTCATTAAGGTAATTTCCAATTTCAGGTTTATAATTTGAGTTTGAGTTAGGAATTCCAAACAGTCGTAATTGTCCTGGTATATCATTAAGCAAAAATTCATCAGCTTTGTGACACTCAAGAGTGAGTTCAAACTGTGAAGCAAGTGTGTTTACACCGAAAATATGATCGAAATGTAGATGTGTGTTCAGCAGGTGTTTTACCACAAAGTCATGGTCGAAAAGATAATTAAGCAATATCTCCTTCTCATCAGCATAAAAACAGGCTGCATCAATTACTACGCACTCTTTTGTTTCGTCTGACAAAACGTATGTATTCACTCCCAGTGGATTAAATTCGAATGTTTTTATCTTCATACAAATAAGATCAATATCCGTTCAATTCTCAAAGCGAAATTCTTACCACAAATATAAAGCTTTCTTTTGAATTTACCGGTTTTAAGCTAAAGATAAAATATTCAACATGTAGGGAAGGGCGCTTTTGCTTTTTGTACAGTATTTCAACCTGTGATGATTAAAGAAAGATAAAACATTCATCAGATAGGGACATATACCAATTTCTTCGTTTCAAAAAAAGGCTCTGAAAAATAGTCAGAAAGAGAGACTACTTCTGCAATCCTTTTAAAAGGGTGCAGTTCGGCTGTCAGGTCGCCACCTTTCAGGGAAAAGGCCCCGTTAGGAAGTGCATTTATATGTTCTTTGGAGATATTTTTGCGTGTAAGCCTTATAAGTTCCGGCAACGGCATCACTGCGCGGCTCACGATATAATGGAACTTCCGTTTCTCATCTTCAACCCGCGAATGTATGACATCTACATTTGCTAATCCCAACGACTTTGATACTTCGGCCGCCACCCTGATCTTTTTTCCTATACTGTCGAGAAGTAAAAATTGCACATCCGGGAAAAGAATGGCCAGTGGTATTCCCGGGAAACCTCCTCCAGTGCCCACATCCATAATGAACGTACCAGGTGCGAAGGATGTGTATCTGGCAATGGCCAGTGAATGCAACACATGATGCAGATAGAGATTATCAATATCTTTGCGGGATATCACATTAATCTTGGCGTTCCAGTCAGAATAGAGCCCGAAAAGAGCATCAAACTGTTTTTTCTGATTATCTGCAAGATACGGGAAATAGGCCTCAATAATCTTCACTGTAATCCGGCTAATTTATAAGCTATGCTGTTTTCTCTCAACAGTGACCGTATCAAACTGTAGGGAATAAATACCTGAGGTGCATCAAGCTGGTAAGCTGAATACTCCCCCTTGTTGTATGTATAAATAATCCCTTTGTCATTCAACAGGAAATTTTTGTTAGGAACAATTTCAAGGACACCAAAATAGCCCAGATCTTCCAGTTCCTCCACCGTTTTAACGTTGTTCTTATCCAGTAACGAAGCAATGATAAGGCTTTGCAATGCAATATCGTACCCGGCATTGAATATTTCGTTTTCGGTCACCTGTTGTCCCGTATTAAGATTAATCACGTAATTGCGATACGAATCGTACGATGTTGATCCCCCCTTGTTGTTTGACTGTCTTACCTGAAAGGCAAGCACTCCTGATCGATTAAATACGATTGAATCGGAAAGGCTTTCATAGTATGAGTAAAAAACATCTTCCGGGAAGTGTTCACTTTCTAAGAGGTCAATGCCTGGAATCAGGGTATTCATCTCCAACATATCAATCGCAGACTCCCGGTAGGTAGTTGCATCGTAGTTATAATTTTCGATATAATTATTCACATAGGCTTTAACCGCTTCTGCAGGTGCCAGCGAGTCATACGGTTGACCCAGCATGCTTTTGACAAAAAAACGCTGCAGGGTATCAAGACTTGCCTTACCGCTATTCACAGGGTAAACAAACTCCACCCTTATGTCGCAGTATGGTTTGGTTGTGTCTTCTTCCAGATAGCTGCGTTCAGCCACCATGATTGTGTCAAATCCGACACTGTTTTCAGTTTTGAACATGCTCCTTCCATTGTTGTTGCAAGAGAAAAACAATAACACTGCCATAACAGGCAGCAGGAAAACCTGCATGATATTTCGTTCCTCCATTGAGAAATATTTTATTATAATTGATACAAAATTACACTTTTTATCCGGATTATTAATTTATCATCCGATGAAAAATTGTTTTATTATTAATAACTGTGCAGGCAGGGGGCATACCTCCCCTATCATTTCTCCTTACGTACTGTTCTGCATAAAGCAGTTAAACTTGTTTTCATCCTCTACTCGTCCGGTTTACTTTAAAAACAGGTCCAGAATCAAGGAGAATTGCAGTAGTACGCTACCGTTTACAATGTCTGTATCAAATATATATCCAAATGCATTCACCAATACACCTATCATTATCCTTTCCGGGAAACGGGTATTTTTAATAATGCAATGGTCGAAACCGGCGTTCACCTTTACAAGCATACATCAGGTGCATTCACAATTCTGTCTATTAAGCCGCTCAATCTCTTGCGTTGTTAAATTCCTTAGTACCTGGATGATTCTAATTTTTGCACCAAAAATACAAAAAGAAATCAACAACTAAGTATCCGCCTGCAGACCATCTCGGCGCTGATTACCGCCATGGGGAGTCCCGCCCCGGGTGTGGTGGAAGCGCCCACGTAAAAGAGGTTTCCATACTCCTCATCGAAGTTCTTCGGACGGAGGCCGCCGATCTGACTTAGGCGGTGCGACAGCCCCAGTCCGCTCCCCATGTAGAGGTTGAACTGCTTCTCCCACTCCTGCGGGGTGTAGATGGTGCGGGTGACTATGTGGGGCATGATGTCTATGCCGATTCTTTTGGAGAAGTCGGCCAGAATACTGTCGGCAATCTCGTCACGGTCGCTCCAGTCGGGCTTGTACTGCAGGTTGGGCACGGGACATATAAAGAAGAGGCTCTCGCATCCCTCCGGTGCGCATCCGGGGTTATGCTTTGAGATGGCGTTCACGTAGAAGTAAGGTTTCTGCAGCGAGTCGGGGTCCTTTAGTACGTTATGGGCATATGTCTCGAAGTTGGAGCCAAGGAAGTAGTTGTGCAGGTCGAGGCCCGGCAGCTTACGGTCGATACCGACATAGGCAGTAAGGTAGCCCATGGTCCACTCCATCTTTTGCAGCTTCGTCTCGGAGTACTTCTTCCTATGCAGCACGCGTCCCCGGAAGAGCGCCGCATCGGCGTTGACCAGGAAGATATCGGCTTCGTAGTGATTGCCCTCGCTGTCGGTAAGGCGTGTTATGCGGTCACACTCCACCTCTGCCGCGGTGACCTCGGTTTTAAAGAGGAAGGTGGCGCCTCGCTGTTTCAGCACATCTACTATCCCCTCCACTATCCGATACATGCCGCCCTCCACGTTGTGGTAGCCATCGTGCCGGAACTCGGTGTATGAGAGCAGGCTGTAGATAGCCATAGTGTCGAAAGGGGTGCGTCCCAGGAAAAATGCCACCAGCGAGACGATCTGCCGTGCCTCCTGTGAGTCGAAGTACTCCTTAACATGTTGCCAGAACATCTTCATCAGTACGGGGATATGCACCGGGTTGACCTTCATCAGGGCGACGAAGTAGTCGAGGTAATTGTCGAAATTACTACGGATTACAATGTCGAAGGTGTCGTGGAAGAGGACGCCCGACTTCTTAAGGTAGCGCTCCATCTTCGCCTCGAAACCGGGTTCGATGTCGCGGAACTGCTCTGCCAGCTTCCTGATATCCTTGTAGAGGCGGAAGTTGCGCCCATCGGCGAAGTGCACCGAATAGAGCGGATCCAGCTCCACGAATCGGAAGGGCATCTCCACACCGCAGAGCTTCAAAAAGTCGGTAAAGACGTAAGACATGCTGAAGAAGCTGGGACCGGTGTCGAAGGTGAACCCATCCTTCTCGATGCGGTTAAGCCTTCCTCCGGGGCAACTGTTCTTCTCGAGGAAATGCACATCGTATCCCTTGCTTTGCAGCAGCAGTCCGCTAGCGAGGCCACCAAGCCCCGTGCCGGTGATGATCACTTTCTTTTTCATTTTATATGGTTTGCTTCCAGGTTGCCATGTCACTGTTCAGGTAAGCCCGGTAGATGGCCTCCTTCTCTCCTGCTGTTACAAGAACGGAGCAGAGGGTAAAAATTAACAGAAAAACAACTAAAAGCTTCAAAATATGAACTTTAAATTTTTAAACATCAAACTATGAGTCCTCTCCGAAAACCTCAAAACCCAATTTTATCGGTTTGTAACTTATTGAATATCAACGATCATCTTATGAAATTTTCAAGAAAAAAGACTTATCGGAGGAGACTCAACTATGGGCCATTAAACGTTATATCGTTCCAGTGCCCGTTGTCGGGCGAAAGTGTGTCCGATCACCGGTGCGGGGTATTGTGGCGTTCCCAGCTCAGGGATCCAGCGACGGATATACTCTTGTCGTGGATCGAACCGTTTCTGTTGTTCCGCTGGATTAAAGATCCGGAACCAGGGCGCAGCATCGCATCCGGTACCGGCCACCCACTGCCAGTTACCGTTGTTGGCCGCCAGATCGTAGTCGAGCAATTTCTCCGCGAATCGGGACTCACCCCACCTCCAGTCGATGAGCAGGTGCTTGGTGAGAAAGCTGGCGGTAATCATCCGCACCCGGTTGTGCATGAATCCGGTAGCGTTCAACTCCCGCATACCCGCATCTACCAGCGGGTAGCCGGTGTTGCCATTGCACCAGAGGTAGAAATCCTCCTCGTTGTTCTCCCAGAGGACCGCCTCGTACTTCTTCCGGAAAGGCCCTTCCGTTACATAAGGGAAGTGCCAGAGTACCTGCATGAAAAATTCACGCCATATCAGTTCCTTCAGGTAGGCCTCGTTGAGTAGCGAGGCGCGCAGTACCAGTCGGCGGATGCTGACAGTGCCAAATCGCAGGTGCACACCCATGCGTGTTACACCATCCTGCAGCGCCGGAAAGTCGCGTGTGCGATCGTAGGTTGCGATCACTCCGTCGTCTGCCTCAGCAGGAGGAAAGCAGAAACCGGGATCATGGAACCCGGTCTCCTCTATTGACAGCACCGGAGGAATCTCATGCAACAGGTTGTCCAGCATTTCTTCCGAAGGATAGAATACCTGTTCCCCTACATGATACTTCAGCAGCCAGGCACGGGAGTAAGGCGTATAGACGATGTAAGGCTTACCCGCAGCGGTGAGGATATCCTCTTTATGGAAGATTACCTGGTCCTTGTATTGTCGGAACGGCACCCCTCTTCGCGCAAGTAGCTGTTCCACCTTTCGGTCGCGCGTGATGGCATAGGGTTCGTAGTCCTCGTTGCAGCAGACCGCCCCGATTTGGTAATCGGCCAGCAGCTTTTCGAAGATCTCTTCCGGCTTGCCCTGCAGACAGAGTACACCGGAGTTGTATTGTTGTCGCAGCCGCCTGTTCATCGTCTCAATCGCAGAAAAGATAAAGGCAACCCTACGGTCCTCTTTCTCCCTGAGTGCACCCAGTATCTCAGTGTCGAAGATAAAAAGCAGCAGCACCGGGCAACCGGAACGCAGTGCCTGCCAGAGGGCATGGTTGTCTTCCAGCCTAAGGTCGCGCCGCATCCAGCAGACGGTCACCGGATTTTCCTTTCGAGTACTTTTTATTACCGCATCAGCCAGTTTTGTTATTTTTTCGGACATCTATGTTTAATTAAATATGATTATTCACTTTTCACATGTTGCTTTTAATAAGAATGCAACTATATACTCCGCCCCTTCCAGCGGAACGTTTTTTTTCTTTTGTTGACGAGCGAGCGTAGTATAAAGACTCCCAGCATCAGTTGTTGCGGGAGGAACAGCAGCAGGTTGTAACCCGCCTTCAGACCTGCTGTCAATGATGCAGCAATTCGGGCGAGGAGGGTGGTAGCAAGCCAGAGCCAGAGTCCGTCACATCTCCCCGCGACGATGAAGACAATGAAGCCGAGAGAGGTGACCAGCCAGTAGAGGATCGCAGCCGGCGATGAGTTGCCGAAGAAGTATGTGACGTTCTTTGAGAAACCTTCCACCGCTTCCGGCAGGGAGCGATACATGCGGCAGCGCACCCCCTCAATGCCGGTGAGGCAGCTCACCCGCCTGCGTTCCCGCTTCAGGTAGCGGGCAATCTCGATATCCTCCGCCCGGCTTTTCGGGAACTGCCGGTGAGGCTCAAGCTCTTCATAGGTTTTACGCTTGAACATCATAAACTGCCCGTTAGCAGCTGACAGCGAGGATAAACCCGATAGGCGCACCAGCGGGAGTGGCAGCAACGTGAGCAGGATAATCTGCATATTGGGCACGGTAATCTTCTCACCGATGGAGCGCATCTCCTGTGTAGGGAAGATGCTCATCAGGTCGCATTGCCACCGTTGCATATAGCACATGGAACGGTCGATCACTCCCTCTCCCACCCTAACATCGGCATCGAGGAAGAGGAGGTAGTTACCTGTTGCTTCCTTTGCCAGGCGGCAGCAGGCATGGTTCTTGCCAGACCAGCCGCCGGGCAATTCGCCACCGCGTATCAGCCGGATGCGGAAATCGTGTGCGGCAAACTCTTCTACAATCCTTGCGGTATCATCGGCGGACTGGTCGTCGAAGACGATGATCTCCCGGATACGGTCTGAGACAGTAACAAGATCGTTTAACAACCTGACAATGTTCGTCTCCTCGTCGCGCGCGGGTATCAGCAACGACAAGCTTGGCGGCTGTATTGCATCTTCACGCTCCGGCAGCCGCTCCCGGAAAAAGAGGTTAACCAGTGCTACCAAAAGTTGTATCAGCGCAAAGGCAAGAATAAGGCAGGCTATGTATTCCGTCATTCGGTCCGTGATGTTTGGAGGGTTAGACAATCGGAATAAAACCGGTTATAGGCTTCCTCCAGCGCTTCGCGGCGGAACTGCCCTTCATAATCGCGCAGGTATATGGTGAGTGATGGTTTCGGATGCGCCAGGTAGTCTATCATGTTGACCGACATAAGCAACTGAACCATACCTTCCCTACCCTGCAGGATGCGCTCGATTCCCTTCTCGAAGTGGAAGCTCTTGCAGTAGAGCGACTGCAACCTGCCCTGAGGGTATATTAGCACCATGTTGCCCTTATCTTGAAGCAGTGATGATGCATACCGGAGTGAATACAATGCCTCCCGGCTATTCCTCTTCACCGAAAAAGCTCCGGTGTAGTTGAAAAAGCGGAAACGGAGCAACTGATCTTCCTGCATCATGAAATGAATCTTGCGCTTTACCACCTCCAGCTTGAGGTACATCGCCCAGAAGCCGTCCCACCAACCAATGTGGTTACCGATCAGCAGCACTGGAAACCCCCGGTCCGCGAATGTACCCTCTACTGTCACTTGGTGGAAATGTCTTTTCAGCAACCAGCGGGTGTAGTGCTGGAAGAATGGGTAGATGAAGAAGTGGTGTCTTGAGCGAAGCATCTAAGTCTCTATTCGATATAATTGATAATACAGCGAATCAATTAATTAACAGTATAAACAGAAAGAAAAGCGTCTGCACTATGAAGAGCGGCAATGCCATCGGGTTGCGGTCGCTGACCTTCATCATGTAGCGTATTGTATGGAAGATGACAGCCAGCAGCCCCCACATAAGGTAGTTCTGTATGGGGATTACATCCTCTTGCCACGACCACATGTCCATCTTGGGAGCTACATGTTCCATGACCAGGTCATAACCCACCATCATCAGCGAGGGCCACACGATGCCGTCGAGCAGGTTACACTGCATCGGGGTGAAGATGGCCGATGTAAGATAGATCATCAACACCCAGCTGAGCCCGATAAACGGTGGTGTACCGGCAATCCTGGGTCCCAGTCCGCTACCGTAAAGGTAGCTGCCGAACAGCGCGCCGGTGTTGACTCCCCACATCTCAACCATGAAGCCGGCGGTGAAGACAAAGGTGTAAAAAACAATCCTTTTTAGCTGCCCCCCACTCCGGCGGCCGCTATCGTACCATATGAGCAGCAAGAACGAGAGCAGCAATACCAACGGCGTCAACAGCATAAAGGCCCCGTGCGTAAGGGGTATGCTGAACCCGACGACTCCCACTCCATAGATCACCACGATGCGGCGAACCATATTCTTCTCCTTGAGGGTATATTTTGTCACGTACCGGCTGAACGCTGAAAAATCAATTTAAACCACTCGGTGAAGCGACCTGAATACAGTCTCAACTCCTCATGCAGCGCCTCCGAAGTAACGTATCTCCACTCATCAACTTCATCGGGGTGTGGCCGTGGAACCTCATCGCTGGTCAGGGAGAAGACCCTGTCGTACTCATACTCGGTCAGCTCCTTATCCACCTTTGCCCGGTAAATGAAGTCGAAAAGATGCTCCAATTCTCCTTCGGCAGCGATACCCATCTCCTCCTGCAGCCTGCGACGGGCTGCATCGGCATGTGCTTCTCCCGGCAATGGGTGTGTACAGCAGGCGTTGGACCAGAGGCAGGCAGAGTGGTACTTTCCAGCGGCACGGCGGTGCAGGAGCCAGTCGCCGGAAGAGTTAAATACCAGCACCGATACTGCACGGTGCAACGTAGGATGGCGGTGTGCTTCCATTTTCTCCATGGTCCCGACAGGATTGTCCTGCTCGTCGACCAATTGCACCAGGTTTTGTATTTCTGTCATATGATCTGCATATGTAATTTGTGTTTGAGGACGGCACCGGAAAGCAACCGGAACTTTTCGGCATTGGGGATTCGTATTCTTCTGGAAATCAATTCACAGGCAGGTGTTTCACGGATCTTGTCCAGTAAACGCACATAGTATCGGTAGGCAGTATGAACGGCAAGGCGTGAGTTGTCGGGCAACCGCCGAATCCCCTTGAGGGCCTCGGCAAAATCGGCCTTGATATCATCCACCAGCTCCAGTTTGGTTTGCTCATTAAAATGCTTCAAAGAAAAGACGGGAAAGTAAATACGTCCCAGCTCCAGCACATCGTGCCGCAAGTCACGCAGGAAATTGACTTTCTGAAAAGCTGAGCCAAGGCGCATAGCCGGCATCACCAGTTCTCCGAACAACTGTTCGTCATGGTCACAAAAAACCCTGAGGCACATCAACCCCACCACGTCCGCCGATCCATAGATATACCATTCAGTCTCGAGCCTGGTGGTATAAATCTTCTTCTCCAGGTCGGCACGCATGCTGGCCAGGAATGCCCGGACATAGGCATCATCGATGCCGTAGCGGTTGACGGTGAGCAAGAAGGAATTGATCACCGGGTTTGAACTTACGCCCTGCTCCAGAGCAAAATAGTAGTCCGCCTCGAACCGGTCAAGCAGAATTTTTTGGTCACAGCCGTGGAACGAGTCAACGATCTCATCGGCCAACCGCACAAAGCCGTATATACCGTGAATTGCTTCCCTAACAGGCGAAGGAAAGAGCTGTGTAGCAGAGTAGAAAGAAGTACTGTAGTGCCTAGTCACCTCGCGGCTCATCCCAAAGGATAGCTTGCAATATTTCAAATAGCCGGTGTCTTCTGTGATCATCTGTCAATATTTTTAAAAAGTGGTGCACCATCAGCTTGTAAATATCAGAGACAAATGTAATTTGTTTTTTGAAATTTCACAATCAACACATTAAATCCGCCTGCCATTTAACTATTTATAACTGATTTAAATACTATTGAGTAGGTATGCTGATTACTCCCCTGCCCTATCATTCGAATAGATAAAAGGAGCTCAGATCTGTACTGATCTGTTATGTACTAAATTAGATTTAAAAAACATATATACACAAATATTTTCTTTATGTTATACAACATATTTTTGAACATTATGTTAATCTGATGTTATCAGCTAAACTTCTTTTTGTCAATCATTCAACAAGTTCCATCAGGTCCCGGTAAATTGTTTTCACAAATATGTTTATTCATGGTAATTGTTTAACACGGAAAATATTTTACATCATTTATAATATTTTTTTACTTGACCACCTTTATTTGAATGCTGCTTGCACATGGCTATTGATATAAAGTTTTTATCACTATTGTGCCTCTACAAATTGTTATTTTCCAATAATTGTTGTGCTCCTAAACATTTGCATTAAATTTTAAAAGTGATGGGTTAATTTTCCTCTCATTTCGACAGTCGGCATAATAATGTTTATTAGCTGATTGATCGAGCAATAGAGCAATAAATTTATTTTATTATCTAGCAACAATTATATCAATTATGTTGATTAGCATAGTAACATGCCAGACATAATAAAAGAGGGGATGAATAATCCGACTATTCATCCCCTCCGTTTTATTTTGAAATTGTAATATCAATAAGAATTTCCGTCTGTTTTAAGATCTTCAAGACTGAGTTTTTTCCTTTCAAGGGCCCTCCATGCGTAGAAAATATAGGCAACTACCACAGGGACAAAGAGAGATACTATTGCCATTACCGAGAGAGTGAATTCACTCGACGATGAGTTTTGCAGGGTTAGAGAACTCTGCAGGTCAATTGAAGAGGGATAGTAGGCCGTATTGTTATATCCTGCCACCAGAAACAACATGGTTACGGTAACTACTGTTCCTGCACCTGCAAACCATATACCTTTTTTGAATTTCAAATTGAAAACGGTATTGAAGATACCGTACAACACTGACACAACTCCCATTATAAAGAGCACCATCACTATCGGCATATCAATAAAATTGCTCAAATACTTCATTTTTTCCAGATAAACAACCTTTGTGACTGGGTTTAAAGCGTAACCTTCAGCCAAGAGTGTCCAAATAAGAAAAACAAGAAAAAACAAAACAAAAGGTACTCCATTATATAGGGTAAACCGGCGTGATCTCTTTTCCAGATCTTTATGATCGAGGCGATTCACAAAAAAGAGGCTTGCCAAAGTTCTTGAAAGGAACAATACCGCGAGTCCCAGGCTCAGGTTTCTTACATTGGCCAGCAGTTCTAGTCCATGAAGCGGATTTTGCCACTGGCTTATAACAGGGCCTGAACCTCCCAAAACAGCAATATTAGCTTTTCCTACAGTAAATTCCGAACCTGTGAAAAATGTTGCAACAACCACGCCAAGCAGAAAAGTACCTATCACTCCATTTAAAAACAGCAACATACGATAAGCACCTGCTCCAAATATATTACCAGGTTTGGATTGAAACTCGTATGATACTGCCTGCACGACAAAGCTGAAAAGGAGGATCATCCATGCCCAGTATGCTCCGCCGAAGCTGGTAGAATAGAAAAGAGGGAACGAGGCGAAAAAAGCCCCCCCAAAGGTTACAAGTGTTGTGAACGTATATTCCCATTTGCGTCCCAAGGCATTTACAAGAAGTTTTTTTTCATCCTCCTTTTTAGAGAGTGAATTAAGCATGGACTGTCCCCCTTGCACAAACATCAGAAACACAAGGAGCCCTCCCAGAAGTGACATTATGAACCACCAGTATTTTTGTAGAAAATCATATGTAATCATAGTTTTAATCTTTAATTCTGTTCAACCTTGTAAAATCAGTTATTTTTCGATACTAACTTATCCGGGCCTTTTTTAATCTGTTTTATCATAATTGTCACCTCTGCAACAAGTAATCCTGTGAATAACACTGCGAACAAGATAAAGGTGGTGATGACATTCCCCGGAGATACTGCTGAAGCAGCTGATTGTACAGGAAGTATATCCTGAATAGTCCATGGCTGGCGGCCTACTTCGGCTACCACCCATCCCAGCTGTCCCGCAATATATGATAACGGAATACTCCACAGGGCAACATACTGAAGCCAACTGGCTGTGCTCATGCTTTTCCTGTACAGGTAGTAGAGTATTACAAAAAAGAACAGTATAAAGTAGAAACCAATAACCACCATCAGATGAAAGCTGTAAAAGGTAAGTGGCACATTGGGAATAAGATCCTCACCTTTTTCCAGGTAACCATATCCGAAATGTGCATAGTTTTCCCTTAGAACAGTTTCATAATTGGCAGCTGCCACAGCAGCAGCTGCAGCTGCTGCTGAATTGCCAGAATTAATAGCTTCATTCTCCTCCTTTCTGGCTGCCTGATAATCTGCAAGCGTCTGAATAGCCTTCCTTCCACGGGCCTGTCTCTCTTCAAACGACAATGCCACTGTGCCGTCCTGAAGTATGTATCCTCCATCTACAATATCTTTTATTCCCGGGACGAAAGCATTAATATTTCTGTATCCAAGGAGTGATAAGAGCTTTGGTATCTCAAGTTTGAAAACGTATGGGTTCACATCATCGTTGTATGCTTTCTTGGCAGGATTCAACATACCGATAGCAACTAGCCCGGCGCCCGATTTTCCCTCATATAGGCCCTCCATGGCTGCAAGCTTCATCGGCTGTTTTTGTGATACCTGATAAGCTGAGCCATCACCCGTAACTGCAAGCATAACAAAGGCGACCAGCCCTACCAGTGAACTTATTTTCAAAGTCTTTATAGCAAAATCAACGTGCCTCTTTTTAAGAAGATACCACGAAGATATTCCCACTGCGAAACTGGCACCAACACCCCATGCTGAAAAGGTAGTATGAAGAAATTTATTATATGCTACCGGCGAGAAGGCTACTGCCCAGAAATCCACCATTTCGTTACGCACTGTTTCGGGATTAAATTCCATCCCTGCAGGATATTGCATCCATGCGTTTGCAACCAAAATCCAGTATGCGGATAAGGAGGCGCCGATAAAAACCAGCCAGGTTGATGCCAGATGCATCTTCTTGCTTACCCTGTTCCAGCCAAAAAACATGATAGATATGAATGTAGCTTCCATAAAGAAAGCAAAGATACCTTCTATAGCCAAGGGAGCACCAAATATATCTCCAACAAACCAGCTGTAGTTCGACCAGTTTGTCCCAAACTGAAACTCAAGGATAATTCCTGTTGCAACGCCTATTGCAAAGTTTATCCCGAAGATTTTCTGCCAGAACCTGGTAGCACTTTTCCATTTCTCATCTCCTGTTTTCACATAGATGCTTTCCATTATTGCCATAATAAGCCCCAAACCGATTGTGAGCGGTACAAACAACCAGTGGTATCCTGCAGTGAGAGCAAATTGCGCTCTAGACCAATTAACTGTAAACACATTTAGTAGATCCATAAATTGTATATTTTATTTAATTATTCCGCTTATGGCGCTTTTTCAATTAGTTCAGTACTCACGTGCCGCGCTTTGTCAGCATCGTTATTATACCTTGAGTTTAATAGATTCGGGAAGAAGAAAGGTTTTAAAATAAAGAACATGATGATTAGTTTTATGATAACCACTATCCACAATGTCTTTCCCAGACGGCTCATGTTTAGGAATCCGTCGCGAAACATTTTAAACCAGTTGAACTTTTCCGGGGGTTTGATTATTTCTATTTCCATAATTACTGTGATTTAAATTAGAGCAAAGGTCAAACTCTTTTGCCTTATGCTTAACTAAGAAATAGCCTGATTTATATAAGCCTCTATCAGCAACAGTTCCGGCCCCTGGTAAAATGGCTGTGCCATCAGCAATACATGTAAAATCACCTGAATTCATTTTACGAATAACTTTCATTCACATGGCTGTGCCGGCAGCATTACATGAAAAGCACCGGGATAAGCTTAAGCATGCCCCATTCCGCCAAGAGGCGGCAAAAACCCGAGATCGTTCTGAACACGAATAGAACCGTTATGTTGCTCAAACTTATCAATATTATCCTTCAGTGCCATCAACAACCGTTTAGCATGTTCAGGAGTGAGGATAATTCTCGATTTTACTTTTGCTTTTGGAACACCGGGGACGATGCGAATAAAATCAATAACAAACTCAGATGAGGAGTGGGCAATAACTGCAAGGTTAGAATATACACCCTGAGCTATCTCGTCGCTCAATTCAATTTGTATCTCGTTTTCTTTATTTAAATTTTCCATTATTGATTCGTATCAGGTTCATTTAACTTAGTTCTCTTCTCGCAATGGCATAAAACAAGCGAGAATTTCCCCTGCTCGTTTATATTAACGCTATCAGCGAAGTTAATATGTACAGCAAAGAAAAAGAAATTTTTGTTATCTGCAAAAAAACAGAAGATATTCTTAATAAATCTTTCACTATTTACTAAGAATATCTTTAATTGCGTTATGAATGCCTAAAACATGCTTATACCCTATTACTATACTTAGTTGGGTATTCTCAATTCAATTCAGTTTGGCTATTATTTCATTAAGTGAATCTTTTGCATCGCCCAAAAGCAGATGAAGACCTTCGGTTCGTCTGTAGAGAGGGTTGTCTACACCTGCATACCCAGGGTTGAGGTCGTAATTGCAGATAAAAATCTCCTTGGCCTGATCAACATTCAGTACCGGCATGCCAAAGATGGGTGTATCCTTTGCTTCACGGGCAGCAGGATTTATTACATCATTAGCACCAATAACTATGGCAACATCTGTTGTAACAAAATCATCATTTACTGCATCCATTTCAAACAGTTTTTCGTAGGGAACATCAGCTTCAGCAAGAAGTACGTTCATATGACCGGGCATACGTCCGGCTACAGGATGAATAGCATACTTGACTTCGGCACCGTTAGCCTCCAGAATGTCGGCAAGCTGGCGTACCAGGTGTTGAGCCTGAGCAAGTGCCATACCGTAACCGGGTACAATAATTACAGATTTTGCCGATTTCAATATCTCTTCGGTTGTTTTTTCTGACACCTCCACAGATGCCACCTCTATGGGTTCATGTTCATCATTGCCAGGAACCGCGGCACCAGTAATAACATCATGAGATAAGCCAATCTGATCAGGGATCTTTCCTGTAACCGCTATTTTTCCAGTAACCGATGTCTTGCCGGTGAGAATATCTTTCAGGCTCCGGTTCATTGCCCTGCACATAATCTGTGTAAGCAAAAGCCCTGAAGCCCCTACAATACCACCCACTGAGACAAGCAAGAGATCGCTGACCGCCATACCGGCAATGGCACCTGCAACACCGCTCAACGAGTTTAGCAAAGATATGGTTATGGGCATATCGGCACCCCCAACCCTAATGGCAAAAGCATATCCGAAAAGTAAGCTTACAATAATACTTACAACCAACGCTATCTCCACACCGAAGGAAATATTTTTCGAAAAAGCGGAAAAGATAGCTGTCATTATCAGAACAATCAGACTGAAGTTCAATATTGCAGAATGATTTTTCCAGATCACTGGCTTCTGAGGCAGAAGCTTATGAAGTTTGCCTGCTGCCACCAGGCTTCCGGTAAGAGTAACCAGGCCTATTATAATTGCCAGTACAGATGTTACATTAACAAAAACCAGATACTCTCCAGCTATAATTCCTATACCCAGGAGAGAGAGTATGCCCACCAGAGCAGAAGCAAGCCCCCCTACACCGTTGAACAACGCAACAAGCTGAGGCATCTGTATCATTTTTACCCTCACGGCAAATGCACCTCCAATGAGAACACCTACCAGCATAAAAAGATAAATACTCCACGACTCTAGAATATTATTGAAGAGTAATGTGACTATAATAGCTAAAAAAACGCTAAAAGCGCTAATCAGATTTCCAGCGACAGCCGTCTTAACTCTGCTCATCAGCGAAATACCTAACAAAACGGCAACAGACAACAGTGCACAGATGATGATATAAACAGTACTGCTCATAATTTTTTCTTCTTTTTATCAAACATTTTAAGCATTCTGTGAGTCACTCCAAAACCGCCCACCACATTCACCGTCGCAGCAATAATGGCTATACCGCCTAACAATTGCCCCAACAGCCTACCTCCGCTGTCAACAGCTATAAGAGACAACCCTACTGCAGCCACTGCTCCAAGAAGGGTGATGCCCGACAATGCATTCATGCCTGACATCAAAGGGGTGTGCAGCAGGCTGGGTACATTTTTAATAATCAGGTAACCCACAACTGATGCGGCAATAAAAACCAGTACTAAAAAGATTGGATTCATAATTTTTCAACTGTTTAAAATGTAATTAAGCATCTGCTTAACCGCTAATGCATTTTTGATGTATATAACTTTTTTTGAATATTATAATCCCATAGCTTCACGTGCGCCCTCATGTACTACCTCGTGGTTATGAGTCACCAGAATCGATCCTGTTATCTCATCTTTAAGATCAAGCACTATCTGACCCTCTTTAATAAGATAATTCACCAGATTATAAACATTATTTGCAAACATCCAGGTGGAGCTTGCAGGAATTAAGCCGGGAATATTTTTTATGCCACCAATGGTCACATTGTGTTTCACCTCCTTTGTTCCGGCAGGGGTGATCTCGCAGTTCCCCCCCTGGTCTATTGAGATGTCAACTATTACAGAACCCTTCTTCATCTCTTTCACCATATTTTCAGTGATGAGTATTGGAGCTACCTTGCCGGGTATCAGCGCACTAAGAAAGATGATATCCATCTCACATAGTACTTTACTCAACGTCTCTCTTTCCTTCTGTATCCACTCTTCTGATAGCTTTTTAGCATACCCCCCTTCACCCATAGCCTTCTCAGCAGGTACACCCGAATCAATCACTTTGGCGCCAAGGCTCTTAGCTTGCTCATTTGCAGCGGGACGGATATCCATGGCATAGGTTACCGCACCCAGCCTCTTAGCAGTTGCCAGAGCCTGTAATCCCGCTACCCCTGCACCTATAACGAGTACATTGGCAGGTTTAAGCATTCCCACAGCTGTGAACATTTGCGGCATAAAGCAGGGAAGGTCATTTGCAGCCATTATCATTCCCTTATATCCGGCACACGTGCTCATTGAGGTGAGAGCATCCATATGCTGTGCCCTCGATATACGCGGAATACCATCAAGAGTAAGGCTCGTCACACCTGCTCCGGCAAGTTTTTTCACCATCTCATGATTTCCGGGAGAGGCAGGATGTATAAAGGTGATGAGATACTGTCCCCGGTGCATCATATCCACTTCGTGCCTGTTTTCTTTTTCGTTGAACAGCGGTTCTTTTACTTTCAGAATAAGGTCGGCTCTTTTAAATAGTTGCTTCGGGCCGGGGATCAGTTCAGCCCCTACGCCTGCATATTGCTCATCATAATAGTGGGAATTTTCTCCTGCTCCGGTTTCCACAAGGACCGTTAACCCATCCTTAACAAATTTTTTCACGGTTTCTGGAGTTGCAGCAACACGGGCTTCACCCCGCATAATCTCTTTAGGTATTCCTATAATCATAATAACTAAATTGTAAGTTAAAGTAAAATAATATTAGAATAAGTGATAGTTAACTTGAAAGATATTGTCCTCAACTGAATAATGATCTGTAAGCTGACTTATCGAAAGACAAAAATAGCAAAAATAATTTGTTTAACAACCGTTTTTGGTAATTATCAATCAGATGGATTTTGTTTTTTTCACCACCTGATAATCATTTTTAAACACTCTTTCGGATTATAATTTCTCTAATTACAGATTTAATCGTATTTTTGTGATAATATTTTGATAATTCTTAAAAATAAAAAACAATTAGTACAATGGTAAGTTATAAAGAATTGGGTCTTGTAAACTCAAGAGGGCTTTTTAAAAAAGCTATTGATGGCGGATATGCTATCCCCGCTTTTAATTTCAACAACATGGAACAATTGCAGGCCATTATATCTGCTTGTGTTGAAACCAAGTCCCCTGTGATTCTGCAAGTGTCAAGCGGTGCACGTAAATATGCCAACCAGACACTGTTGCGTTATATGGCTCAGGGAGCTGTTCAATATGCCAAAGAACTTGGCTACGAAATTCCAATTGTTCTACATCTCGACCATGGAGATAGCTTTGAACTCTGTAAAGATTGTATAGAAAACGGTTTCTCATCAGTAATGATAGACGGTTCTCACCTCCCTTATGAGGAAAATGTTGCATTGACAAAAAAGGTGGTCGATTTTGCCCATCAGCATGATGTTACTGTGGAAGGAGAATTGGGTGTACTTGCCGGCATTGAAGATGACGTGCAGGCTGAACACCACACATATACCGAACCGGATGAAGTTGTAGACTTTGTAAAACGCACCGGTGTAGACTCACTTGCAATCTCTATCGGCACCTCACACGGAGCCTTTAAGTTCACTCCCGAGCAGTGCACACGCAACAAAGATGGTGTACTGGTTCCTCCTCCTTTGCGTTTCGATATTCTTGAAGAGGTTGAAAAACGAATTCCGGGCTTCCCCATCGTTCTTCACGGATCATCATCCGTTCCGCCTCAGTATGTGGAAACCATAAACAAATATGGAGGTAAGCTGAATGACTCTATCGGCATACCCGAAGAGCAATTGCGCAGAGCTGCAAAATCGTCTGTATGTAAAATAAATATCGACTCTGACGGCCGTCTTGCTATGACAGCTGCCGTGCGTGAGGTATTTGCAACCAAACCGGCTGAATTCGATCCACGAAAATATCTCGGCCCGGCACGTGAAGAGTTGAAAAAGCTCTACATGCACAAAACTGAAAATGTATTGGGTAGCGCAGGAAAAGCGTAACAATCACTATACAGCATAACTGTAAAAAGAGGGTAAAACATAATGTGTTTTTACCCTCTTTTCATGTTTACTCTAAACCTGTCATTTTTATCTCCTTTATCTCCGTGAGATTGCCTCCACTTTTTTATTGAATGTGGTCTCTTTGAGCAAGTCATCAAGCGATATATGCATTCTGTAGCGCCAGTAATGCGAAGGATTGGCGGGCACATTAATCCTTTCGTCCGCAATATCGGGATTACGAAGCCTTTCATCTATCGACATCCAGTCCTGCAAGGGAAGAATGACCCACATGGCCGATGATTGGAGATGATGTTCAATAATCTGCAGGCAGATTGCTGTATTACATTCGGCCGGTGCGGTACCCTCTCGATGCAGTACCTCATTATAATAACGTTGTGTTAGTTCCCGGTTTTCAGTCCACCATAAACGGAGGGGCGACATATCATGTGTTGATGTAGTACAAACGGAGAGATAAGGAAGCTTTTGCAGGTCGGTGAAAGTAGCATGCTGATCTTTGGGCATTCGTTCAATCTCCAAGCTCAACATCTGCAATTCATGCATTACCGAAGGTACACAGTCGGGCACCATACCCAGGTCTTCTCCACATACCATCATCGGTGTAGATGAAATAAGCACAGGCAGTTTTTTCATTGCCTGTTCTCTCCAAAAATAGTTATGACGGTTGTAAAAAAATTCGACATAAAGGCGATTAAAAGCCTCTTTTACATTATCATCCAGATACTTGTACGAATAGGTGTATTGTGCCGTAATGCGCGGATGAAAACGATTTTGATCAAGTGGATCTCGAATAAAAAGGACCTCTGTACAAAGAGATAGAAGACCATCGCATATAAGTCGGCTTTTCTTGTCAGACTTACTATCAAATAGGTGTTTGATTTTTTTTTGAGAATCACAAAACGGCTTTAGCTTGAAACGCTGCCAACCCGATACCTCCAGGTAATTCTCCTTTACTTCTTTGGTATATTTATCAAAAATATCCGGTAAAAAATGTTCATGAATAAACGGTTTTACCATTCTCTCTTCATCGAAAGGAATACCTGCCCGGTTAATCTCTTCAGCCCAGTAGGGCAATGCCGGGTTAAAGTGGCCTAATAGTCCTTGTACGGCATCCAGAGGTATTTCCCAGATACGGAAAAATCCCAGGATATGATCGATACGGTATGCATCAAAATAGTCCGCCATTTTTTGGAATCGGCTTATCCACCATGCATACCCGTCCTCCTCCATCGCATACCAGTTGTAAGTAGGAAATCCCCAGTTTTGGCCAAAGAATGAAAAGTCGTCGGGCGGTGCACCGCTTTGCGTATCCATATTAAACAGATTGGGATTGGTCCACGCATCAATACTGTTTCTACTTATTCCGATAGGAATGTCTCCCTTGAGTGTTACACCTCTGCTGTGAGCATACTTCTTTACCCGGGAAAATTGTTTGTGAAGCAGGAACTGCACAAAGAACCAGTAATTAGTCTCATTTTTCGCTTCCGGATAAACTTCAAGCATCCGTTTCAAGCGGGCTTCATCGTAACTACTGAATTCACCCCAGTTTCTAAAGTCAGCCGTACTGTTTTTATCGCGCAGCAGACAGTAGCATGCATATGGAAAGATCCAGGCTTTATTCTTTTCATAAAATACGATGTATTCTTCCGAAGACAGTACTTCCCTACCATCCTGCACGAAGAGATCCCTGCTGTAACGTCTCTTGAGCTTAAGCACCTTTTCATAGTCCAACTTGGGTAGGCAGTTAAGATGTTCCGCCTCTTCCCTGTAATCTTTAAGCTTCTTCTTATCTTTTAAAGGATATTCCATGCACCCCAAATATATTGGGTGGAGTGCATAAATTGATATGCCACTGTATGGATAGGAGTCGCACCATGTGCCCGTGGACGTAGTATCATTCACCGGAAGCAGCTGAATAAGTTGTTGACGGGTAGCCACTGCCCAGTCTATCATCTTGTGCAGATCGGTAAAATCGCCCACTCCAAAGCTTTCGTTTGTTCTCAACGAGAAAACAGGTATTGAAGTACCCACTCCCTTATATGAAAAGTGATGATGATGATATTGCAGAGCCATCTCAGCAAAGAGCCTGTAGTTTTTATGAGCCTTTCCTGCATACAGAATGCGGTTTCCACCATCTTCCCAGTGAATGGCTTTTCCACTTTTTTTATCGAGAATGACAAACTTATAATAACATGTTTCGGGCAGTTCCTCAGCATCAAGCACTATCTGCCATTCGCCGTCATTCACGAGCGATAGTGTTTTGGCTTTTTTTAAGTCCCATCCGCCCAATGCCTCGCAATCGCCGCTCACGGAAAGGATCTGGTCCCTGCATACATAAGGACATGTTACATTCAATAAAACTGTTTGAGAGTAATATTCTGAGGGTAGAGGCTCTTTTTCATGAAAAAATATACTTTCTGTAAAAGCCGATGAGTATAAATAGGTGTGGTATGGCCTGTTTTTCCAAAGGTCCTGAACAAGATACTCTTTAATCTTTTCAATGACGTTAAGTCTTCGGTTGCTTCCCCATTCACGTCGAATGGTACTGTTCCCCTGCCTGATAAAATAGTAGTATTGAAGCTCTGCCGTTTCTGATACATTAATTTCCGTATACCACCTGTCGCCATCATTCGAAAGGACAACAGCATCGGTTTCATTATAATTACCCAGTTCGGGAATAGAACCACAGAGGCATACCGACTGACCCCATGTGGTATGATAATCAATTTGAAAAGTAAGAAGTACCATTCTGTTTCTTTCGTTTAGTAAGATTTTCTTCTTTTTTAACGTATTATGCGTATTAAATTATTTTAGATTCAGAACAAATCTACAACTATTAGTCAACGAAAGAAGTGATTACATGCAACTTTTACTCATAAAACAGTGCAAACGATTGCGACAAAACATATCTCTTGCTACACTATAATACTTCCTGCCCTCCCCAAGCGTGCCCGAAACGATGGCGATAAAACATGTTTTTTGTAACACCATCCGTCACATTTTCACATTTAGAAATACAACAATCACTAATTCGCGCATCAAATATAATCAGCTGCCAGAACAATAATGGCAGCTTTAAGTTAAATAAAAAGAAGGATAAGCAGTTGCGCCGTAATTACTCTGAGAAACATCGTAAGTGGATATACGGTTGCATAACTCACTGAAGGCACATCATTTCCGGCTGTCGCATTTGAATATGACAATGCTGGCGGATCGGTCATACTGCCTGCAATCAATCCCATAAGTGTAAAATAGTTCAGCTTACATACCTTTCTTCCTATAGTACCAATTATCAATAATGGAATCACGGTGATGATAGCGCCATAGCCAATCCATTTGTAGCCACCATTAACTACTGTTTCTACAAAATTCTCACCGGCACCCAATCCCACGCAAGCAAGGAAAATTGCAATACCTATCTCCCGTAACATCAGATTTGCACTCATAGTGGTATATGTAACAAGCTTGTATTTAGGGCCGAATTTACTTATCAGAATTGATATGATAAGCGGGCCGCCTGCAAGCCCAAGTTTCACAGGCTGAGGAATACCGGGTAACATAAAAGGGATGCTTCCCACTAATACACCCAGTGCTATTCCCAGAAATATTGATATAAGATTGGGTTCTCTAAGCCGTTTCAGAGAGTTTCCAAGAAATTTTTCAACGTTGGCAATATCTGACTCAGCCCCTACCACCGTTACACGGTCACCCAACTGCAGCTGGAGCCTCGAATCGGCAATAAGGTCGACACCGGCGCGATTCACACGTGTAATATTTACTCCAAAAATATTTCTCAATTTCAGGTTACCTATTGATCGGCCGTTGATCTCGGATTTGGTGATGTTAATTCTGCGGGAAACAAGTTGTGAATCGAGCTTATTCCACTCCTCCCTACCCATATCTATAAGCTTTCCTATGAGAGCTTCAATAACATCAATATTCTTAAGGTTTGAAACAACCATAATTTTGTCATCCTCATTCAATATTGTTTCTGTACGCGGTACCGCCAGTCCATTTGTCTGTGAGTGTAAAACCCTGGAAATCACAAATTCCTTGTCAATAAGTGTTTTTACTTCATGTATATTCTTTCCGAAAATGGCGGGATTCTTAACCTGAAGCGAGAACATATGTGCTTCATTCATTTTGGATTCGCTGTTTTCATCGAGCCTTTTATTCTCTTTGTGAAGATCAATTTTGAATATATATCTGAAAAATACAATACTCATTATTATCCCCACTACTCCAAGCGGATAGGTCACGGCATATGCTGTGGCAATAGAAGGATCGGTTGAACCGGTAATATCGGTATATGTTTGCTGAGCCGCACCCAAGCCAGGTGTATTGGTTACAGCACCCGAAAGGATACCCACCATGGTTACAATGGGTATTCCATTAACAAGATGAATAACGTATGCTGTTAAAACTCCAAGTATTACAACACCCGATGCCAGCAGGTTCAGTGTCATTCCTCCCTGCTTGAACGAAGAAAAAAAGCTGGGGCCCACCTGCATTCCAATGGAATAGATAAAAAGGATAAGCCCAAACTCTTTCAGAAAGTGCAATACCTCACCGTTAACCTCCAGTCCAAGATGTCCTAAAAATATACCAAGAAAAAGTATCCATGTTGTCCCCAGCGATATACCAAATATTTTTATTTTCCCCAGTAATAAACCTCCGGAAATAACAAGAGCAAGAACTAATATTGAATGCGCAATCCCAGAACCTGTAACTAACTCTACTAACCACTCCATTTGTAAATAACCTAAATAATATCAATTTTTTAAAGTTGCGCAAAGGTAATACTTATTTTATTTAATTCAAAAACGAAACGAAACAGCAACCCATTGATCCATCACCAAAAAGTGCTGATATACTAAGCCGTATTCTTCGCTTTTGGCGCGGATGGCAGGGATATCCTCTGCGAAGAACCCGCTCATAACAATCTGTCCGCCAACATTTAGCACGTTAACATATAATGGAAAATCCCTTAAAAGAATATTCCTGTTGATATTGGCTAAAATTACATCATATGTTTCAGAGCCTAACAACCCGGCACCTCCCTGCAACACTCGAATGTTTTCAGTACCGTTCAGTTGCACATTCTCAAGAGCATTGCTATAGGCCCACTCATCTATATCGATAGCTGTAACGCGCTCAGCCCCTTTCATCGATGCTAATATTGCCAGCAAAGCCGTACCGCATCCCATATCAAGAACCGATTTACCTGCCAGGTTCATGGCTAGAATCTCTTTCATCATCAAACCAGTGGTCTGGTGATGGCCGGTTCCGAAAGCCATCTTAGGATCGATAAGAATGTTGTATTCATACTCCTTTTCCGGCCGGTGGAAAGAGCTATGGATGCATACCTTTTCATCGATTACAATAGGCTGAAAATAGTTTTTCTCCCACTCTTCGTTCCAGTCTTTATCTTCCATTGCATGGGATGAATAGGTGATTGTTGCTTCCATGGGAAATTTCGAAAGAAGATCATCAATCTCTTTCTCCGAAAACAGGGTTGCCGGTAAGTAGGCATCCAAACCTCTGTTTGCCGGAACAAATGTCTCAAATCCAATCTCAGCCAGAAGTGCTGCCAGAACATCGGTTATAACCTCATTTGCCGGATTACAATCAAATTGTACCTGAATATACTGCATAATATTTTATTTTATAATAATAGAAAGCGTTTTGGTTTTTTACTCAAAAATCTTGCTCACTTTGTTGACTTTCATAAACTTAATAGCCAAGCAAATGTCTCGATTTGCCATATATAAATAATTGCCGGCAGAATTGGTTTTGCCGAAAATCAGTAATCTTTATCCAGTATTGTCTGGTGTCGAAATAAACATTTACCTAAGTATTATCATTTATAAACTATTTGATATTTTGGGCTTTAGGAGCAAGTTCTTCTGCTGAATGCAAAAATCTAATCTGTACTTCTCGTCTCAAAAGCAGTTTTTCAGCCATAAAAATGAGACTACAAAATTAAACAACTTTTCCTTATGTCTTATATAAAAACGGAGCTACATGGAAAAGTTACTGTCACCAAAAAAAGTAAAAAACCCGATACTTGTACATAAAATTTGTTTATAAGTGTTACAATTTACACCATTTCTATAAATATAAATCCGGAATTACTTTTTTTGTCTTACTTTTATCAACCCAAATGAATTTTTACGATGATGAGAACCTTATTTACAATCACTTTTTTAGTGGGCACTTTCTCAATCCTATTATATGGGCAGAGTGCCAACGTACAAAAGCTCATTCAGGAAGGTGTGGAACTGCACGATGCGGGTGAATATAAGAGCGCTATCGGGAAATACAGAAAAGCTCTTGAAATTGATCCAAAAGATATTCATGCAACCTATGAACTGTCATTGTCATATCTGGCACTTAATGATTATCAAAATGCATCGAAATTCAGTACTGTAGTAATTAATTCAAAGAATAAAGAGCTTTCAACCGGTGCTTACGCTGTAAAAAGTGAAGCACTGGCAGGAATGAACCGGCTGGAAGATGCCATCAATCTCCTTGAAGAAGGATTAATAAAAAACGGTGATGAATATCTACTTCATTTCAATTTGGCTGTTAACCATTACAAAAAAGGAGATATTGAAAATGCAATCGGACATATAAAAAAATCAATCGACCTGGATAAATCGCACAGCGACGCCTTCCTTCTTAACGCATATGCTTTGAACGACAAAGGATTATGGGTCCAGAGCATACTCTCGTTCCAGATGTTTCTTCTGCTGGAACCAGACAGCAAGCGTTCTAAAAACGCGTTCGAGGAGATGTTGCGCACCATGCGAATAAAAATTACTGAAGAGCCCTTGGAAAGATCTTTTATTCAACAGCAGTTGATTCGTAAAACAACCAAATCGTCGAGTCATGGAGAAATTCCTCCACTTAGCATAGAGGAAGGATTAAACCGAAATTTTGTTTACCATGCCATCATCACTGCTCTTGATTCATTGAAAAATACACCTGAAGAAGAAAGTGAATTTACACTTTTCAAGACTGTCAACAAAGAGATTATGCAGGTCATTGATAAAGAAAGCAAGAGAGATAATAATAGTTCTAAAGAGGGAGTATTATGGACGTTTTACATTCCCTTTTTCTCACATATATTTCAATCTGATTATTATGACACATTCTGCCGCTATATCAGCGTTTCGTACTACCACGATTCATATGAATGGTGGCAACAAAATACCGATATCGCACAGAATTTTATTACATGGTTCGAAAAAGGTGATAACATCTGAGATAAATATTACAAAAAATTTTTATCTTTAGATTGAATTCCGCAAATATGGAAATAAATAACGAGGAACGGCTACTGGAAGAGTTGCGCAACCCGCGCACAGCTCGTAAAGCGTTTGCCGGTATTGTGTCTGAATACAGCGAAAGGCTTTACTGGCAGATACGAAAAATGGTTTTGTCTCACGATGATGCCAACGATATCCTTCAGGATGTGTTCATAAAAGCCTGGACAAATCTTGATCATTTCAGGGGTGAGGCCAAGGTTAGTACCTGGTTATATCGTATTGCTATTAACGAAAGCATCACCTTTCTGAACAAAAAGAGAAGCCAGAATAACGTTTCCATTGACGATGATGACTCTTTTCTGCTAAACACGATAGAAGGAGACGAATATTTTGACGGTGATAAAGCACAATTACTCCTGCAGAAAGCCATCCTTACCCTTCCCGAAAAGCAACGACTTGTTTTTCAGATGAAATACTTTGACGAGATGAAATATGAAGATATGTCCGACATACTTGGTACTTCAGTTGGCGCCCTGAAAGCATCTTACCATCATGCTGTAAAGAAAATTGAAAAATTTTTGGACAAAACACATTAAACCTTTTACCTATCGTTAAGTCTATTTATCAGTACAGCGAAAAAATAAAAGGTATGGAAACCAAATTTAACAAATTAAAAGAAATAGATAAAACTAAAACTCCTTTTAAAGTACCCGAAAATTATTTCGCACAATTTAATGAAGAAATAATAAATCGCCTGCCGGAGAGGGAGATTATAAAACCACAGGTTATTACCATGTGGGATAGGGTAAAACCCTGGGTTTATATGGCTGCCATGTTCGTGGGTATGTATGTTGTCATAAATTTTTTGATTAAAGAAAAAAATAAGAGTAGCAATATTGCAGACTATCAGAATGTTCCGGAACAAACACTCACCGGATCGCCTCAAGTTGATAATTATTGGTCAACTGTTCAGATAACCGAAGAGGAATTCTATCAGTATCTGGAAGAACAAATGATAAATGACGGCTACTTCGATTACATGTACAAACAATATTATTTAAACTAATAATTATCATACATCTTTTAAAGGATTTTTGTTATGAGAAAAAGTATTGTATTGCTTTTTTCGGTGCTGATGCTTCCGGTATTCTCCTTTACAATATCTGCCCAGAACAGAAAAATGAACATGGCTGATTACGAAAAGAGAAAAATGGAATATATAAAGAAGGAAGCCGGACTAACTCAGGAAGAGGCAAATAAATATTTCCCTCTGAACAATGAGTTGACACAAAAGAAGTTCGATCTGCATAAGCGCCACAGAGATAAAATTGATCGTATTAAGGATAACAACAACATCTCAGAGGAAGAATACAGAAAGATGCTGGATGACGATGTGGATGTAAAGCTCAGAGAAGCAGCACTTGACAAAGAGTATTCTGCAAAATTCGAAAAGGTGCTTTCTCCCGAGAAGCTATATAGAGCTCAGCAAGCCGAGAGAAGCTTTATCCAGAAAGAGGTGACTAACTTCAGAAGCGGACAGGGAAGCCGGGGAAATAAATAGATGAAGATGAATTAATAAGAGAGCTTCACGACACCAAATCATGAAATTGGATAGGAGAAAAACAAAACAGGTTTTCCTCCCATTTTATTTTACAGTATCTCAAACCACCGGTATCAACCAGTTCTTTGTATCGAGCTGTTCTACGAATACCATTTCCTGCAACCGTTAAAAAATAATTGTCTATAAATGTCTGACAGACAATTCATAGACAATTAAACTACTCCAGCACGTTGATTATGTGCGACTTACCAAACCATGTGGAGTTGGAGGGATTCGAACCCTCGTCCAAACGAGGAAGCAATCTGCTTTCTACATGCTTATCTTCATTTTATTTGTCAGGAAAGAGCGCGACTGAAGCCATCATACTCAATCCTTATCTTCTAATTTTTCGGAAAGGAGCCGAAGCCTCTCCAATCCTATCTCCGATTTGCCTGCACCACCTGATCGGAACGCTTCGAAGCCACAGCTTCCGGGTGATGTCTTGTTCCGCCACCTTGTGGCAGAATTAAGCGATTAACCTACTGTACTTCGGTTACGCAGCAAGAGCGTAATTATTATTGCCAGTTAATTGTTTGACGTTTGAGATTAAAGTGCAAACCGACAACGCACTGCATGCTTACAAACCTCTTCTACCCGCTGTCAAAACCGGTCAACCCCATTAAATATTATAACACATAAATACCAGTAGCTTAATAACAGTTCACTTGCTGTTTTGCAACTATGGTTTTATGTTGATCTTTGAAACCCGGCCAGTAACTGAGACACAAAATTAATCAAATAGTTTAATTCCTGCAACAGATTTATTCCGTAGAAATATTTTTCAGTTAAATACATTTCCATTAAAAAGATTTGTTATACTTTTACCGGCAGAATAATTTATAAGATTAATTAAAAGATTTTTTAGGATTCAAAAATGCTTATATCCGTTGTTACTGTTTGTTTTAATGCTCAGAAGATGATAGAAAAAACCATTCAGAGCGTGATAGATCAAAATTTTTCAGATAAAGAGTACATTGTAATAGATGGATCATCTTCCGATAGTACATTAGAAATTATAGAGAAATATCGTGATTCAATAGATATTCTTGTTTCTGAGAAAGACGATGGCATTTATCATGCTATGAACAAAGCTGTAAATAAAGCATCGGGAGAGTGGGTCATTTTTATGAATGCAGGAGATATTTTCGCTAATGCCAATGTCCTTGAATATGTAAGCGGTTTCCTAAAAATGCCTGCAGATGTTTTTTATGGTAATATTTTGACGGAAAGAGACGGCTCTCATATTTTAAAAGAGGCACCCTCCGAAATCAAAAACATTCACCGGATGCCGTTTTGCCATCAGGCTGTTTTTACCCGTACCTCACAACTTAAAAAATATCCGTTTGATGAAAAGTACCGACTGTCGTCTGACTTTAAATTCTATAAAAAATTGATTTTGGACAAAGTTATCTTCAAAAAGATTGATATCCCCATTGTTGTTTACGATAAATCGGGACTATCACAGACTCAACGTGTAAATGGATTATCAGAGAATATAGCTATAGTGATGGAACTAGACGATTTTAAAACCAAATTAAAATTGCTTCCACGACTTTTTTTCGTAAAATACTGGAATCAGCTAAGAATAAAAAAACATTAGCCCCCCTTCATGTTTGCTTGCAATAAATGAGTAAATAGCCATATTAGCATAAAACAAGCTTGTTTGTTATAGGCAATAGCAAAACGAGCTGAACAAAGTTAAAAAAATAACTTCACTAATAGGTTCAGATGCAACTGTAATACATTAGAAAGTTTAATAAAATAGAGATCAGCTAACTTGAAATAGTTTTGTTAATGTTTAAGTAAATCATAGACCTCCATTAAAGATGATGCAATTCTATCATCCCTGAATTTTTCAGCATGTTCTTTTCCTTTTGCAATCATCCGGTTACGAACGATATTGTCCGTAAGGACACGCTCAATTGCTTCTCCCAGTTCATCGGCATCCAAAGGATCCACGTAGATGGCTGCGTCTCCGCCGGTCTCCTCAAAACAACTTCCACGCGAGGTGATAACCGCGGTTCCAGTCGCTAAAGCCTCCAATACCGGAATACCAAATCCCTCAAAAAGAGAAGGGTAAATAAAAGCTGCGGAAGCACTATATATTGCAGGTAAGTCAGCTGTATCAACATTATGACGGAATATTACCTGTTGTTCCATTTTATAATCACTGATTATTTTCTTTAGTTCATCCATATAGTTGCTAGGTTTTCCCACAATCAGAAGTGGTATTTCCAGCGACTTGCGATGGAGTGCTTCAATAATGAGCCTCGCATTTTTACGTTTTTCTATAGCTCCCACATACAACAAAAAAGTGTTTGTCAACCGATAAGCTTTACGAACTGCCTGTTTCTTGTCATTATCAACTGAATTCCAAAAGATTGAGTTACAACCTTGATAAACTACAGATATTTTCTTTTCATCTGCTCCAAAAAAATCAATAGCGTCACGCTTGCTTTGCTCACTAATGGCAATAATCCTGTCAGCATTACGACAAGAGTATTTATTTTTTTGTTCAAATATTTTCCGATAGTAGTAAGGATAAAGCTCAGGATATCGAATAAAAATGGCATCATGGAAAGTAACAACCGATCTTGCACCGGTACGTTTAATACCTATAGGCAGCTCTTGGCTCAGGCCGTGAAAAATATCAATTTTATATTTTTTTATGTCACTGCAAATTTCCATACTGCGCCAAAAAGAGGGAATTGTTTTCCCTATAAGAGATTCAGGCCGCAATTCTCTGACATTTTTCAGCATAGAAACCGCAAATTTATGACTCTCTTTCGGATTAAAGAGCAAATATTCATTTTTCGGAAAATTTTCCGTCAGCAGCCTCAGGGTATCGCGACTGTAATTACCAAGACCGCGTGTGTTGTGGAAGAATCGCTTAGCATCAAACCCTATTCTCATATTATTCTCATAATTTTAGAATATATCAAGTTGGAGCTTATACTTTTAAGACATGCCAAATCTCCCCTGGCACATGTTTTGTTCCCATAAACCGAACAAGGACGGCACTCCAGATCTATCTGCACGGCATTTCCAGGAGATTGCTTAAATCCGTAAAAGCCAAAACAAGGGTGAGTTGCCCCCCAGACTGAAATCACCGGGATGCGCACGAGTGATGCCAGATGCATGTTTGCCGAATCCATGGAAATTAATACGTTTAGCCTCGACATCAGATATAGCTCCTGTTCGAGTGTCAGAATTTCTGTAACTGAAATTGTGTTGTACTTCTCATGCCATCCCGATAGCAACTCCATTTCCTGCTCATTTCCGAACAGGTAAATGTTAATATTATCCAGTGCTGACAGTCTGCTAATAAGCTGCTCCATCTGATCAAGTGGATACATTTTTGTGTTGTGTTTCGCAAAAGGGGCAATGCCTATATTTTTTAAAGCAGTATTAAAGGGAAAAGAATCCGGTAAAGAGACTTGACTTGGCCTGTGGCTGAAAAAAGACTCAAATTGCATCTCTGCAGGATATCCCAACTTAGAAAAGACATCATGATATCTCTCTGTAGTATGTTTCAGAGGATGAATCGGGCTCTTGCGTGAGAGAATAGCTTTTTTTTCGCCTCTTCCCTTATCTATATGTTTCACTTTTATATTTCTGAGAATAAAGATTACACGCAACAATTTGCTTCGTATCACATCGTGCACATCTGCTACCTTGTCAATATTTAATTTCACGAGATCCTTGGCGAGCCTGAAAATTCCAAAAACCCCTTTGTAGTCATTTAAATCAATTCCTATTGGCTCCAAATTACTTAATAATCCTTTGAAAAGGGGTTCGAAGCGCTTATTTGTAAGCACAAAAAAGTGATCACCCGGATAACTTCGTGCTACCGAATATGCTTCGGGAACAAGCATTGTTACATCTCCGAAGGCCGAAAAACGGATAATCAAAATATTTGCCATAAACTTTAAAGCTTTTTGACATTTTTAGCATATAGTACAGGATTAAGCGAAGGATCATTGTACATTTTCATCTGCCTGTAAACCTTCATATATTTTTTTCCTTGTTTAATCTCATCAAGAAGGTTATCGATTGCTGAAGAGAGATCAACCCGTTGTTCCAACAATACATCAAGTTTGCCGCGACAACTGTCCAGGTGATCAGGATCAGTATCGATACGAAGAGTCTGTTCGCGCATATGGTAAATCTTCACCGCCAGAATAGATAGGCGGTCTATTGCCCAAGCAGGACTCTCAGTGTTTATTGAAGCATTAGGCAACGTTTTTACGCCGTTGTATAAATGATAAAAATATGTATCAATCTTCTCAACTAAATCTGTTCGCTCCTGATTAGAACGATCAATCCATCTCTTTATCTCCAACGCCTTAACCGGGTCTATCTCCGGATCCCTAATTATATCCTCAAGATGCCATTGAACTACATCAATCCAATTCTTTTCATATAGATAATTATCTATTGTTTCAGGTTGAAATGGATTGTTCATAACTGAAGTTACATCATTTTTAATATGATAATCCTCAGTGGCTCGATCAAAAATAAGATTAGCGTTGTTGCAAAAATTTCTCTTCATTGTCTTTAAATTTAGTATTCGCAAAGATAACTACCCTTTTTATAAAAAATATCTTTTTTGCAATTTCATACGATTATTTAATTTCCTTTATGCTGTTTGAAATATGTGGTGTCGATTCGAGAGAATTCTTAACAGGTATTACAACATGTAATGGAATTAGTTTCAAATTCTAATAATTAATTACATTCAGAATCACAATAAGGTGACTTTTTCCACTGACAAAGTTATACAATATTTTTATCTTATGAAGCAGGGAGGATGTTTTAACTGTTTAATAATTACTTTAGATGATAAAAAAGTAGTATTTTTGCAAATGATTGTACACTTTATAAGGATTCCTCATAAATAATGAATAAAATTGTAGCAAAAGATAACCTCTCCGACAGAGTAGTTCGATTTGAGGTTGAGGCTCCGCTGATTGCGAAAAGCCGTAAACCAGGCCACTTTGTAATTGTACGTGTAGGTAAAAAAGGGGAACGCGTTCCTTATACCATTGCCTCGGCCGACCCTAAAAAAGGCACTATTACTCTTGTAGTACAAAGAGTAGGCAAATCGTCCGAAAAGCTTTGTCTACTAGAGTCAGGTGATTACATCACCGACATGGTGGGACCGTTAGGGAAAGCTACTCACATCGAGAACTTCGGCACGGTAGTCTGTGCTGGTGGAGGTGTTGGAGTAGCTCCAATGCTTCCCATAATTGAAGCTATGAAAAAAGCAGGGAACAGAGTCGTTTCCGTACTGGGAGCCCGTACCAGGGAGTTGATTATCCTTGAAGAACAGGTTCATGAGCATTCCGATGAAGTGGTAATTATGACCGACGATGGTTCTTATGGGGAGAAGGGACTGATTACCGCCGGAGTGGAGAAAGTAATAAAACGAGAGAAGGTGGACCTGTGCGTAACCATCGGTCCCGCCATCATGATGAAGTTTGTGTCGGAACTGACAAAAAAATACAATATACCCACCGTGGCATCACTCAACACAATTATGGTGGATGGCACCGGAATGTGCGGTGCATGCCGTGTAACTGTTGGTGGGCATACAAAATTTGTTTGTGTCGATGGTCCCGAGTTCGATGCACATCAGGTAGACTTCGACGAGATGCTTATGAGATTAAGAGCCTACGACAAATAACTCAAACACTTGCATCTGTCTTTTTGAATCTTGAAAAGTGAGCAATAAAAAATATGAATGACTATTTAAAAAATGAGCGGTCGCAAGAGTGGCGTGAGACTTTGCGTAAGTCTATGAAGAACAAAGGCCGTACTGACATTCCTCGTGTGAAGATGCCTGAAGTGGATCCGGTGTTACGCAGTCGCACCTACGATGAGGTAAACTTGGGACTGACCAAAGTGATGGCTGTTAACGAAGCTCATCGTTGTCTTGATTGTATTGATCCCACCTGTATAACCGGATGTCCCGTTGAGATAAATATTCCCAAATTCATTAAAAATATTGAGCGTGGTGAATTTCTGGAAGCGGCCAAAGTGCTAAAGGAGACCAGTGCGCTTCCAGCAGTTTGCGGACGTGTATGCCCTCAGGAACGGCAGTGCGAAAGCAGATGTTTCTACAATCTGAAGCTGAAAAAAGAGCCGGTAGCCATTGGTCATCTTGAGAGGTTTGCAGCCGACTACGAACGTATTAGCGGAAATATATCGATACCGGAAACAGCTCCAGCCAACGGTATAAGAATAGCGGTCGTGGGCTCCGGCCCTGCCGGGCTGGCTTTTGCCGGTGATATGGTTAAACTGGGGTACGACGTTACTGTCTTTGAGGCGCTCCATGAGCTGGGAGGCGTTCTGCGCTACGGAATCCCCGAATTCCGACTGCCAAACAATATTGTGGACATTGAGATTGACGGGCTTAAAAAGATGGGAGTAAAGTTTGAGACAAACTGTATAGTTGGCAAAACTATCTCTCAGAAAGATCTCAAGCAGGAAGGGTTTAAAGGCATTTTCGTGGGAAGTGGTGCCGGATTGCCCAACTTTATGAATATTCCCGGTGAGAACCTTATTGGTGTAATGTCGTGTAACGAATACTTAACCCGGGTGAATCTCATGCAGGCAGCAGACCCCGATAGCGACACACCTGTCTATCACGGAAAGAAGGTAGCCGTTATAGGCGGCGGCAATACCGCTATGGACGCCGTACGCACTGCACGGCGCCTGGGTGCCGAGAGAGCAATGATTATCTACCGCCGTTCTGAAGAGGAGATGCCGGCAAGGGTGGAAGAGATAAAACACGCAAAAGAAGAAGGCGTAGAGTTCTATACATTGCACAATCCTCTTCGCTACGAAGGTGATGAACGCGGGCGTGTTCAGCGCATGCTGCTGCAACGGATGAAGCTGGGCGAACCCGATCAGTCGGGCCGTCGCCGCCCCATATCAATTGAAGGTGATACTGTATGGCAAGAGGTTGACGAGGTAATTGTGAGCGTGGGTGTTTCTCCAAATCCGCTTATTCCACAGTACTTCTCGGGTATAGAGATTACTTCCCGGGGTACCATAATAGTAAACGAAACAACCTTGCAGACTGCCGATGAGATGATCTTTGCAGGCGGTGATATAGTCCGCGGCGGAGCCACAGTTATTCTTGCAATGGGCGATGGCAGAAAGGCAGCCACCGGAATGGATAAATATTTAAAAAGCCAGTTATGAAAATAATGGCTGATGCACATATCCCTTTTCTAAAGGAAGTTGCCGAACAGTTCGGCGAGGTGGAATACCTGCCTGGAAATCAATTCACCCGGGAGGCCATCAAAGACAAAGACGCACTTATTGTAAGAACTGTAACTCATTTCGGAGAAAAGATACTTTCAGGCACTAACGTAAAACTTATCTGTTCTGCTACCATCGGCTTCGATCATATCGATACAGTATGGTGCGATACACACGGAATTGCGTGGCGAACAGCTCCCGGCTGCAATGCCAATTCAGTAGAACAATATTTAACAGCATCACTTCTGTATCTGGCCGGCAAGTATCAATTCGAACTTAAAGAAAAAACCATCGGCATTGTGGGTGTTGGAAATGTAGGGAGCAAAATAGAGTCAGCCTGCCGGAAACTAGGTATGAATGTATTGCTGAACGATCCTCCAAGGGAAGAGCGTGAAGGCAGAGGCCTTTTTGTGGATATCGCAACTATCAGACAGGAGTCTGATATAATCACCTTTCATACCCCTTTGACCAAATCAGGCAAATATAAAACTTTTCATCTTGCTGATGAGCGCTTCTTTGAAACGGTAGCCAAAAAGCCATTTATAATAAACGCTGCACGTGGAGGTGTCACAGACAACATCGCGTTGAAAAAAGCTCTTTCTCAAGGAAATATTTCAGGTGTAGTAATCGATTGCTGGGAAAATGAGCCCGATATTAATAAAGATCTCCTGCAGATGGCAGATATTGCCACGCCCCATATCGCAGGCTACAGCGCCGACGGCAAGTGGACAGCAACAAGGATGAGCCTTGAAAATCTGAACAGCTTCTTCAATCTTGGAATAGAGCCTGACTATCAGAAGATTCCCTATCCTGCTAAACCAGTTATCAACCTGCAAGGAATTGCACCCGAAAATCAACTAGCACACGCTGTATGGCACACATACAACCCTATGAACGAAACAGCAGCATTAAAAACCGAACCCGGGAAATTCTACCACTTCAGATCGAGCTACCCTTTACGAAGAGAGTACAATGCTTATAATTTTGTGAACGCAGCACCTACTGTGTCTGAAATATTGTTGAAAATGGGTTTTAAACATACAAATATGCCGTAATAGAAGATCAAAATCAATCCAATAATCAAAAGGTAACTAACAAAAAATAGATATACTTATTTTTTTTATTAACAAATAAAAAGTAAATTCGCTATTGAAATAAAAAAGGAAGGAAGCTTAATTTATTAAATACTTACATCATGCAAAAAAAATCTAGTTATTTGTCGCTTCTGCTTCTGCTTTCAGTGGCACTTTTTGCCATATCCTGCAGCAGCAAGCTCAAGCCACTCTCGCAAAACAATTTTAATGTTACCCCCTCTCCTCTCGAGACAGTGGGAAATCAGATTCCGGTAACCATCAACGGGACATTCCCTGAAAAATGGTTTAACAAGAATGCAACAGTAACCATTACTCCTGTTCTTAAGTACGGAAATGGTGAGATAACCGGTACACCATACAGTTATCAAGGAGAAAACATTTCAGGCAACAGGGTAACAATCCCTCAAAACCAGGGTGGTAACTTCACCATGAACAGTACATTTTCCTACATTCCCGAGATGCAGTCATCGGAACTATTTCTCCGCTTTGACGGAAGAATTAAAAACAAACCAGCTAAATTGCCCGATCTGAAAATAGCTGATGGCGTTATTGCTACATCTGCCCTGGCTGATGTCAAGACAACCACTCCTTCTGTAGCTCCCGACGGGTTCCAGCGCATCATTAAGGAAGCTCAGGAAGCCAGTATCATGTTTGTGATTCAACAGGCAAACCTTAGACAGGGCGAACTTAACAAACGCGATATGGCTGATTGGAAACAACGGGTGGAACAGGCTTTCAAAGATCCCAGGCAAAATGTGAATGTAGAAGTTTCGGCCTACGCATCACCTGACGGCGGATTTTCTTTAAACGAAAGACTGGCAGCACAACGTGAAAAAAACACATCGGAGTATCTTGAAAAAGAGTTGAACAAAAGAGATATCGATACTGATGTATATGCACACTATACCGCACAGGACTGGGAAGGATTCCGCAAGTTGGTATCTGCATCGAACCTGCAGGATAAAGAACTTATACTGCGCGTACTGGAGATGTATCCCGATTCTGAAGCACGTGAAAAAGAGATAAAGAACATCTCTTACGTGTTTGAAGAGCTTGCAGAGACTATACTGCCGCAACTGCGTCGTTCGCGCATCATAGCAAATATTGAGATAGTTGGCAAGTCTGATGAAGAGATTATGACAACATGGAAAAACAACCCGAAGGAGTTGTCGGTAGAGGAGTTGCTTTATGGCTCAACATTAACCGCCGATGAAAAAGAAAAAGAGAAGATATATCAATATGTGACAGCCAATTTTTCGAACGATTACAGGGGATGGAACAATATTGGAACAATGTTCTTCAAAAGGGGAGAATATGCAAAGGCAAAACAGTCATTCGACCGTGCAGCTCAGGTAAATCCGTCAGCCCCAGAAGTGAATATGAACAAAGCTCTGCTTGCAATTATGGACAACGACCTATCAACAGCGAACGAATATCTCGGCAGGTCTGCCGGTGCCAGTGGCCTCGATGAAGCAATGGGATTGATAAATTTGTTGCAGGGTAACTACAATCAGGCTGTTGGTGCTTACGGAAACGGCAAGTCCAACAATGCAGGCCTGGCACAGCTATTGGTCAGGGACTACAATAAGGCAAAACAGACATTGGAATCTGTTGAAAACCCGGATGCAACTACCGCCTATCTGCTTGCTATCATCGCATCAAGAACGAACAACTTCAATGAAGTTATCTCTAATCTCCGGACTGCAATCGGTCGCGACAGAACAATAGCTTCACAGGCACTTAAAGATCTGGAATTTGCGAAATATCGCACCAACCAGGAATTTATGTCGGTTGTCGGTTAAGACAAATTCATCAATAATTACAAAAAAGTGGGCTGGTTCAGCCCACTTTTTTTATCTCAAAAACCTGTAATCGTTTATTCAGAAATGATCATAACCGCCAATACCAATAAAACCTATTCCAGCGAAAAAGTCACGTTCAGATGTTTATCGCTTCTAACATAAGTTGAAGTAACATCATATGAGAGCGATTGCTGTCCTTCTGCAGCAGAGATAAGCTGCGTTGAACGGGGGTAAAGAGTAATACTCCGGGTGCCATTGCCCAATGTTAATTTAAGTTCGAAATAAAGATCGCTGTTATTTTTTAATTCGTAGAATATCGTTTTTTCACCATTTTTATTTTCCTGTATATAGTGCCCCGGCATTAGCTTAACACAGGCATTGAACAGACTTCTCACATTCTCCTCTTTTCCTGCCAGTATTTTGCTTGCCCAGGCAACGGTACGGCCTGAATTCAACGCTTCACGAATAGACTCGGGCGTTCTCTCTTTTGCCATCACCAATGTCATAGTTCTGTGCACATAATCTTTGCTTTTATCATAATCATGCCCTATCAGGTTGTGTGCATCAGTACTGCCCATCACTGTCAATCCTTTATCAACGCACCAATCGAGTGCTTTCATATGTAACCCAAAACCGTTGATAACCTCAATTCCGTGCAATGCCCCACTTTTATAGAGATCTTCGATTAACGGGAGCCATTCATATGATCCTTCTATGCCTGGCTGCCAACCGGGATGGTTCCAGAAGATAAAAGCATCCTGCTCTGCCGCTTTCATCACAGCAGCCTTGTTATGCTCATTGCTTCTATCCTCTATAAAGGGTGATGAATCCTTAACATAAATTGCATTAAAGTGGCCCGGAGGAGTATTACGGGTTATTTCCGATCCATTTACCAAGATGATGTTATTTTTCGGGGCAACATCTTTAAGAAGCTCATACCCACGGTTGTGATCAGTTCTCACATCTGCTTTATGTGGCTGATACTCTATATGATCTGTCAGGGCAAATGCATCCAGACCCTCTTCCCATGCCTCCTGGTTACGGATAGTGGGCCACACCTGTCCGTCGGAAAAAACCGAGTGCATATGGAAATCACATTTAAGTACTTCATACCCATTCACTTCGGGTATGATAATATTTTCACGATACACAGGCCGCCTATTTTCATCGAGGTACATCATTCCCTCAACAGTGCCTCGTTGTCCGAATATCAGCATAGACAACAGCAAAAATCCAATCAGTAAAATGTTTCTTTGTGTCATTATAAAAAATTGTTGGTTTTTATCTATAAGTCAGCACCGAAAACCTTGAACATAAACATAATACATTATATATCAATATTTATTTTAAACCAAATGCAATAAAAAAGACTTTCTGGCGGGGATTCATATTTAAAAACAGTTAGTAATTATCCTTATAATCAGTTGGTATTTCTCTGTAAAACAAGTTTGAATAAACATCTAGTATTTTTCCGTAAAAAAGTTGATTATTCTATACTTTGCCAAATTAGTTTATTATTTTATCTCTGCCAAATTAGTCAGGTACAAAAATCATCTGCAACCATATTATTCTTAACCTTCCTTAGAATTCATAAAGTTGTTACACTGTTTTATACGGAACATTTTAATTATAAACATTTAATTTAAAGTTGTGCCTCTGTCATCTGAAAATGCTTCGTTAAAACTTCATTTATAATACTGACAGTCAATAAGTTATACCGCACCCTCAAAAGGTGTCGTACTCTATTGATATTCAGTGAATTATAAGGACCATTTTAAAAGTATTACCGAAGTATTGATATGACAAAAGGTTCATAAAAAATAAAAAGCTCACAAAATGGGACAAACAGATAAAAAACGATTAATTTTACAGCCTGATTGAGGTTGATTAAAGTATTGTAATTAGAAGCCGCTCAAAATTGCAAATAATCAGGAAGATATTTTGGCTTCTCCTGAAAAACTGAAAATTTAACATAAGATTTATGATACGGACAAGGGCTGTAATAAAATATTTAGGTTTCATTTTACTATTCAATTCGCTGTTTCTCTTCATTGCCGCTACAATTTCCTATGCATATAAAGAAGACTCCTTTAATGCTCTGTTATTCAGTGGCGTTTTTTGTGCCGCATCGGGAATCTTACCACAGCTTTTTATCAAAAAGATTGATGAGATTGTGTTTCATGAGGGATTGGCAATAAGTGTTCTGGGATGGATAATTACCTGTTTTGCCGGTATGATTCCGTACTGTTTTTGGGGAGGGGAGTTCACACTTGCAAATGCGCTGTTTGAAAGTGTATCCGGCTACACTACAACAGGAGCAAGCACTTTGAGTAATGTGGAAGCATTGCCTAAAGGGTTGCTTTTCTGGCGGGCATCCACCTCTTTCATTGGGGGAGTAGGAATTATCCTGTTTGTATTATTGATCCTTCCAGAAAAGAAAGGTGTTATATCCAGCTTTTATCGTTCAGAGGTATCAGATCTCTCCAGAATGAGTTTCAGAATAAGATCTAAGCATATTACCCGCATAGTTGTTTCGGTCTATTTAAGTCTTATTATCACTCAAATAATTCTTTTGAAATTATTTGGCATGAGTCTTTTCGATGCTGTCTGCCACTCATTCTCCACGGTTGCCACATCGGGATTCTCTACAAAAAACTTAAGTATAGCTTCATACAACAACTTGGGAATTGAGATTGTTACAATGTTTTTCATGCTGGTAAGCAGTATGCATTTTGGATTGATCTATGCTACTTTGACAAGGAAAAAACTCAATATATTCACTTCCCATCCAACACAAATGTATATGCTCGTTATATTAATCGGGATTATATTGATAACACTTCAACTCACCCATGAGAAAATATTTGGATTTTGGGACTCCTTACGGCATGCAGCTTTTCAGGTGATCTCACTAACTAGTACTACAGGCCTGGTTACAGCTGATACTTCAGTTTGGCCTATTTTCTCAATCATCATATTATGCTATTTCTCTATTCAGTGTGGTATGGTAGGTTCTACCGCAGGAGGGATTAAATTCGACAGGGTTTACCTCTTCTTCTCCTCTGTAAAAAAACAGTTAAAACTAATTCTTCACCCAGAAGGAGTTTACGCCGTGAGAATGAACAAGATAGTCATTGTGCACGATCTGGAACTGCAAATCATGGTGTTCATTATATTCTATATCCTTACTTTTTCAATTACCACTCTCATACTCTCTTTCATGGGGATAGACGGAATGACATCTTTTTCAGCATCAATTGCCACTATAGGCAACGTTGGGCCGGGCTTTGGAGAGGTAGGGTCGGTCAGTAACTACGGACATCTGCCCAATGCTGCTAAATATGTTCTTTCTGCAAATATGTTTCTCGGTCGACTTGAAATAATGAATGTGTTTGCTCTGTTTTTAATGTTGGTTAAGAAAAAGGAAAGGTAAAGAGCGGATAAATTATTATCTTTGCATAATTTTTTGAATTCGATAAACAGACATACAAAGATTATGAATTTTGTGGAAGAGCTCCGATGGCGCGGCATGATACAAGATATGATGCCAGGCACGGAAGAACAGTTACAAAAAGAGCAGACCGCAGGGTATCTTGGAATAGACCCCACAGCCGATTCACTGCATATAGGTCACCTGGTGGGTGTGATGATGCTAAAGCACTTGCAACGAGCCGGGCACAAGCCTATTGCTTTAATTGGCGGTGCCACAGGAATGATTGGCGACCCATCAATGAAGTCAGCAGAGAGAAAACTGCTCGATGAAGATACGCTTCGACATAATCAGGAAGCAATAAAAAAACAATTATCCAAATTTCTTGACTTCGAGAGCGATATTCCCAATAGAGCTGTGCTGGTAAATAATTACGATTGGATGAAAGATTACACTTTTCTCGCTTTCATACGTGACATCGGCAAACATATCACGGTAAACTATATGATGGCGAAAGACTCAGTAAAAAAACGTATCAGCGGCGAAGCGGGTGAAGGGATGTCGTTTACCGAATTCTCATATCAGCTGCTTCAGGGATATGATTATCTTTATCTTTTCCGGGAGATGGGGTGCCGGCTCCAACTGGGCGGATCTGACCAATGGGGAAATATTACAACCGGCACAGAACTCATTCGTCGTGTGGATAGCGGCGACGCATTCGGACTGGTATGCCCTCTCATAACAAAAGCTGACGGTGGAAAATTCGGAAAAACAGAAAATGGTAACGTATGGCTCGACCGCCGCTATACATCACCTTATAAATTTTACCAGTTCTGGATGAATGTGAGCGATGAGGATGCTGAAAAGTATATTAAAATATTTACCTCACTGTCGAGAGAAGAGATCGATGGATTAGTTTTGGAACAGAAATCATCACCTCACCTGCGTCCTTTGCAAAAGCGGCTGGCTGAAGAGCTGACAGTGATGGTGCACTCTCGTGAAGACTATGAGATGGCTTTTAACGCATCAGAGATCCTATTTGGCAAGTCCACCTCTCAGGCTCTGCGCTCTATTGATGAAGAGACTTTTCTTCAGGTATTTGAAGGAGTACCACAATTCTCAATCTCTCGCGGTAAACTAAACGAAGGAATAAGGGCGGTTGATCTTCTTACTGATGAAGCCAGCGTATTTCCTTCAAAGAGTGAGATGCGTAAGACAGTACAGTCTGGCGGAGTAATGATAAACAAAGAGAAGCTTGAAGCCTTTGATGAAGTAATCGGCGTTTCACATCTTATTGGAAATAAATATTTACTTGCACAGCGAGGAAAAAAGAATTATTTTCTACTTATTGCCGAATAGTATACAAAACAGGACTATCTAATGTAAAATCAGATCAAAATATTTGGAACGTTAAAATTAATATTATACTTTTGCACTGCTTTTCACGAAGCACATAAGGATTGTCCCATGGTGTAATGGTAGCACATCTGATTTTGGTTCAGCCAGTCTAGGTTCGAATCCTGGTGGGACAACAACGTAAAGAGTGTAAAGGGTTTATAAACAACTACTTACACTCTTTCTTTTTGCTCTTATAGCGGAATATATGGCGGAATATATTTTCAGCATACATATATTAACATTATGTCTATATATCAAAAATGAATGTTAACATAAACACCTGATGTACCATATATCATTACACTCTATTTAAGGGCATTTAGAGACGTTTTAAGCGACTTTCTCATTATGTGGCATACTCTTACTCATATCAAATGTTAAACGTGTCTTATATAGCCTTAAAATAGCTCACTACACTACCTTCATGTTAACAATATAATAAGTACAATTATAACTGCATTAATATCTGGTATAGAACAAATTTTTAATAAATGAGTCAACTTCATTGCGTGTGGAGGTTGTAATGTTTTGACAAAAATAGGAAAAAATTTATGGGGAATAGTACTTATCATTCCACACCACCATATAGGGGGGTATACCCTATTAATCTGTAAAACATATATATAAATACTATACTCTCGTACGTGATATATACAACATCTATTACAAATGTCTGATATTTTTCCACCAAAAACCATCTGTGATAGCATTGTAGACAAAATGAATTTCGGTCGATTCCTCAACAACAAAAAGAAAGAGTAAGCATCACACCTACTCTCTCTCAAAAAACCTAATAAAAAAAGAATATCCTATTTACTCTTCAGTGTCACGTGGTCTTGGGCAACTTCTGCAAATAACTCAGGTGTGAAACCTTCATCTATAAGCATCTGTAAACTGTAGCGATTTATATTCCTACCATTATTTCGTGTCAGCTCTCCATTTAGCACGTCAGGCAATCCATTCTTGGTTTGAAACTCTCTGAGTTCAGTCATAGCATCTATAATCTTCTTCACCTGTAAATAGTAGTCCGTCAGCTTCTTCACATTGATACGAATGGTAGCTTTTTTCTTGGATATGGACTCTATTTGATTATAATCAGCTATAATGGCATCTCCTTCTGCTAGTAATGGCAACCGCTCAGCCCTTATTCTTCTGAGTTTACTGACACTGTTTCTGAGTCGGTCGTGCAAGTCGCTATAGCTTTCAATGATTCTCATGCGTTCATCTACAGGCATAAACAAGTCCTTCATCTGGCGTTCCCTCAGCTTCGTTAAGTATGCTGAAAATGATTCGTCACTTTCTGTTATGGTCATGAAGAACTCCATAGTAGTAGGCAATCCTTCTTCTCTCAGAGCCTGTAAGCATAGCGGTAAATATTCTGCCAACTCGGTAAAACGACTCTTAGTGCTGTGATACAATGCGTAATCAAACACTTCATTCTCAAATAATGTTTCTTTCATATCTACTTGTTTTTATTATCTTTAAGTTGGATTGCATCCATATCAAGTAAATTTCTTAGCTTAGAAAAATCATGTTTTTTTTCCTTTACTTCTGGAAAGGTTTTCTCTACTTTCTCTTTCATCTCATTTACGCTGTTTATCAACTCTTTTGCCCATTCTGGCACTTCATCAAAATTAGTCATGTCATTCATAATTAAATAGTTTAGTTTTTTATTTTATACCTCACTTTACATTCTTTGGATACTCGGTTGTATATCAATACAATATCTTTATTTTCGTAAACTTCATTCCATTTCGTCTCGTGGCTGAAGTTCAGTCTCAGTAAATCAATTATTTTATTTTTCATTTTTCATTTGTTTTATAATGTAATCTGCAATGTCGAGTCCATCTCTTCTTTCTTCATCTGTAGCTACCTGTTCAAGTAAATTTGAGACTTTAAAACCATATTTAGTTGCATATTTAGTCCAATCATGATACGCTCCTAAATCAGGAAATAGTGTAACATCATGTCCTCTTAGTGCCTCTAAAAGTCGATAGTTCTGCTTACCACCTGTAGCAACCCATGTGTACTCTGGTATTGTCAGACTCGCTATAATGGCACTCTTTTCGCTTTCTACTACGGCTAGAGGTGTGGTGGACTTCTTCACTAAATGCAACCCATACAGGCATTGTGATAGTTGATAAGGACTCTTAACGTGCCTATGCACCCAATCAAATGAGTTCTTCACATTCTTAGCCCGCTTACCTGTCACTGGGTCGTATAACATTATCTTACCTGTCCTGATGCGGTCTTCTCGGTCTATTTGCCAATAGATTACCCTTCCTTCTTTGTGGTCTCCAATTCGGTATCTATCGATGGCTCTTGCAACGTCTATTAATGGAAAATATTTTGTCAAAAAGTGAATAAAGTTATTATCAGTATTTAGACTTCTCACCATCATTTCCTCAGGTATGTAGTCAGTAGGTGGTAGTGGTTTCGGCGCAACATGAATAGTAGGTGTATAGTCTATTCCTTTGTCTTTAAAGTACTCTGATGGTGTCAAATGATAACCGCATTTATCCTCTCTATTGCATCTGCCTACATTGTCAGATATATAATTACCTCTTTCATCTACATAACGTACAAATGATTGGTAGGTATGGCAGTGTGGGCACTCGTGCCTTGTGGTTCTGCCTTTGTATTTTTCCAACTTATATTTAAACTCTTTCATATATAAATATTCCTTAGGTCACACATCACACATCACAATCACCTGAAACCATTTACGGGAAAGGTTTTGAACGTCTTTCAGGGTGTGACCTGTTGCTCTATTCATATCTATATCACTATCTCCTAACATCACACTTTAAATTAGTTGAAACCTGCTTCTGTAGTGGGTTCTATTGCAGTGTGACCTGTGACCTGTGACCTGCACACTCTATTTACATATTCTCTTGAGACTCCAACCATCTCAGCTACTTTTGTCTGATTGGCTTCGGGGTTTTCCGCAAATATTTGCAGTATCAAGTCTTTCTTGGTCGATACTTCTTCCCTTTGCTCTACTTTAAATTTATCAAGTGACTTAATGAAATACTTCACCATTCCTACACCTGCCATCATATCCACGTCAGACACTGAAGTGTCGGGTACTTCAGATAGTCGTGCTATCTTAACGGTCAGTGCCAACCTGAGGACTTGGATTTGTGCCTTACTGAAAACTGCACTCCAAAAGTCATTTGCCTTAATACGTCTGCCCTCCATATCATTGTAGAACTGTTCGTATACGTCTTCGGCTTCGGCAGAAAGATGCATCTCGCCACCACCACCATACGACTCAATTCTATCTATCATATTGTCGAATGCTTCGGAGTCAGGTGTAGTCCCACCACGTTTATATTTTCGTATCGGAAATTCAGGATAAAGGAACATGAACCGTTGCGCAAAACCTGATTGTTCAAAGTTGTTTTTTGTCAATAATTCAGAAAGAACACTTGGCTGTATAGTCCCATAAATATTCAGGAACGGTTCTTCAATTAATTGTGGTTGCTCTTTTTTTCTATTTATGCTGAATGTTTGATTGTCAAAGATAGAGAGGTAGTGTCCCACTTCACCACTCTTGTTATATCTACCGAAGTCTGAGAACCACCCGCTCAGCTCATCTCTATTAAGGGTTAGTCCATTCTCAGCGTAAGATAGTGCGTTAAACATAGCTTCGGGAGTAGTATCATTAATAAGCATCTGCGCCCAATGTGGTGGTGTGCCTTGCTTCTCCTCAGCTTCCCATTCCTTATATTCCTCTTGGTATCTCAGGTATCTCTCAGCGTCAATCTCTGATATTCTCTTGAATGCGACTCTCCCTGCATCACTCTTTCCTGTTCCTGAAGAACCTACCACAATTACCCACAATTGAGGGTAGTTTTTATAGTTCCCTACCGTCAAGTACATTCGCTTACCTGATGCTGTGGCAATGGCTGTCAGGAATGCAACCGCCCAAAGTTCTTCAGGCGTGCCATAACTCTCTGCGTGTTCTCTGATGGTCTCTTGCAACCATTCAGGGAGTAGGTCAGTCGGGAATGCAGTCTGCTCTTGGGTGGTCTCTGTGGCAGTGGCGGTCGGAATAATTACTCCCTCGCCGTTTTTTATTTTTTCTATAATATTTATCATATCGTTCATATAGTTATAAGTGAATAACCTAATTATGCTCTTCGGTACTTCATAGGTTGAACTGCATTCAGTGCATTCGCCACGTCTTCTTTCCGAAAACGTATTGTTTTCTCACCCACCCTGTGAGCGGTAAGATAACCTTTCTTAACATAACTATGGAGTGTAGGCAATGATACACCCAACATCTCTGCTGTCTCTTTGCGTGATAGATACTCTGGAGTTGTGTCCTTCGGTATTGTCTCAGAAATGGCTGTCAGTGCGTTTTTCACCTCTTCTGCAACTATACCTTTAATAGTTTCGCTTAACTCCTCAACTGAAATTCCTTGCAAAAATAACCCCATGCTATAAAATTTTATTTGTTAATTAAAAAATCTGTTTTACTTAAAAAACATTAAACGAATTTAACATAATCTTTTATTATACGCAAGGGTTTTTAAGCGTTTTTTACTGGGGCAAGGGGAGTTGTTTGTTTTTAGCAGGTCTTTTTTTACTATAATCCTGAATAACAGGCAAATAAAAAACCCATAGCGTTTAAACTACGGGTTCTCGGCAATCACACATCACACTTCACATCTGCTGAAATCGTTTACAGGATTAGGTTATATGGGAGTGTGACCTGTGACCTGTGACCTTTGGGTGAAGTGGTCACATAGACTTTACTACGGTCAATTGATTAAAGAACTGATGGTGTGACATCTTTTTTGCACTTTCTTCTGCACTTATCCTTATATATTTGAGAAATGCTACTTCTGTCTTGTGTCCTGTCACCTTCATTATATCAAGCGTAGGAACGTCTGCTATATAGGCATTTGTCGCAAAACTTCTACGTGCTGTGTGACTCGTTACAAGTTCATACTTCGGCAATGTAGTAGTGGTCAGCTTCCCTGCGGTCGTGTGGGTACGTGTCACTGGTGCAGTTATCCCTGCCATCTTTGCTATATCTTTGATGAATTGATTGTACTTCTGATTGCTGATAGGTTTCGGCAACTTATAATCATATTTTTTAAAGATACGCTTCACACGTGGAGTCACAGGCGCATAGATGGTCTTCCCTGTCTTCTGCGTCTGTATTTTAATAAGTCCTTCTTCTGTGATATTCTCGGCAGTCAAGCGTATCACGTCTGAGTATCGGAGTCCTGTGTCTGATGCAATGAGAAACATATCTCTGACTTTATCTAAAGACTTGGGTAGCAATACAAGTGCATCTATGGCATTCAGTTCGTCTACGTTCAAATAAATGCTCTCAGTCTCTTCTGATGGCTTGGCAAAGGACTTCTTCCGGAAATCATCACTATACTTTACTCCCTTCTTTTCACTTGCGTAATTAAGAACGGTTTTCACTATCTTTATGCGTGTGCCTATGGTGTTTTTTGCCAACCCTTCGGCAGTCAGATACTTCACAAAGGAATGGTAGAAGTCCTCATCTGCGGTCAGTGGAGTCACGACCGTCTTATACTTGGTCTGATACTCTGCAATGTTCTTTCTTACCACTTTGTAGCTTTTTATCGTGGACTCCTTCAGGTTTGAGAGTGTTTCTATCATATGGTCTATGAACTGCACAAGGTTCATATCTGAGAAGTCCCTGTTCCCATCTACACTACTTTCTTCTATTCTGTCAGGATTGTAGATGCGGTCGAGTTCCACCTTTACACGCTCTCTGATTGGCAACCTACCATCTACGGTTAGATCATTAACGATGCGTTCAACGTGGAGTCGGAACTCCAACAAATTAGAGTTCATTTCAGATTGATTCTTTTTAGCTGAGGATTTAATGGAACTGTATGTTCCCTCTATCTGTGCATCTACACTTGCCAACTGGTCGCCATACTCCACACGAACATCTTTAGCGTTCCATAGTGCCACAGGTACACTAACAGGGGTGGTGTACTTCAACTGAAGATACTTTCTATCCTTATTCTTACCTTTACCCTTACCACGCTCTACAATGGTATATAGTCCATAATTTATTTCAGCATAAATGTTTGTTACATCTGCTTTTTTGTCTGTAAGTCGGAAATTCACTCGTACCATATCTCAAAGATTAAGTTTGTTACTGATACAAATATAACTATATATGGTGGAATAAAAAAGATATGGCGGAATATATGGCGGAATTTAACTTAATCACTTTACTTTATTCTTTATTGTGTTTAACTATAAGAATAGGTACACTCTCTATTTATCAACATTATACACGCTATTCTTTATCGTACAAATAATATAAAGTTAATAGTAGTGTTGTTCTGGTGGGACAACAACAAAAACGCTATTACTCTGACAAAATAGATTAATAGCGTTTTTATTTTCCTAATATGCGAAACTCATATTTTTTGTTCTACTTTTATGCATAAAAGTAACTCCGAAAAACATCGGAATCGGTGCCTTAAAAATCAAGCCTTTTTATTGACAAACAGGAACATTATCATTAGAGCTGCAGCAATAAGCGACATAACACTCCCAAAGTAGAAAGGAGCACCTGGGCTTACACGGTCGTAAAGATACCCGGCTATAACACTTGCCGGCAACAACATTATTCCGAGCACAGCGTGATATAATCCGTAACCGGTTCCTTTCATCTCATTGGGTATCAGGTCGGAAACTAATGCTTTCTGGCAGGTATCGGTAAGGGCGCTGTATACACCGTACATGCCAAACATGGCAATATACACCAGAATCTGACTGGATGCACCAAACATAAAATATACAAACGAATAGACAATAAATCCAGCCGTAATGAGCTTCGCTCGCCCAATTTTATCTGATAGTTTTCCGAAAGGAATCGCCAAAAGAACAGAGACTGTATTGAAAAGCATGTATATTAGTGGTACCAATGACGGACTAATTCCTGTCTCACTGGTCCTTACGATTAAGAGTGAATCGGTAGAATTACCTAGTGTAAAAACAGCAACAATAATAAGAAAGAAAGAATAATTCCTTGGTAATTGCTTCAGTGATATCTTACTTACGGTAAAACTCTTCTGTGATTTGGCCTCTTTCAAAAAAAAGATGATTGTTAGAACACCAATCACAGCTGGTACCGTAGCTACCCAAAAGATGATTTTATATTGAAGAACTGGATTATCCTTAGGCAGGAAAAAAAGTATTCCCGATGCCATTAGAGGACCAACAATAGCACCACTATTATCCATGGCTTTATGAAAACCGAAGCTTTTGCCGGTCTCTCCATTATTAACCGATCCAGATATAAGACTGTCACGCGGTGCAGTACGTATCCCCTTACCTACCCTTTCCAAAAACCGGTATGCCAGCACCTGCATTGGATTAACTACATATGCGTACAAAGGGGTTATTAATGCAGTAATAGTATAACCAATAAACATAAAAGGTTTGTTCTTCCCTATTTTATCACTCCAGAAGCCAGAAACGGCTTTCAACAAGGAGGCAGTACTTTCTGCAATTCCCTCAATAAGCGATATTTGTATTTTTGATGCACCAATAGACATGAGAAAAAGAGGCATTACACTATACACCATTTTAGATGATGTATCTGTAAAAAAGCTTGTCAATCCGGTATAAAAGACGTTTTTCTCTAACCCAAAATAGCGCTTGAGTTTCATCTGTAAATCTGTTTATAACGACAAATTTAGTGTTTTTCACGACAAGAAAAAACAAAAGTGTAAATCCTCTTGCGTTATCGGCAAGTGGTTTTGCTGTCGAAATCACTCACGGAGCATGGTTGACTGATGCTTTACTGAGGTATTACTATTCCTTCTTTATCGAGAGTTTGTAACCCACACCATAAATACTTTTTAATTTTATGGATGGAAAATTCTTTAATATTTTTTTTATACGGGAAATGGACGTATCCAGCGTGTTTTTCAAATGTGAACCGTCATCATTCAAAGAAGCGTTCTGGTTTCCGCTGGCGGCGGGAACGATTGGCGGGTTGGCAATGTCGATTGTGGGGATATTTGTGTTTTTGCCGTTGATGACGGTGAGAAGAGAAAACTATAAAAAAAGATAAAATGTAAAGGCCCACTTCGATGAATACTTCCAACAAAAAAATCCCCGGCATATATTACATATACCAGGGGATAGTTAAACTCAATTAGATAGGTTTGTTATTTCGAATAACTCTCTTTTACAAAAGCTGCATTATTCAAAAAATCATAACTCTCCTTCACTCCTTCGAAAGGGGTTCCTGTATATCTTTCCACTTCCACAATCATATATTTTGCGCCCGATTTCTCTGCATTGTTGAAGATATTCTCAAAGTTCACTTTTCCACTTTTACCTAATTCGGTCTCATCTTTTACATGCAATTGTTCGAAGCGCCCGGGGAAGCTGTTGAAATAATCTACCGGGTCTTTACCGCCCTCACACACCCAGTAAACATCCATCTGGAAAAACACTTTGGAGGGATCGGTATTGTTCAACATATAGTCGTACATTAATTGACCTTCTATTTCGTTGAACTCAAAACTGTGGTTATGATAGCCTAAACGAAGACCTGCAGCATTACATTTCTCACCTATCTGGTTATAATAATCACAATATACCTGAAGGTCGGATAGCGTTTCAGGGGTGGTCATCCAGGGAATGACAATGTATTTCATTCCTGCTTCCTTGTGAGCCTGAATAGCAGTATCCCACCAAGCCCAGGTCTCATCCCAGTTTGTTTCACCCGGTTTTTCGGCTAAAGGTCTTGAAGCATGTGAAGACAGTACTTCCATGCCTGCATCTTCGATCGATTTCTTAAAATCGACAGGAGACATTCCATAAAACTGTCCGTCATTATATCCTGCTGCCTCTACTCCGGTATATCCTATTTCTGCGACTTTTGCAATGGTACCAGCGTAATCAGCCTTGATATCATCTCGTACTGAATATAGTTGAAGGTAAATCTCTTTTTTGGCTGATGCCTCCTCTTTCTGTTGTTTTCCCTGGTTGCATGCAGAGAAAAAGAACAAACCGCTTAATAATGCGGTACTTAACAAAATTGAACGTTTTTTCATTGTATAAGTTGTTTAAAAAAAGGATGTTCCCGTTTCAGATGAGAATATCCTTTCCCTTTGTTTAAATTAATCCAATATTTTAATTTTTATATTTCTGTACCATACATCATCGCCGTGATCCTGTAAGCCTATATAACCTTCCTGATTTTCACCTCCTGCATTCAGGAAGTCAGGCCAGTTTTTGAATTTGCTCCCGGCAACCATTTCTTTCCATGAGTCTGTCCACAGGTGATATTCTACAACATTTTCACCATTCTGAGTATGAATAACGGTTCCTTTATACACCATAATGCCACCTGTATTCCATTCACCTGCAGGTTTTGAATTCTGTGGTACTGCAGGCACCAGATCATACAAAGAAGCAGATTGGCGATTTCCGTCTTTTCCTAACTTGGCATCGGGATGTTTTGCATTATCAAGAATCTGATACTCGGGTGCCGATTCGTAAATTTGTTTTCCTTCCAGCTCCTGAGCCAGATAGAACACACCACTATTTCCACCTTCAGATACTTTCCATTCGAAGGTAAGCTCGAAGTTTTTAAATTTCTGGTCGTAAATGATGTCTCCACCATCTTTTGCACCGGCTTCACCCATTCCCGATCCGTTTATCTTGATTGCACCATCTTCAATGGTCCAGGCCGAAGGCATATCGGCACGGTTATAACCACGCCATCCTGTAAAATCTGTACCGTTGAAAAGTGTAATCCATCCTTCACCGGCTGCAGTCATCTCAACAGAGTCTGTTGCATCGGCTGTCTTAGATTGTTTGCTTGTGTTGGAACATGACATAAAAATCATTCCTGAAATAATAATTAGACTAAATACATTTAAAACATTTTTCATAACTATTTTCTTTTTAATTAAACTGAAATTTAATTTTTTAAATACAGGGAACAACGACGAAAGAATCAGTCGTTGTCCCTTCTAACCATCAAAAGTGTAATATTATGGCATATCAGGCAATTTCCATCCATTCTGATAGGAGTGCTTGATCATCTCATTTGCATATTCAATAGCATTTACCGGTTCTGTCCAAGTTTTGTTGAATGTCGGGTGTCCGTCGGTGATCTTAAATCCATCTTCAATAATGGTTTTGATAACAGCATCAGCAGGTATATTGGTGAATTGCATGTTTTCACCATCCCAGTGAAGCTCCTGGTTTAATCCTTGCAGTCTTACAGCAAGAACACCCATCACAACCATCTCATTGAAAGGGCCAGCTTCAGAGAAAGGAGACGCAGTTTCAACACGATTTGCAGGAGATTCCTTACAAGCACGTACCCAGTCCATTTCATGCGACAAGGTAACCTCGCGCTGTGTTTTGGGCGAGTTGGGTTTGCGACCGGATACCAGCCACGGGTTAACACCATAACAACCGCATATAAGCGTATCTTTAGATCCGTAGAAGATCACACCCCCACCCTGATCGTTCAGGTTCTTACCCGCAGGAACACCTTCTGGACGCATTGGTTGTAAACCACCATCGTACCAGGTAACCTCAACTTCGGGCATGGCAACTTTAGGCAAGTTGTCGCGTTCAGGGAATACATATTTAACCATTTGAGCGTTGGGAGCACAATCTGTCAGCAACATTGTAGAAGAGCCCTGCACCTTGGTAGGATAGCCCAGATTTAATCCTTTAAACACCGGATGTAAAATATGACAAGCCATATCACCTAATGCGCCGGTACCGAAATCCCACCATCCGCGCCAGTTCCATGGATGATAGATATTATTGAACGGACGTTTTTTTGCCGGTCCTATAAAAAGGTCCCAATTCAGTGTAGATGGAATCTTATCAGCCTGTTTAGGTGTCATCAAACCTTGCGGCCATATAGGCCTGTCAGTAAAAGCTTCAACTTTTCTCACTTCACCTATCTGACCATCTCTTATCCAGTCTATAACCTGGCGTACTCCGGGAGCTGAAGATCCCTGATTACCCATGCTTGTTGCTACTTTGTACTTTGCTGCAAGATTTGTTAACAAACGTGATTCATATACACTGTGAGTAAGTGGTTTCTGAACATACACATGTTTACCCATTGTCATAGCATCAGCGGCAATCATTGCGTGCGTATGGTCAGCCGTAGCTACAACAACAGCATCGATGCTCTTACCCAGTTCATCGTACATTTTTCTGTAATCGTAATACTTCTTAGCTTTCGGGTACTTATCAAACACACGCTGGCTGTACTTCCAGTCCACATCACAAAGTCCGATAATATTCTCGCTTTCAAGCCTGCTAAGGTTGGCGTTCCCCATTCCGCCAATACCTACTCCGGCAATATTCAGTTTATCACTTGGTGCAGTTTGTCCTACACTTTTCCCAAGTACCGATGAAGGTACAACGGTTAGTCCGGCAGCAGCTATTGCTCCGGTTTCTAAAAATTTTCTTCTTGTAATTTTTGATGACATAAGTACTTTTTTTGGTTATTACTTGATATTAATTATAGTTTTTATCCTCTTGTTATCTCTTCTTTTTCTTTATTCCAGTACATGGTTCGGCCTTCGAGATAGGCACGTGTTCCCATATGAGCCGTAATTGCCTCTTCAAAGCCCTGATCGATACCGCAGGAAGGTTGCTTTCCGTTTCTGATGCAGTCCAGCCACTCTTTAAGGTGCAGAAAGGTAGTGTTATATCGCTTTCCACTTATAAATGAGAAGAGCAACCCGCGTTCTGCAAAATATTTTTCGGTAGCAGTTGACACAGCATCAACACTCTGTCCGGGTATATATGAGTAAAATGGTTCACCGGGCTTTATGATTCCCTTGTCTATTTTATCACTATACTGCTCAGACCTGGGGTCTACGGTAACGGTAAGAGTGTTTCCAACCTCCATGGTAGCATCATGGCCCATGATCTTACGGCTGCGATTAAACTGGTTGGCCAGTGTTGCTGAGTAGAGCATTGTCAGGTCCCTGTCTTTGTATTCGAATACCGTTTGCAATACATCCGGTACGGTTCGTCCGTCCTTAAAGAAATAGACACCTCCCGAAGAGCTTGCAGATGAAGGTATACCCAGATTAAGTATCTGGTTCATTGCGTCATACTCATGTGTTAAAAGATCTCCACTCAAACCTGTACTGTAATCCCACCAACAGCGCCATCGGAAAAATCTTTCAAGACTGAACTTTTCGCGGGGCTCTGGCCCTACATATTTTAGTAATCCTGCCGAAGTCATGTAATCCATGTACTCTTTTATACGGCCGGTATCTCCTTCAAATTGTTTCCAGTCAATATTTTTAGATGTAGCCTGTTCATGTATTGGGTATACCCATGCGCCATTAGGATCATTCCTGTTTGTACCGGTCTCTATCAAAGAAACTTTGCCCAACAACCCTTTTTCAATGATCTGCCGTGCCCTCTCGTAGGCTTCAATCTGCCTGTTCTGGTGTCCTAACTGAAATACTAGCTGAGGGTTACTTTTCACAATCGAGCGGAGCTTGTAGGTCTCTGGTACGGTCCAGGTCATTGGCTTTTCAAGATAAACATGTTTGCCCGCCATTATGGCGTCCATAGCCATGGTACCATGCCAGTGATCGGGTGATGCAATTACTACAGCATCAACATCCGGTGCAGACAACAGTTCCTTATAATTAAGGTATCGCTTCGGTTCCGGGCCATGCTTCCCGTTCACCCCTTCCCTGTGTATATTTGCTCCTGCCTTTATAGCATCATTACCATAGACATCAAAAATATCACAAACAGCAGTAATTTCAACACGCAAGTCCTCCTGTTCCATAAAATCACGGTAACGAGTATTGTCAGAGTCTGCTTTTGCCTGCTTAATAAGGTCTTCAACATAGCCGGGAGTAGCAAATCCCAGAGCTTGCATCAGCTGAGCACCTCTGATGCCGAAACCGACAATACCTATTTTAATAACCGGGGCATCCGATGGTATGGAAGCATAGGGTGCTACATCACTCTTGAATCGAAAAATCTCAGAAGCATTTCTGTTTTTGTTTTCAATCTGTTTTTTTTTGTACACTCCGTATGCCATCGCCCCTAATACCGGGACAGAGGCCATCGCCTTGAGTACATCACGGCGCCCTTGAGATACTTCTTTGCCTGATGATTTTTCCCCTTCTCCATTATTGTTATTATATATCTTTTTATCTTCGTCCATTAGATTAAAAATATTGATTTTCACATGTATAGCTTGAACACGATTTAATCATCTGCTTGATTTAAATTAAATATCATGCTCGTCTCATACAAAATTGAAATAACAAAAAATCAGTTTTTTACATTAAGATATATTTTAGAAAGCTATTTCTATTTCAGAATTTAGTATATCGCAAAAGTACCCGATAAAGCAAATGAACTGACTCTGCTTTCACTTTTTCCGGCGAAACAACAAACTGTCAAAACCAATTATTTTTGATGTTGGAAAAAGCATCAGTACCACTACTGCAGATATTATAATAAGATTTTTTTCTATCCACAAATAAGATCCTCCAGCAGGCAATATATATTCTGCATTTAATAATGGAGGATGTGAAAGATAGTACAGAGTCAGAAAAAAAACAGCACCGTAATATCCAATATTTGAAAAAAGGCCCAATATCAACAGTAAGCCAATAAGAGTTAATCCCCATATATTTATAAAATTTGCGACAGACAGTAATATGTTATTTCCGGCAATATACATAAAAACAGGTGCAAAAACCCCTTGCGAGTCCATCATATAGCCATATGCAGACCAGTTTGGAGTGAATACCTTTGCCAGTCCCTCATACAAAAAATACCAACCTATTAAAATACGCAGCACAAACAGTGAGTATAATTGTAATTTGCTATAATGTATTGATTGCATTTTTTTACGGCTTAAAAGATTGTCATCTTGCTTTTTTATGAAGCAAAATGCACCCGTAAAAGTAAGACAAATAATTTTGAAAATGAAATTTTATTGTTTTATTATCACAATCATGCAAGACAAATTGTCAATATTGATGCTTTTCGACTGTTTTTACTGACAATGCTATATAAAAAACGTCATAATAAATTCGGATTTCTTTTATCACTTTATTCATCTTTCACTTATGTTTTGATTAGAGCTGAAAACAGTTTCGGGAAAGTTGTAAATTTGTTCATTCGTTTTTTTTTATCTACTTTTATGGTCTAAAAGTCTTGAAATATTAGTCACGGTAGCTGGCAATTCACTGCTCCCGGCAGATTATTTTCAATAAATAATCACTTTATCACTGTATTTACAGAGATAAGCAAGTTATTTATAAACAATTGAAATTACGAATTGAAATAAACAATACACACGATAAATTGTTTTTTAATTTGTAAAGAGGTATGATTGTCCGGTTTTTTCGAAAATTACTTACAATTTACTGATTATTGAATTGATTTGTACTTCGCATCGTGCAGTTGTCAATCGGTTTATTGCGTGAGTATTGGGTATATATTTGCCAGATTATTAAAGAGATGTAAAAAATAAAAAACAGAATAATGACCCAAAACACTTTTTTAGGCTCAATTGAGCAAAGTATTCGAAATCATTGGAATATGCCGGCCATGACCGATTTTAATGGCAAAACCTTTTATTACAAAGACTTTGCCCTTGAAATAGATCGGCTGCACGACTTTTTTAAATCTGCTGGGATAGAACGTGGGGACAAAATCTCGGTGTGTGGTAGAAACTCCGCCAACTGGGCTATAGTCTTTTTTGCAACTCTCTCTTATGGCGCTGTCTCGGTAAGCATACTTCATGAATTCGATAAAGAGAGCGTACAGTTCATAGTGAATCATTCCGATTCAAAAATGTTTTTCGTGGATGAGAATATCTGGGGCGAAGTTGACGAAACCACCATCCCCAAAGTGGAAACTGTTTTCTCTCTCGACAATTTCTCACTCATAAAAACTGCCTCAAAAGAATTTGAAGTGTTTGTGCAGAATGCACCTGCATTTTTCGAAAAAAAGTATGAGAAGGGTTTCTTTGTCAACGATATCTCTTTCCGTACCGATAAACCGGAGGAACTGGCTGTCATCAACTACACTTCGGGAACAACAAGTAGCCCTAAAGGTGTGATGATACCCTACCGTAGCCTGTGGTCGAATACTAAATTTGCCAACGACAATCTGGAGTTTATTTTTTCGGGCGACAATATTGTATGTATGTTACCAATGGCACATACGTATGGACTGGCTTTTGAAGTTCTCAATTCCATATCAATGGGTTGCCACATCCATTTTCTGGGGAAAACCCCTTCTCCGAAAATACTGCTCGAAACATTCGCGAAAGTTAAACCAAAGCTGATTCTTGCCGTTCCACTCATAATAGAGAAAATTGTTACCAGAAACGTTTTACCCAAGCTGAAACATGGAGCTGCCGGGACACTAGTTAAAATACCGCTGCTAAACTACATAGTGCATGCGAAGGTACGAAAATTGATGATGGCATTTTTCGGCGGGAACCTGGTAGAGGTTGTTATTGGTGGTGCTGCACTCAACTCAGACGTGGAGAAGTTTCTCCGGAAAATCAGATTCCCATACACCGTTGGGTATGGTATGACTGAATGCGGTCCACTTATCTCCTACTCCTTCTGGACTGAGTTCAAAGAGCGTTCATGTGGAAAAGTTGTGGACAGAATGCAGGTGAGAATTGACTCCGAAGATCCACAGAACGTTGTTGGAGAGATTCTCACAAAGGGTGCAAATGTTATGCTGGGATATTATAAAAATGAAGAGGCAACAAAGAAGTCGTTCACAAAAGACGGATGGCTAAAGACTGGTGACCTGGGTACTCTGGACAAAGACAATTACGTCTTTATCAGGGGACGAAATAAAAACATGATACTGGGACCTTCGGGGCAAAATATCTATCCCGAAGAGATTGAAGAAAAAATTAACGCTTATACCTATGTTAGCGAGTCACTAGTGATTGAAGAAAATGAAAAACTTATTGCTCTTATTGTACCCGACAAAGATACATTACAGGAACATGGAGTTAATGAACCTAAAATAATACCCTTCTTAGAGCAACTGATAAACGAGGTTAATAGCAAACTGCCATCATACAGCAGGATAACCTCCATCCGCATTCAGGAAGAGGAGTTTGAGAAGACACCCAAACGAAGTATAAAGCGATTTAAATATCAGAAGTAAATAATCAGTGAGATCATTCAAAATAGGAATATAAAAAAAGAGGGTGTCATAATGTGACTTTACCCTCTTCTTTTTTGGTAGATGTATCAATGTCTCTCTTTCACTTTATCAAACGGCCGTGGTCAATACTCATCCCAGCTCTTTATCTCAATATCTTCAAGATCCTTCTTGCAGAAAGCGGTGATAAAAGCGCTAGCAAGCCTGGCGTTAGTAATGAGAGGAATATTGTAATCCACTGCAGCACGGCGAATAATGTAACCGTTTGTCAGCTCCCTGCGAGTTACGTTTTTGGGAATATTAATAATCAAGTCGAATTGTTTTTCTGAAATCATTTTCTTGATGTTATTATCACCATCTTCATCAGGCCAGTTGACATCGGTCGCCATAATGCCGTTATCTTCCAGAAACTTCTGCGTACCGTGGCTGGCATAGAGATCATACCCTCGCTCTCCAAGCAGCTTGCATGCCTCAAGCAGATCAACTTTAGACTTCATCTCACCCGAAGAGATAAGAATTCCCTTTTTAGGTATTCTGTACCCAACAGAGAGCATCGACTTAAGGATTGCCTCTGAAAAATCATCTCCTATACAGCCTACTTCACCGGTGGAAGCCATATCCACACCAAGCACCGGATCGGCATTCTGCAGGCGAGAGAATGAGAACTGCGATGCTTTAACTCCAATATATTCCAGATCAAACACCGAGCTGTCGGGTTTGGTATAGGGAGCATCCAGCATGATGCGGGTTGCTGTCTCTATAAAATTGTGTTTAAGGACCTTAGATACAAACGGGAATGAACGCGATGCTCTCAGATTGCACTCTATTACTTTTATATCGTTATTTTTGGCGAGATACTGAATATTAAAAGGGCCACTGATATTAAGCTCTCTGGCAATCTGCTTCGATATCTTCTTAACGCGTCGCATGGTCTCAAAATAGATTTTTTGAGCAGGAAAAACAAGAGTGGCATCGCCTGAGTGAACACCTGCAAACTCCACATGTTCAGAGATAGCATATTCAACCACCTCACCCTCTCTGGCCACAGCATCAAACTCAATCTCCTTGGCATTTTGCATAAAGCAGGAGACAACTACGGGATATTCTTTCGATACGTTTGAAGCCATCTTCAAGAAGGTGTGCATCTGCTCCTTGTCATAACACACATTCATTGCAGCGCCTGAGAGCACGTAAGAGGGACGGATAAGCACCGGGAAACCCACCTCATCAATAAATAAATCAATCTCTTCAAAGCTGCTCATCTCTTTCCATCGCGGCTGATCAATACGCAGCTCATCGAGCATAGCAGAGAACTTATGGCGATTTTCTGCCCGGTCTATGGAGAGTGGTGAAGTACCCAGGACAGGTACGTTTTGCCTGTGCAGCTTCATAGCTAAGTTGTTAGGAATCTGCCCCCCTACAGAGACAATCACCCCTTTAGGATGCTCAATATCTATAACATCCATAACACGTTCAAACGTAAGCTCATCGAAATAGAGCCTGTCGCACATATCATAATCGGTTGATACCGTTTCAGGATTGTAGTTTATCATCACCGATGCATAACCCAGATCACGGGCTGTTTGCACGGCGTTGACCGAACACCAGTCGAATTCCACTGACGAACCAATTCTATACGCACCTGATCCCAGAACTATAACAGCCTCCTTATCCTCTTTCACCGTGTGGCGACTATCACCTCTACCATAGGTGAAGTAGAGATAATTTGTTTTGTCTGGATGCTCCGAAGCAACGGTATTGATTCGTTGCACAGATGGTACAACCTGCAATTTTTTCCTGTGATTGCGCACCCTGATTAAATCATTTTCGAGGGTTCCCTGAGGATCTTCCACAAAACGGGCAATCTGGAAATCGGAAAAGCCAAGACGTTTTGCCTCTCTAAGTACATTTTCCGGTAGCTCTTCTATCTTATTGTATGCAGAGAGTACCTTTGAATAGTTGTATATATTCTCCAGCTTCTCCAGGAACCAGCGATCTATCTTTGTCAGTTCCTCAATTTTTTCTACACTATACCCTTTATCCAACGCATCAGCGATGGCGAAGATACGCATATCGGTAGGTTTGTATAGTGCCTCTTCCACATCATCGAAAGTCATCTCCCTGTTTCCCACAAAACCGTGCATTCCCTGCCCGATCATTCGTAGCCCTTTCTGGATAATTTCTTCAAACGATTTGCCAATAGACATTATCTCTCCAACCGACTTCATGGAAGAACCAATCTCGTGACTCACACCATAGAACTTATTAAGGTCCCAACGAGGTATCTTCACAATCATATAATCTACCTCGGGTGCCACGTAAGCAGAATTTGGCGTTCCCATTTCACCTATCTGGTCCAGTGAATAGCCCAAGGCCAGCTTGGTAGCCACAAAAGCCAGAGGATACCCCGATGCTTTGGAGGCTAGAGCAGACGAACGGCTCAGGCGAGCATTGATCTCTATTATTCGATAGTCGTTTGTTTCGGCATTAAATGCATACTGTATGTTGCACTCACCCACAATCCCAATATGTTTAACTACCCTCCGGGCAACATCCTCAAGCAAGGCTACCTGTTTTTTGGCAAGGGTGATGATGGGGGCCACCACAATACTTTCGCCGGTGTGGATACCCAGCGGATCAAAATTCTCCATAGGCACAACGGTAAAACAGTGGCCTTTCTTGTCACGTATAACCTCAAACTCAATCTCTTTCCAACCTTTGAGGCTCTCTTCCACAAGTATCTGATCTGAAAAAGAGAGGGCACTTTTGCAAAGTTCGATAAACTCCTCTTCGTTTTCGCAAATACCTGACCCTTGCCCTCCCAAGGCGTAAGCCGATCGAACCATAATGGGAAAACCAATTTCACGGGCAGCTAGCAGTGCATCGTCAATACTCTCCACAGCATGTGAGTGGGGAGTCTTTGCTTCAATCTCATTCAACTTTTTCACAAAGAGATCACGATCCTCAGTAATCATAATAGCATCGACCGAAGTGCCCAGCACGCGAACCCCATATTTTTCAAGCGTACCGTTCAGGTACAATTCCGTTCCGCAGTTCAGCGCTGTCTGTCCGCCAAAAGCCAGTAGTATGCCATCTGGCTGTTCCTTGCAAATTACTTTCTCCACAAAATAGGGCGTAATGGGCAGGAAGTAAACTGTATCGGCTACTCCTTCAGAGGTTTGTATGGTTGCGATATTGGGGTTGATCAACACTGTTTCTATTCCCTCTTCACGCATTGCTTTCAATGCCTGCGAGCCGGAGTAATCGAACTCCCCTGCCTGTCCGATCTTCAGGGCACCGGAACCCAGTAAAATAACTTTCTTGATTGATTTATCCATTTATATTTACTTATATATATTGCTTAGTGTATTACTAAAATATTTAAAATATAGTTCTTATTAATTGTACCCTCTCCAATGTTTTACAGCTATAATCTGGTTGCCGGCTTTACTGAGTGACCTAACAAAAGCATTCGTCAAACAGTTATTGGCAGAAAGCTGAGTATCATTAATAATTCGGTAGCCTGAAAATCCCATTTCACTACTCAAATGCGAATACTCTCTGGAGTAGCACATTAGGATAAGGGGAGCCAAATGTAGATATCCGGGCCCAAAAAAATCGGAAATCACGTCTGTTTCGCTGTGCGCGGGAACTTCGTTATTTCCGATTATGTGATATATGAGTGTTAATATTTGGCCTTTACCAGAGGGATCCGTCAGGCTTTCCCGGTACCCTGTAGCAGCTGTATTGAAAATCACCTCTCCCGATGCTGCCTCTCGGGCTCCAAACGACCATCCGTGAAAAGCCGTACCGCTTACAAGGATCAATCGCACCGGTCTTTCTCTCTGCATAGTGCGTACATTGTTATTTCGAGTTGATATATTATGATATTAGAATGCAAAGATAGAAAAAAAATCTGAGAACATTACAACTGATAAACCGCAACTTTGAATAAATAATTACTTTAACAATACGGTAAATATATTATTAAAATTTACTTGTTAACAGATTACAGCTAAATGCACGACTTCCAATGTTTTGTAACCTGTTTCATATGATGGGTACTCTAAAATAGATATATAAGTCTCATATTTAGCTGCATGAGAAAGTAATAAACGCATGTGTTACGATGACAAGTAGATGGATAAGTAGAGTATTTTTATTAGGCGTACAGATCTTTTTCATTTGCTTTTTTCAAAATTTTTGCTTATATTCAGGGTGGAGAAAGCATGCTAAATATTATGTAAACCACTACTAATCAGTAAGTAATAAACATTGTTGCGTATTTCAGGAAAGATTTAGCAATTCTCATACAGGTTTCGTATGTTTATTTTTCGGAATATGCTGAAAATCTTTACGGATTGAGGCATGAGTATGCTCGAAAATTCAAAATATCAAAAAATAATTATTTATAACGCATTGAATATCAATATCTGTTTTGACACGGTTGGAGTGAAAAAACTTTTCGGAGGTAACTCAGATATAAAGTAATTCAATTATCGTATGAGTTCCGGTTGAAGCTTAAACATTTAATGTATTAAGATATGCATAGCATGGATATATACGAAAGTCAGTTAAAGTAATTTTTAGTTTAAATATGAATAAGATTGCAATAATTGGGAATTATCCTCCCCGTAGATGTGGCATTGCCACATTTACAAAAGACTTAAATGAAGGATTGAAGGCTAAAGGCGTATCCACCGGCGTGGTAGCCATGAACGACGGTTTAAACCGGTACAATTATTCTGAAGATGTGGTGTTTGAGATTGAGCAGAATGTGATGGCATCCTACATCAACGCCGCTGAATATCTGAACTCGAATAATTTTGATGCAGTGATTGTGCAGCATGAGTTCGGAATTTATGGCGGCTTGAACGGCATACACATTCTCCAACTGCTGAAACGTTTACGGATCCCTGTAATTACCACGCTGCACACCGTGATCGATAATCCCACCGACAATCAGAGGAAGGTGATCAGTGAGCTTGCACGCGTCTCCCAAAAGCTGGTATGTATCTCCCAAAAAGGCATTGAATTGCTGCGGACCGTGTACGGGATTCCCGCCTCCGGTTGTGTACACATTCACCATGGGGTTCATCATTACAAAACCAAAAACGTTTCCCATCTCAGGCAAAAGTTGGGAGTAGAAAACAAAAAGGTGTTGCTTACCTTCGGCCTTCTCTCCAGAAACAAATCTATTGAGGTGGTTATCAAAGCGTTGCCAAAAGTCGTGGAGAAATACCCGGATACTGTCTATATTGTGCTGGGCGCTACTCATCCCCATGTCGTGAAGCATGAGGGGGAAGATTATCGGCTCATGCTCATCAGACTCGTAAACAAGTTAAAACTGGAAAAGCATGTGATCTTTATCAATCGGTTTGTCACCAATGAGGAGCTCTTCAGTTACCTGGAACTGTGCGATATCTATGTGATTCCTTATCTGGGTGAAAAACAGATCTCCTCGGGGACACTGATCTACACCATGGGAGCTGCTAAACCCATCATCTCTACCCCCTTCTGGTACGCCAAAGAGATGCTTGCCGAGGAGAGAGGCCTGTTGTTTGACTTTAACAACTCAGATCAGCTGACAGCGCACATCAACGATCTGCTGGAGAATGAGGACAAAAGGCAAACGATTGCCCGGAATGCATTCAACCTGGCCAAAGAGTGTTATTGGCCCATGATTGGCAAACAGTATTATGAGCTTACTGACCAGATCATTGCGGAAGACAAAATCAGAGCCATCACTGAGCCATCGCAGGTGATGGAATCAAAGTTTGTCCTTCCGCCCATCAAACTGGATCACCTCCGTGTCTTAACAGACTACACCGGTATTCTGCAACATGCCCGGTATAATGTGCCCGACCGAAACCACGGGTATTGTACGGATGATAACGCCAGGGCACTGCTCCTGTCGGTAATGCTGCAGAATGAGGTGCAGGATGTGGATGAAGTGACCCGGCTCACCGGCACCTATCTTTCATTCATCGATTACGCTTACAATCCTGCCATTTCGAAGTTTAGAAATTTGATGAATTATGAAAGAAAATGGCTTGATGACCAAGGATCGGAAGACACTACGGGGAGAGTGGCGTGGGCACTTGGATACACGACGGCCTATACCGATGTATGCAATTTCCATCATCACGCCAACTACCTGTTCGGGAAGGTGTGGAAATCGGTCGGAACGCTGACTCATCCCCGGGCGCTGTCATACGCTGCATTGGGATTGGCTTATCACGCAAAAGCGCATGGGGAAGAAGCAGTGATTGAAAGGCTGAAGCATTGTGTAAAGAAACTGTGCGACCTGTTTGATCAACCCATCGGATCGGAATGGCGCTGGTTTGAAGAAAAGGTGAGCTATGCCAACAACCGCATCCCCCACGCATTGATCCATGCCGGGATGTTGTTGAATGATGAATCGGTGATTCAACGCGGATTGAAGGTGCTGGACTGGCTCATTGAAAAACAATTCCATGATGGCATCTTTTCCCCCATAGGCAACCACGGGTGGCTTACCCCGCATGGCAAGGCAGCGTTCGATCAGCAACCCCTCGAGGCCAACGGCATGATCGATGCTTGTCTTCAGGCAGAGGAGTTTGTAAAGGACGGCACCTATGCCGATTATGCACTGAAAGCATTTTACTGGTTCACGGGAGAAAATGATCGTGGAGAGTCTTTGTATGATTTTGCAACAGGCGGCTGTCGCGACGGACTGCAGGCAAATGGTGTGAATCTCAACCAGGGGGCAGAGTCCACCATCTCATGGCTGATGTCTTTGATGAGCATCTCGTTTTTTCTGCGCAACAAGAATGATTTACTGGTATGACGCAAAAGCATCGTCTTCCCATCCATATTCTCCCTTCTTCGAGAAGTGTACACTGTTCCGGCCCTTAACTGCCCTCATCACGCATCTGACCGTTCTGCAAAACCACGAGCCGGAATCCTGGCTGTCGGAAGCATGCATCAGGAGTTGAGAATCTTCCCAATCAGTTCCCTGATATCGATGGACATAAACCCGGCGCCCGTATCTGACAATCCATATGGAACAATCAGGTGATTGTTGTGCAGGATGGATCCGCAGGAGTAGACTACGTTGGGGACATAACCCTCCCTCTCCTCCTCGTTGGGTGCGAGCAACGGTTCCTTCAGGCGGCCAATCTCTTTTGTCGGATCATACAGGTCCAGCAAAGCAGCACCCAGGCAATACTGTCTCATCGGCCCCACTCCATGCGTGATCACCAGCCATCCCTCAGGCGTCTCAATCGGGGCGCCGCAGTTTCCCGTCTGGATAAACTCCCACGGATACTTTGGCTCCTGTATTTTGACAGGTTGCTGCCAGAGATTGATGTTGTCGGAGAAGCCGATATAGCTGTTGATGCCATCGATGCGCGATAACATGGCATACTGGCCACGTATCTTCCTCGGAAACAGGGCAAGATTCTTGTTTTGTGTCCCTCTTCCGTGAAGCGGTTTCACCTCAAAAGAGTAAAAATTTTCCGTAACAATCATCTTCGGGAGAACCGTATATCCGTCGTAAGCGGTATAGGTAGCATAGTAGATAACCTTTCCGTCATCATCGGTAAAACGTACGAAACGTGCATCCTCAATGCCTCTTCGTTCCGTATAAGATATGGGGAAAATAACCCTTTCGGAAATATGGGTATCCCGTGAAAACTCTATGCGATAGTGCGAATCGGCCACCCAGACAATATGGTCAACATCTCTGCGTTCCTCCTCGCTCAACGAAGGGCGTGCCAGCACTTCCAGAGCTGAGCCCAGCAGCTCGCCATAAATGAACGTCTCTTTCAGAGGCTGCATCACCGCGCGGACAATTTCTCCCTCCACACCCATCTCTCGCAGCTTGGTTTCAATCAAAGCCTTGTCGTAGGTATGTCTTTTCACTACTTCCGGCTCATCCACATAATGTCCTGTCTGCTCAAAACTGAGTGCTCCGTTTCGATCAATCACGCCGGTGTGAAACACGATACTGGAAATATGTCCCTCGCCTGTAGCGCGGAAACTGATAATCACACGCTTCGAGCCCTCTTCAAGCCCCGTCTGGTCAGGCGATTCGACAATAGAAGGATTAAAAAATGCTGCAGAACTGATCGCATACTCCATCGAGAAATAGGATCCGATCAGCAGTTTTTTATCCTCGCTTATCTCATCCAGTTCGGGGAGCGTTTCTCCAACAATCTTCAGAGCCTCCCGGTAATGATGTTTGAATTTTCGTGTGAGGTTTCGATGCCGCTTGGAAAACTCACGCAGGGTCTGCATCAATGTCTGACGTGCAATCACCTCATCCATCTCAATCACCTTTAACATCAAATCACGGGTCCGTTGTGCCCCAAGATCGTGGAAACGAATGATCACCCTCTTAAAATCAGGATAAAACCTGTTTGGCAACCTGTTTACAGTTATTCTCATCATAAAAAAACAATTTTAAAAATTGCAGTGCATCAGTAACAAAGATAATATTTTTTGCGTTCATCTCCTCGGATTATCCCTTAAAAGTGGTTTTTCTGTTTGGTATTCCATTCCTTTTTCCGGACTGGTGGAGACATTTCCATCCATCCGGAGAAAAACTGAGAAAAAAAATGTAATTTTGTCAGCATCCTTCCACCTTTGCCACTATCAGCGGATATGGGTGCCGGAAGAGATGAAAAAACAAATCATCATATGAAAATTGCAATGCTTTCACCCATAGCCTGGCGAACGCCCCCTGTTCATTACGGGCCCTGGGAACTTGTTACTTCTTTGCTTACAGAAGAGTTGGTAAAAAAAGGGATAGATGTAACTCTTTTTGCCACTGCCAATTCAATAACAGAAGCAAAGCTTAGATCAGTATGTCAAAGGGGGTACGAGGAGGATAAGAGCATAGATCCAAAGGTGTGGGAATGTCTTCACATATCGGAATGCTTTGAACATGCAGGGGAATTTGATATTATTCACAACCAGTTCGATTTTTTACCGTTAACTTATTCGGGATTGACAGATACACCCTTAATTACCACTATACACGGTTTCTCATCGCCTCGCATTATGCCGGTGTACAAAAAATACAACCGCAAAACACACTATGTTTCCATAAGCAATGCCGACCGTTCGCCCCTGCTGGACTATATTGCCACCGTTTATCATGGCATTGATACGGGTAATTTTACCTTCAATCCTAATCCGACAGGCGACTATCTGCTATATTACGGGAGGGTCCATCACGACAAGGGAACTAAAGAGGCGGTAGAGATTGCCCTGGCACTTGATATGCGGCTGATTATCGCCGGTATTATTCAGGATCAGTTGTATTTCGACACTTATGTTAAGCCTTTTCTAAAAGAGGGCAAAATTGAATATATAGGCAGCGTGGGCGCTAACAGGCGTGACGGGTTACTGGGAAATGCGCGACTGCTCTTGCATCCTATCAATTTTAATGAACCATTTGGCCTATCCATTGTGGAGGCTATGGCATGCGGAACACCTGTAGTAGCATTCAACAAAGGGAGCATGCCTGAGCTGATAACCGATGGGAAAAACGGCTATCTTGCAGAGAACTCAGAAGATGCCATTGAGAAGATCAGGAAGGTGGATAAAATCAGCCGGCAATCTTGTAGAGAGGTTGTGGAAAAGCATTTCACCAAGGAGGTCATGGCTCAGAGCTATATAAAAGTGTATGAAAATATTTTGAATAAATAATTTTACTGTTACCCGGCTCTTTTCTTTTACGCTTCTTCTGTTCTCGTTATCCGTTTCCGGATTTACAAACTCGCCTAATGTCAATAAAGGGAGCAAGTGAAGGAAACAATAGGTTTTTTAAAACTATTTATCCGTTTAGTTGTTAAACATATAATAAAAACATGAAACGTGCGGGCATAATCATTCTCACTTAACAGTTATAGTGAGGTGCAAGTTCCGTAAAAAAACTTATAAAAATGAAAAACTGGAGGATAGAATCATTGATTATTGCGGTGGGACTGACATTAATAGGTGTCATGATTAATACCGGTATCAGTAATTTTAAAAACAGAGACCGTGTAGTAACGGTAAAGGGACTTGCCGAGATGGAGGTCCCTGCAGATAAGGTTGTTTGGCCTTTGATGTACAAAGATTTAGGTAATGATTTATTAACGCTCTACAACAATATTCAAACGAAGAACAAAACCATTGTGGAGTTTTTACAGGCAAACGACATATCAAGCGAAGAGATAAGCGTTGCTCCTCCTGAAATAATTGATATGGAGGCAGAACGTTACTCCGCACAAACACCTCAATACCGGTACAATGCTACATCGGTAATCACCGTTACTTCCAAAGATGTGGAGAAAATAAGGAAACTAATCTCAGAGCAAACCGAACTGCTGAAGCAGGGTGTTGCCATTACGGGTGGCGATTACCGCTATAGCACCATCTACGAGTTCACCGGGTTGAATGATATTAAACCTCAAATGATAGAGGAGGCTACCAAAAACGCACGGCTTGCCGCCGAAAAATTCGCCATCGACTCCGGAAGCAAGCTCGGTAAGATACGCGATGCTTCACAGGGGCAGTTCTCCATTACCGATAGGGATGCCAACACGCCATACATTAAAAATATAAGGGTAGTAACCACGGTAAACTACTACCTGAAAAATTAAAACGAACCAGCAACAGTCTGCAATATTTAGACCTAATAAATAACTAAGATTGCATATCGCTTACAAAGAGAAGCGTTTTCCAGTTTTAAGATAACTCTCATATTTGTTTTGGTTGAATCTGTAATAAAAGGCTCCTCTGCGAGAGTTTTCCTTGTCTTTTATCTCCAGTTTATCCAACAGGTTCATCGAGCTGAGTTTCTTCCTAAAGTTACGTTTATCCACAGGCATTTGATAAATAGCTTCATAAAGATCCTGCAAAGCAGGAAGTGTAAACTTGTTATTAAAGAAGCGAAACATTAGAGGTTGCGTCGAAACTTTATACTGAAGAAGCTTTAGAGCATCGTTTACCATTAGGTTGTGGTCGAAAATAAGTTGCGGTAGTCTATTTATGTTTGTCCATTTGGCATCAAACTTTCGTGCCTGTGAGGTATTGAAATTTTCCGTTGGCACCAGTGCATAAAAGGCTACAGAAATAACCCGTCCCCCCGTATCACGGTCTATCTCTCCGTAAGCCTTTACCTGCTCCATGTAAATGTTTTTCTGTTTAGTGTACCGGTATAACACTTTTTCAGCTGCCTTATACAGGCTTTCATCTGCTTCCATAAAACCTCCCATAAGAGACCATTTATTTTTTAAAGGTTCAACAGGCCGCCGGGTAAGCAGTACGTGAAGATCTTTTTTGCTAAAACCAAAAATAATGCAATCCACTGCGATCAAAAATTGATCATTATTTTTGTAATATGTCTGTAACATAGTAATTATAAGGTAGTTAAAACGGTTAAAAAAACACAGAAGAGGGATACTGTCGTATCCCTACTTCTCTATCATGGTTTGTGTTTACAGAGCTTAAAGTTTGCGTGCACCGTCGCTTATTACCACGTCGTACACCTTCGGCTCATGGCCAAAGCGCGCCTTAAATTTTTCTTTGGCATCGGCTACAAAACTGTCATGTAACTCATCTTTAACAAGGTTGATGGTACAACCTCCAAACCCTCCACCCATAACACGTGAACCGGTAACCCCATGTTCACGTGCAATATCGTTCAAAAAATCGAGCTCATCGCAACTCACTTCGTACAACTTGCTCATACCATGATGAGTCTCATACATTTTCTCACCCACGGTTTTATAGTCGCCCCGTTCAAGGGCATCGCTCACATCTCTTACGCGTTGAGTCTCCTCAATAACATATTGTGCACGCATAAAGTCCTCTTCTGAGATCTCATTCTTCACCTCCAGGAGCATCTCCATTGTTGCATCACGCAAAAATTCCATTTCAGGATGGCGTTTAGCAATGGTTCTTGCTGCGTGTTCACACGATTCGCGACGTTTATTATATGCTGATGATGCCAACTCATGCTTTACCACCGTATCAAGCAGTACCAGCTTATAACCCTGGGGATCGAATGGGAAGTATTCATATTCCATTGTTTTTGTATCGAGGCGTATCAGATGTCCTTCCTTTCCGAATAGAGAGGCAAACTGATCCATGATACCGCATTTTACTCCTACATAGTTGTGCTCGGTACTCTGTCCCACACGGGCCAGTTCGAACTTGTCGATACCCAGTTTAAGCATATCATTCAGCGCAAAAGCATAGGTGCTTTCCAATGCAGCGGAAGAAGACATACCTGCGCCCAGTGGTACATCGCCCGAAAATACTGTATCGAAGGCTTTAATTGTACCTCCTCTTTTAATTATCTCACGGCATACGCCAAAAATATACTTCGCCCACCCCTCTTTAGGGAGATCCTCCTCGTTGAGCCCAAATTCGGAACTTTCGTCAAGATCAATTGCATAAGCTTTCACCTTATCGGCCCCGTTAAACCTGATGGCAGCAATCATCCCTTTGTCAATTGCTCCCGGAAAAACGAAACTACCATTATAGTCGGTATGCTCCCCGATTAGGTTTACACGCCCCGGGGAGGTATATACCTCAGGTGCTTCAGCACCGAATTTTTCATGAAAAATTTTAACTATTTGTTCTTTTGTCATTATTGTCTGATTAATAAATATGAATCACGTAAGAATAAGTTCTGTAAAGAGTACTTTTTGTCTTACTCCTCATGGTTTACAGGAATATTCTTGTTAACATTTTTTGATCCGGCAAGTGCATAATATAACAAAAATGCCATACCTGCGATCACAAGCCAGTAACTACTGAGGAAGCCAGCTTTATCGGAAATTAATCCCTGCAGATATGGAAGTATTCCACCACCGCAAACCATTACCATGAATATTCCGGATGCCATTTCAGTATATTTACCCAATCCTTCCACAGCAAGGTTAAAGATGCTTCCCCACATGATGGAAGTGCACAAACCGCCTAAAACAAGGAAGAAAACTTTAATAGGCACAACAGCACCGAATAAATTAATCGAAAGTGCTGCAGGAATAAAGATAGCTGTCAATATTAACAAGATACCCAATGATGATGTAAAGCTAAGCATGGACTTGCTTGATACTTTAGCACCAACCGAAGCACCTATTAAACGACCGGCAAGCATCAGCAACCAGTATAACCCAACAATTGAGCCTGCAACTCCTGCAGCTATGCCAAGGCCACCACCTTCAGCACCTGTTGTCATATAAAGGTTAGCAATGTTGGGAATACCCACTTCAACACCCACATATATGAATATTGCGATAATACCCAGAACGAAGTGACGGAACGACAATGCACTGTGCTTGTCTTTTACTTTTTCTTTTTTAGGCTGGTTACGTGTTATCTCCAAACGTGGTTCGGGAATATTAACTGCCAAAATAACAATAAAAGCAAAGGCAAAAATACCCATTGCAAGAAACAATGCAGGATTGGCATCACTAATAGCAGCCCGTGCCACATCACCCATCAGGTAACCCACAAGTATGGGAACGATAGTTGCTCCAATGGAGTTGATTGCACCACCGAACTGAATCAACTGGTTTCCTTTATTTCCACCACCGCCTAAAGTGTTAAGCATAGGGTTGACCACGGTATTCAGCATACACATTGAGAAACCTGAGATAAAAGCACCTGTCAGATATACACCAAAACTAGCCACAGTTCCTGAAAGGAAGGTAATTGTCACTCCAATAAAACCAATAGCTACAGCCATCAGGGCAGTGAATTTATATCCTTTTCTTTCAAGGATTAATCCAGCCGGGATTCCCATAAAAGCATAGGCGATAAAGTTTGCCAGATTTCCAAGTTGAGACATGGCATTGCTTGCGCCGAACTGGTTTTTCACAATAACTCCCATCGGATTCTGCAAACCGGTAACGAAGGAGATCATAAAAAACAACATGAACATTACCGCGATAGGCAATGCGTAATTCTTTTTCTGAGTTGTCGTATTCATACTTTTTTATTGTTTAATAATTTCAATTATAGAATAATTTTACTTTATATTTCAAATATTTATCTCACACAAAGAATCTGTAGGTAGTTCTGGAATTAAATATCTCAGCGGTACTCAAAATCACTGAAGGGTATTGCGGTTTATTAATACTATCCGGATAGTGCTGTGTCTCAAAGCATACGGCAGACCTCGATGGATAACGTTTACCGTTTTTTGCAACAAAGCTACCATTCATCCAGTTACCGGTATATACCTGAACTCCGGGCTCTGTAGTATAAATCTCCATTTTGATCCCTGTTTTGGGCGATTCACATAAACCTGCGAAAGAATATTCATTTACTGACTTTTTGTTCAATACAAAATTATGATCGTAGCCACGGCCAATTTTAAGTTGCTCAAAATCATCATCTATACGTTCACCAATAGCATGCGGCCGGGTAAAATCGAACGGAGTTCCTTTCACCGGTTCTGCATCGCCCAAGGGTATGGCTGTATTGTCTGTAGGCAGGTAGCTGGAGGCATTTAGCATAAGAATATGTTCACCAATATATTCATCGCCTTGTCCTGAAAGATTAAAATAGGAGTGATTGGTAAGATTAAGAATGGTAGTTTTGTCTGTTGTTGCCCTATAATTTATGTCCAGAGCATTGTCATCAGTTAATGTGTATGTTACCGTTACAGACAGGCTGCCGGGGAAACCCTCTTCACCGTCGGCTGACAGATAAAACAGTTGAATGCTGTTGTCTGTCACTTTTTTCACCTCCCATACAACTGCGTTAAATCCCTTGATGCCACCATGCAGCGAGTTTGGTCCATTGTTTATGGCAAGATGATACTCCCTACCTTCCAGTTCAAACCGTCCTCCTGCAATCCTATTGGCTGTTCTGCCGCAGACAGCACCAAAATAGGGCTCTTCCGAGGTTAGGTACTCATCGATAGTGGGGTGTCCCAAAACTACGTCAGTTAATATTCCGTTTTTATCGGGAACCATTAACGATACAATTTTAGCTCCGTAATTAGTTACGGTGACTTCACTTCCAAATTTGTTTTTAAGAATGTATAACCCGGTTTGCCTGCCATCCACTGTTTTGTCAAAAGCTTTGACAAGCAAACCGGATTCGCTATACAAATTGTTCATGTAATTTCCTGGGTTTAAGAATAAGATATTGATGAAGATTGATTTTCTGTATAATTGGTGTAAAATTAACACAGTTTTTTGAAACGTCCTAATAAAAATTTGTGTTTAACAACATAAATTCATTAATTAACATTTTAAACTATTAAATATAAACTGCATCAAACCTGCAAAAAACAACCTCCCTCATCTCTCATTA